>OMJA01000055.1 GCA_900299245.1 Nitrospiraceae bacterium | reverse complement strand
CGTTGTTTGCCAGGCGGACGCGTCCATTGAATTCAGGCTCGAAAGCCGCTGACTATTGGGGAATTGCAGCTCAAATTCGTTGTCCTTTCGTGCTGGGCCCTGACCTGCCCAATTTTATCGGACCAATTTTGACTTGAGATTGCGGGCCACTCTTGCCTTCGAATGTCCTTTGCGAGACGATGTCCTGATGGGCCGGGCGCGAAGCCCCCACATCGCGTAGCGGGCCTTCGCGGAAGCGGAAGCTGCGTTGATCTGCTGAAGCTTCGCGGCGAACTCGGCTGGCGTCAAATTGTCGACGCTCGAAAGCGGGCGAATCTCATTGTAGCGCAGCCGCCAAGTCTGGATCACGACCTCGGTGTCGGCGCGCGCGGAACAATTTCAAGCTGAGGCACTTGTCACGGACTTGCTGTTGAAGCTCTCCGCGACGCCAGTCTGCCAAGGCTTGCCAGATTCGATCAAGGCAGCCTCGGTCTGCTGATCGGTCATCCATTTCAGCAGCGCAGGGGCTACGAACTTCGGGCCGTTGTCAGAGCGCAGGAAGAGCGGCGCGGCGCGCTCGCTGACCAGCTGCGACAATGCCTCGATCACCCGGCCTGACCGGATACGCCCGTCGACTTCGATCGCCAGACCTTCCTTGGTCCATTCGTCGGTCGCGGTTAGGCACTTCAGCTGCTAGTCGTCGGCTGCCCAGTCGAACTTGAAGTTGTAGAACCACGCCTCCTTGGCACCGTTCGCCGCTTACGGCCGTAGCCGTCCCGTCGCGATGCGCGGTCTCTTCTGCGGCACCTGCAGCTTGGCCAACCGCCACACCTGCCAGTTGCGGCCCCAGCTCATGGCGTGACCTTCACGCTCCAGGAAGATGCGGATCCGCCGGTAGTCGAAGCGCGGGTATTTCGCCACTAGCGCCGCCATGCGCGCGAGCACCGGTGCATCCTGATCCGCTCTCGCCGAGCGGTAGTCGAGCGACGAGCGCGACATCGAAAGTAGTGTGAGCCATCTTCGTTGCGACCGCCCGCGACGTCTTGCATAAGCCACCTGCTCGCGACCAGCCGGCGCTCATAGCATTTTTGCGGCGATCTCCTTCATCACCTCGATCTCGAGATCCCGCTCCGCCTGCAGATTCTTGGGTTTGCCGTTCTCCGCCTCGAGCTGTTTCAAACGACGAATATCGTCAGGCTGGAACGACCTGAACTGCTTCCTCTATGTGTAGATCGCCTGCTCGATCACGCCATGGGGCTTGGCTACAACGCACACCGAATCCCGATCCGTCTCTCGAACGATCGACACAATCTGCTCTTCCTTGAACCGCAACTTCTCCATCATGCGTCCCATCAAAGGTCCGTCTCGCAACTATCCCTTGGTCCGAAAACCCCGTGGCAGGGGGCACTGCGTTCATGCGGCCTTCGCTTTGCCAAAAAAAGTCGGCCCCATGCGGGTTATCTTCAGACCAACACAAGCCTACGACGTGAAGGTGGCCAAAGTGCAAGTCGTGCCTTGCCAACATTGGAACCACACAATAACCAGGGATTTTAGCCAACTGATGAAGAGGAACGCGCTGACCTTGACGTCCTGAATTCAAAAGTCGGCCAATACAGCCTTGGTTGGCGGTCCTCGGCAAGGTTTTGGTATCCTTGGCACGGACAACTCGGATGGCCGTACAAGTACAAAAGGCCATGGCGGAAGTCGTCTGTTTGCATATATATTTAGCTATGGATTCTGCCCTAGAGCGCAAGCTGCTTACTATTGAGAGCAAGCTCGTCGAGCATGCTTACCCTCCTCAACTGGTGATCGAGAACACGTCGCAGTGCAATCAGCAATGCATTCATTGTTCACATAAAGAGCTGATCCGACCCAAGCGCAAGATGGACCGCGACCTCCACGACAAGATTGTCGAGGAGCTCGGGCAATATTCGCCGGACACCGAGATTTGGCCGACGTTCTACGGCGAAGCTCTGGGCATGGGTGACGAGATTTGGGATCGAATCGACTATGCCGCAGAAGTCGGTTGCCGCAACCAGGTGCTGAACTCCAATGCGTCGTTGCTGCGGCGCAAGAACCATATCGACAGAATTCTTCGGTCTCCGCTGAAGCGTTTCATTCTCAGCCTTGATGGCTTCACAAAGGAGACGTACGAAAAAATTAGATATCTCGGGAAGTGGGAAGAAAGCTACGGCGGGACTGAGGATCTGCTCAGAGAGCGAGAACGCCGCGGGCAAAAATACCCAATCATCATTTGCCAATTCTCGCTGATGGAAGAGAACGAGCACGAAGTCGAAGATTATCGTAAATTCTGGCAGGAGAGGGGCGCAGAAGTGAAAGTCCGCCCCAAATTCGAGTGGACAGCCACCGGCTCGATTCGCTCGGATCGTATAGACCATGAGACGGAATTTCGTATTGCCTGTCCTTGGGGCAACAACACAATGGCCATCCATCAGGATGGATCGGTTGTGGCGTGCGCCGTTGACTACGAGGGTATGTTCAAGGCTGGCAATGTCCGCTTTCAGTCTGTCAAGGAACTGTGGAATATTCTAGGAGACCAACTCCGCAAGCCCCATCGTGAGCACCGATGGAAAGAGATACCAAAGATTTGTCAAGGCTGCCGAGATTGGCAAACGGCGGGAGCAGAGTACGAGAAGAGCAATACTGAGGGCTCGAGACCGTTTTGGTTCGATCCCGAGACCACAGACTTCAAGATTACTCCAGGTAAATCTGCGGCCTCCTGAGGATAAGCTGTGACCGATACTTTCGCTACACACACGGAGTTGGAGCAACTGGCAACGGCGGAGCGGTATGGTCTGCGTCCAGACGCAGCGGCATTTCCAATGATGCTGGTTTTGTCATTTGTTTATCCGTGTAATGCCGAATGTCCACACTGCCCGTATACGAATTCCAATATTCGGGAAGCGTACAAGGACGTTCCCAATATGCCGGAGCGTATCTTCAAGCTGATTGCCGACGAGGCGGGCCCACACGGCGCGTATTTGCGCATATCTGGTGGCGGTGAGCCGATGCTACACCCGCAAGCGTCGGAGTTGCTGGTGTACGCCAAAAATGTCGGCTGCAAGATCGGGTTGATTACCAACGGCTCGGCATTTACCGAGCGTAATTCGCGAGCGCTTCTCGAGGCCGGCGTCGACATGATTGAGTTTTCTGTCGATGCACGTGATGAGGAAACCTACGCTGTGGTCCGTAAGGGGTTGAAATGGGACCGTCTGCTGCGCAATGCCCGGCGGATGTTGAAAATGCGTGATGAAATCGGCAGTCCATCCAAGATCATTGCTTCCGGCGTCAACCAGCAGGGCGTAGACATAGATGCCGTCGAGAAGTTTTGGCGTGACGAGATTGGCGTTGATAATTTCATCAAGCGCAAGTTTCTAACCTGGGGGGTGAATACCTCACTCGACTCGCAGCGTTCGGCCGATCCGGCTCCATACCTGAACACTGACGAGGTTCCGTGCCCATTCATTTTCGAGCGCCTGAACATCGATAGTCGAGGCAATGTGATGGTCTGCGGTTACGACATCTCGGCCAACACGAGTATGGGGATGGTTGGGTTGCAGACTATTTCGGAGATATGGCACGGTGATGGCTTCCGCTTCTATCGCGAGAAGCATCTGGCGGGCCGTGGCAAGGATATCGAAATGTGCCGGGGGTGCCCGGACTGGCAGTATCGTTCTTGGCATCACAACTACTGGAAAGTCGTGAAGGATGCCGAGAGCCATCGTGCAAGCAAACTGAAACAGCTGTCAGACGACGACGATTTTCAATCGTCTGCTGGGTGATATCCCCCTCGTGTGTGGAATAGCAGGCTTTGCCGGGCGCCATGATCGTAGGGTGCTCGAAAAGATGGTGGCATCTATTCGCCATCGCGGTCCTGACGATAGTGGCTTCTGGGAAGGAGAAGGCATTTCGCTGGGAATGCGCCGGCTTGCAATCATCGACATCGACGGTGGCCACCAGCCGATGTTCAATGAAGATGGTTCGATCGTAGCTGTCTTCAATGGTGAGATTTACAACTACCTCGAGCTGCAGAGAAGCTTGGTGGCTCGCGGCCATCGATTCCGCTCAGATCATTCTGATACCGAAACAATTGTCCACCTATACGAGGAGCATGGACTCGACTTCCTGGACCACTTGAACGGAATGTTCGCGATCGCACTTTGGGATTCAAAAAAGGAGCGATTGGTGCTGGCCCGCGATAGAGTGGGTATCAAACCGCTGTATTATTCAAAGACGGCAACCGGGATCGTCTTCGGATCGGAAATCAAAGCAGTCCTTGAGCATCCGTCGGTGTCGAAACAGCCGGATTTCAGCTCCCTTTATCATTACCTCAGCTTCAAGAATACTCCTACACCGCACACGGCCTTTGCTGATGTCAGGCAATTGGGCCCCGGGCAGTGCGCCGTCGTTTCGGGCGCTGGCATTACCTTGAGGACTTGGTGGCGGGTCAGATTCTGTGAGAACGCCGACTTGAGTGAGCAAGAGGCGGCCCACAACATTCGTGCCCTTCTGGAGGACTCGGTCAGGCTTCAAATGAGATCGGATGTGCCGTTTGGGGCATATCTGTCGGGCGGAGTCGATAGTTCATCAGTGGTTGCGATCATGAGCCGCCTCTCCGGGGCCAATCGGGTCAAGACGTTCTCGTTAGTCTATGGCGCGGACGTTAGGCACAAAGCCGAGGATCAAAGGTTCGCCCGCCTTGTTTCAGAGACCTGTGGAACCGACCACGAGGAGTACCTGCTGTCCGCCAAGGAAGCGGCGGAGAGCGTCGACGGTGTGCTGCAGGCGTTTGACGAGCCGTTTTCTGGAGTTACTTCGACTTACTTCCTGACCAAACTGATCTCTAGGCACGTCAAGGTCGCGCTGTCAGGCGACGGCGCTGACGAAATCTTCGGGAGCTACCTTTCACATCGCCTTGCAGGCCCGCTGGCGAAAGTGCGGCAACTGCGGGCGTCCGGCCGACCGGTCACGGAAGCGACCCCTGCCGAACTGGCGCCCTTTCAGAACCGCCTGGAGTATCTGGATGCAGTCCTCGCTCGGGGTAGTGAAGCCGAGCAGCGTTTGTCGCTTCATCTCTGGACAGACGCAGGCAAACGAGAGTTGGTCACCCCTCATTTCCTCCACCTTGCTGGAGGCGCGTCGAGCGGCGCACTGATCGCTTCCATATTCGACTCGATCACGACGCGCGATCCGCTCAATCGGGCCTTGGCTTTCGATTTTTTGACGCTCTTACCCGATCAGGTTCTTCCGTTCGTGGACAGGCTCTCCATGGCGCATTCCGTCGAAGTAAGGCCGCCATTCTTAGACCACCGTCTCGTGGAATACGCCGCGACAATCCCCGGCAGCATGAAAATCCGAGCGGGCCGGGAGAAGCATATCCTCAAAGAGGCCGTTCGCGGACTGATCCCTGACGGGATACTGCATCGCCCCAAGGAAGGGTTCGTTTTGCCGGTAGATCAATGGCTGCTCGTCGAACTGCGGCCTATGGTTGAAGATCTGCTGTCCGAACAACGCCTCAAGCGCCATGGCCTGTTGCAGCCAAGTGCGGTTCGGCATCTGTTGGATCTTCATTTCTCCGGCGGGGCTAATCACGGGCCTCGTATTTGGAATTTGCTGATGCTGCAAGCGTGGTGTGATCGCCATCAATTGGCGATGTGCTGATCGCGGTGACCCTTGAACACATCGAGCATGGCCCATCTCCGTATCGGTCTTTGCGCGTTGACTGGCTTCGGCAATGTTATCGCGAATTCGCTGGTCGCCATGGGACAGCGACTGGATCTAATCGTTACCCGGCATGAGCAAAATCCATTTCCATATTATCCAGAGGTCAATTTAGAGGCGGAGGCAGCACGCTTGGGCATTCCATGCTTCATCGGAGCGGAGGGTGAAGCGCGCATTGCATCAGCAGAGCTCGACCTGCTGCTGGTCGCCACTTATCATCGAATACTTGGAGAGCGTATCGTCGGATCCACGAAGTGCGCCCTCAATTTTCACCCATCTCTCTTGCCATCATATAGAGGCCCCAATCCATTCTTTTGGGTTCTGCGCAATGGGGAAGCGAAAACCGGCCTCACCATCCACCACCTGAGTAGGGTCATCGATGGCGGTGACGTTGTGTGGCAGCGTGCTCTCAAAGTTCGGCCATCGGACACTCAAGGGACTCTCCGCAGGCGCCTCGCCGAGCTCGCTGCGGCAGCATTGCCGCAAATCATTTCGAAATCTTTGAATGGGCACCTCAATTCGAAACCTCAGGTGCCTGACGGCGCAAGCTATTGGGCCAGGCCGCGGGATACCGATCGTACGATCGACCCGCAAATGGGACTCGAGTACAATCTGAGAATTGCTCGTGCGTCGATGCCGTACCCGGGTGCCTTCGTCGATGGCCAGGTAGCAGACGCGATTATCAAGGTTTGGAAGGGCAAAGTCGCAGCGAGCGCGCCAAACGTGGATAGGCAGTCGGATCGGAGATTGGTCCTGCTTTGCGACGGCGCGATGCTGCTTTCGGTGCGTCCCCCGCTGCCATCTGCTTCTTTGCCGTGACGACAGTCGCCGTCCTTCAGCCAGGGTTTCTGCCATGGCTTGGCTTCTTCGACCAAATGATCCGAAGCGACGTATTTGTGATCTACGACGACGTGCAATTCGACAAGCATGGGTGGCGTAACAGGAATCGAATCAAGACTGCGAATGGTGTTGCGTGGCTTACTGTGCCGGTACGACACAGCGGCCACCACGGCCAAGCCATTAGCGACGTGAAAATAGACAATTCGAGGAATTGGGCTCGGAAGCTAGTATCCGCGATCCATCAAGCGTATTCGCGAGCGCCGCACTGCGAACCGTATGTTAAACAACTTGCGGAGATTCTAACGCGTCCGTGGGACAATCTGATCGACCTTGATTTGTGCATTATCGAGTTGATGGCCCGTTGGTTCGAGGTGGAGACGAATCTGTTGAAGGCGTCGGAACTGGGCATTCGCGGCAGCCAAAGTGGGCGATTGCTGGAAATATGCCAACACTTCGGTGCGAGTCGCTATCTATCGGGCAACGCGGCCAAATCCTACTTGGACAATCAATTATTCGACAATGCCGGGATCGAAGTTGTATGGCAAGACTACGCTCATCCGAGCTATCCTCAACTCCACGGGGAATTCGTGCCTTATCTTTCAGCGTTGGATTTGATTTTGAATGTCGGGCCGGAGAGTCCAAAGGTAATTAGAGGAAAATCTTGAGGACCATTCTCATCACCGGAGGCGCAGGCTTCATTGGTAGCAATTTCGTACGTCACCTTTACGATCGTTACCCACACTATCGAATCTTGGTGCTCGATGCGTTGACCTATGCGGGTAGCGTGGCAAACTTGCCGGGTAGTGGGCAGGACAATTCGCGATTTGAATTTTGGTACGGGAATGTGCTGAACGCCGACTTGGTCGACGCGCTCGTACGCCAATCCGATATTGTCTTTCATTTTGCTGCAGAATCGCACGTTACCAGGTCGATCTTCGACAATCGGCAGTTTTTCGAGACGGACGTCCTCGGTACTCAGGTGGTGGCGAACTCAGTCCTTCGCAACCAGCCCAAGGTAAAGCTGTTTGTTCACATTTCGACGTCGGAAGTTTACGGTACCGCTGTTGGTCCTCTGATGGACGAGGATCATCCGACGAATCCGATGAGTCCCTACGCGGCAGCCAAGTGCGGAGCGGATCGTCTTGTTTATTCTTATTGGCAAACTTACCGTATCCCTGCAGTGATTGTTCGGCCCTTCAACAATTTTGGCCCTTATCAGCACCTTGAGAAGGTGGTTCCTCGCTTCATCACGAGCGGCCTGCTGGGCGAGCCGATGACCGTGCACGGTGACGGTACCGCGCGGCGCGATTTTATGCATGTCGCGGACCATTGCGAGGCATTGGACAAGCTCCTCCATGCGATTCCTGAGAAGATCATCGGTGAAGTTTTCAATCTTGGCACGGGTAACGACGTGAGCGTGCTTGAAATTGCAAAGGCCGTGAAAAGCGCAATGCACAATTCAAGCAGTTCCATCGAGCTCATTGGCGAACGTCCCGGGCAGGTTGTTCGTCATACTTGCGATGCTGCCAAATTTCAGAGACTGCTGGATTGGAAGCCAAAACGCACTTTCGAAACCGGCTTGCGCGAAACAATCGATTGGTACGTTGCAAATCAGGAATGGTGGCAGCCGCAACGTTGGTTGCGTCACATTCCAATTGTCACGGCAGCCGGCCGTAAGGAATTCCATTGAACGTTCGGGTTCCCTTCTATCGGCACGATCTCGGCAAGTTGGAATTGGAAGCGATCGCCAGAGTGTTTGGCGGCCCCATCTTGACCACGGGCGATGTCGTGACGGAATTCGAGAAGGCGTTTGCAGCCTATCTCCACAGGCGTCATGCGCTGGCCGTCACGAGCTGTACCGGCGCCATGCATATGGCGCTCATGGCGTTGGGTATTGGGCCAGGAGACGAAGTTATCACGACGCCAATGACCTTCATAGCGACTGCAGCAGCGATCCTGGAAGCGGGAGCCACGCCCGTCTTGGCGGAAGTCGAGCCGGATACCGGAAATATCGATGCCAAGGCAGTCGAAGCTGCGGTGACGCCGCGTACCAAGGCTATTCTACCCGTCCATCTCTATGGCCTGTTATGTGATATGCGTGCCCTTAGGCGTATCGCCGACGCGTCCAAGCTAGCGATTATCGAGGACGCAGCGCATTGTGTGGAGGGGGTCCGTGACGGCATCCAGCCCGGTGGTCTGTCAGATGTCGCTTGTTTCAGCTTCTATGCCACCAAGAACCTGACATGCGGCGAAGGCGGTGCCCTAGTTACGGACCGGGACGACCTATTGGAGCCACTCCGGATGCTCCGATTGCATGGCATGACTAAGTCGGCGGCAGACCGGCATCGCGAGGGCTACCAGCATTGGGATATGAAAGTCTTGGGCTGGAAGTACAACATGGACAATATTCAAGCGGCGATGTTGATGCCGCAACTTTCCCGGCTTGACCGCAAACTTGCGGATCGGGAGCGTTTGGCGCGGCGCTACAATGAACGTCTTGGCCAACTGAATTGGCTGCAAATTCCGGCGGTGCCAGAGGATGCGGTTCACGCACGCCATCTCTATCCTATTTGGGTCGACGCTGCACTGCGCGACAAAATGGTGAAGGGGTTACAAGAGCGCGGCATCCAGACTGTAGTGAATTATCGCGCAATCCATCAAATGTCGTACTTGCGTGAAAGGCTCGGCTATAAGGACGGCACGTTTCCGATCGCCGAAAGCATCGGCGATCGGACGCTCTCACTGCCATTCTATCCTGGCATGCCAGACGAGTATGTTGACATCGTGTGTGAGGCGATGGAGGAAATCGCGGCACGCGAGCCGTAGCTCGCCGGATGGTTGGTGCCATCGGCATCTTTAAGGCGCTGGCATGAATGAGGCGCTTAACAGTCGTTGGATCGATGGCACACTAGCTTCGATTAGCAGCCACGACAGTTTTCACGCTCACTAATGACGTCTCACGTTACCAAGTCACAATCTTCGAGGCTTGCCGTGGCCTGGCGGTGGGCGAAGGTTGCTGCGGCTGCGACGATCATGGGAACCCTATGGAGATATGGCGCCTTGGATTTGGCGAGCATATCCGCCCTATGGCATTCGCCCGGATTGGGGCTGACTTCGGCGATCCTGCTTTTTGCTCCGTTGTTTCTGCTTAGCCTTCGTTGGCAGCTGCTGATGCGCGCGCAGTCCTTCCACCTCACATATCGTTCCGCGCTCCGAATTACCGCCATTGGTCAATTCTTCAATACGTTCATGCCAGGCGGCATCGGAGGCGATGCCATGCGGTTTTACTACATCTTTGGTAGAGTAACGGGCCGGAGAACGGCTGCGCTAATGTCGCTGATCGTTGACCGGCTGTTGGGCTTGGGGGCACTGTTGATGCTTGCTAGCGCAGCAATTCTCGCGAATCGAAACCTGTTCCAAGGGAGTGGTGCACTGCGCTCCTTTGCAGAAATTGTGATTGCCGCAACCACTATAGGGATATTGGGTGGGCTGGTCATCGTGCTGCTTCCGGACGCCCTATTGGGCAACCTCAAGCGTCCGTTGAAGCGATTGGGGAGAGTTGGGTCTACGGTAGTCGACTGCGTAGATGCCGTCAGCGTTTACCGCAAACAACTTCCGATGCTTGCGGTCGGATTGGTCGTCTCGCTGCTTATTCAGATTTGGTCGATCGCGGGGTGCATTGCTGTAGCTCAGATGTTCGATTTTTTCGGCCTGAATTGGCTGGAATTCTCGGTCGCCATGCTGCTAGCGCAATTCGCAAACCAAGTGCCGATAACACCTGGCGGATTTGGTGTCGGAGAAAGTGCCTTTTACATGATTGCGCGCCTTATGACCGGTGTCGACGCACCGTACGGCACGATATTCCTTACTGTACGGCTGTTGTCGATGGCGGGAGCACTCTACGGTGCGGTTGTTTGGATTGGATTTCGCCCCGAGGTTGCGCTGGACAGCATGAACTCCCGGATCGAGCCAAAGGGGCCGTAGTTGGAGGCTGTCTAGGCAGAGAGCGGCAGCTCTGCAATCCACATTTGAGTATTGCGAGATCGTTAGCGAGGCTAGCCTAGGAAGGCGCTGGAAGTGGTTACTCCGGGGACAAGAACCTTCATGTGCCTCGATCCTCGCTAAGTCGTGTAGTAACAATATCTGCATTGTTTGCGATCTGTGAGGGCTTTGGTGCACGTTGAAGCATTTCTCAGGGAAGTCCAGGAAATCGCCCGAAACATCGATGGCGCAACCGTGGAAAGAATGGCCGCGGAACTGGCCAGCGTCCGGGACCGCGGAGGGCGTCTGTTTCTTCTCGGCGTCGGCGGCAGCGCCGGCAATTGCAGCCATGCCGTCAACGATTTCCGCAAGCTATGCGGGATCGAGACCTACAGCCCGATCGACAACGTCTCGGAGTTGACGGCCCGCACGAACGACGAAGGATGGGATACGGTTTTTTCGGGCTGGCTCGAGGTCAGCCGCCTGAACAAGAACGATGCCCTGTTGATCTTCTCGGTCGGCGGCGGCGACGCGGCGCGGAATGTCAGCATCAACCTGATCCGGGCCATCGAGCTCGCCAAGGCACGCGGTGCACGAGTGCTCGGCATTGTCGGCCGCTCGACGGGCTACACGGCCTTGAACGGAGATGTCGTCGTGGTCATCCCAGAAGTGAACCCGGGACGCGTGACACCGCTGTCTGAGGGTTTCCAGGGAATAGTCTGGCACTGTCTGGTCTCTCACCCGATCCTTCAGCAGGTCAAGACGAAGTGGTGACCGGTGTCCGCACAGGCCGGCCACTCGACAAGGGCTGTCTTCCTCGATCGTGACGGCGTCCTGACGATCCCGTTGTTTCGCGAAGGCCGCAGTTTCGCGCCGCTGACGCTCGAGGATTTCCATCTCTATCCGGATATTGCGGAGCCGTTGAAGGAGCTGAAGCGGCGAGGGTTTCTTTTGGTGGTCGTCACCAATCAACCGGAACTGGGCCGCGGCCGGCTGGAGCCGCAAACTTTAGTCGCTATGCATCGTCGCCTGTCGGCAGCCCTCCCGCTCGACGCGATCAAGATTTGTCCGCATGTCCCGGAGGATCGATGCCATTGCCGCAAGCCCTTGCCGGGAATGCTGCTGGAGGCGGCCAAGGAGTTCGAAATTGATCTGGCCGCAAGCTACATGGTTGGGGATAGAGCCGGCGATATCGCTGCCGGCCGTGCCGCAGGGTGCCGTTCTATTTTCGTGGATTTGGGCTATACCGCTGAAACGCAACCGCGCCAGCCGGACGCGGTGGTGCGATCGCTCCAAGGGGCGGTGGATTGGATACTGCGCGACGTTGCTGGGCCGTGAATCTGGCCAATGAAGGGCTGAGGGGCGAATGACAGGTTCGGAGAAGTTGAAGGTCAAATTGTTCGCCGATGGCGCGGATTTCGACGGCATGCTCGCCATGTACCGCCTGCCGCATATCAAGGGCTTCACCACGAACCCGACCTTGATGAGGAAGGCCGGGGTGTCGGACTACGAAGCCTTCGCACGCAAGGTTTTGGCTGCCATTCCCGACAGGCCGGTGTCGTTCGAGGTGTTCGCCGACGACCTCGGCGAGATGGAGCAGCAGGCCCGGCGAATCGCGACCTGGGGCCCTAATGTCAACGTCAAGATCCCCGTTACGAACACGGCTGGCACCTTCACCGGGCCGATCATCCGAAACCTGGCGAGGGACGGCATCGTCCTCAACATTACGGCCATCATGACGGTCGAGCAGGTCCGGGAGATTGCGGACGTGCTGGCCGAGGCAACGCCCGCAATCGTGTCGGTTTTCGCCGGACGAGTGGCCGATACGGGGGTCGATCCGATGCCCCATATGCGCGCCTGCAAAAAGGCCCTTGCCGCGCGGCCAAAGGCTGAATTGCTCTGGGCAAGCCCGAGAGAATTGCTCAACATTTTCCAGGCCGATGAGGTCGGCTGCGATATCATTACGGCGACTAATGATATTCTTGCCAAGCTATCCCTTGTGGGTAAGAACTTGGGCGGATACTCACTCGAGACCGTGAAGATGTTCTATCAGGATGCCAAGGCCTCCGGCTTTACCATCGGCTAGGCGCTGCGAGTGGATCGGAAGGCCTGCCGGCCGTCGAGCGAGAAGGACGAAAAATGGAAAAGAAGTTCGATCGTCTGCTGGTGACCGGAGGAGCCGGTTACTGCGGTAGCCGCCTGGTGCCGCAGCTGCTGAACCGCGGCTACAAGGTCACCGTTTACGACATCATGTATTTCGGCAGCGACTTCCTGCCCAAGCACCCCAATCTCAAGATCGTCCAAGGCGATATCCGGGATACCGAGAAACTCGCAGCAACGACGGCCGGGCATGACGCTTTCGTGAGCCTCGCCTGCATCTCCAACGACGCGAGCTTCGAGCTTGACGAACAGCTTTCGACCTCGGTGAACCTCGATGCCTTCGAGCCGATGGTGATCGCCGCCAAGCGGGCCGGTGTCCGGCGCTTCGTCTACGCATCGTCGTCATCGGTTTACGGTGTGTCGGACAAGCCGAACGTTACCGAGGACCATCCGCTGGTGCCGCTGACCCTGTACAACAAGTACAAGGGCATGTGCGAGCCGCTGCTGACGAAGCACACCGACGACAAGTTTGTCGGCGTGACGTTCCGGCCGGCCACCGTTTGCGGCTACGCGCCGCGCCAACGCCTCGACCTGTCGGTCAACATTCTGACGAACCATGCGGTCAATCGGAACAAGATCACCGTATTCGGCGGCTCGCAACTGCGCCCGAACCTGCACGTCCAGGATTATTGCGACGCGGTCGAGTTGTTCCTGACGGCCCCCGACGAGAAGATCGCCAATCAGATCTTCAATGTGGGCTATCAGAACCTGTCGATCATGGACATCGCCAAGATGGTGCAGAAGATCGTCCTCGAGGAGTATCCCGAGCGCAAGACGCTGGATATCGTGACGACGCCCACCGACGACATCCGCTCGTACCACATCAATTCCGACAAGATCTTCAAGGCGCTGGGCTACAAGCCGAAACACACGATCGAGTATGCAGTCCGCGAGCTCTGCCAGGCCTTCCGGCGCGGCGACCTGCCGAACAGCTTCGACAACGACGCCTATTTCAACGTGATGCGGCTGAAGCGGCTCGCGGCGGCATGACGGCAAAGCCGATCGCCGTCGTCACCGGCGGGGCAGGGTTCATCGGAAGTCACATGGTCGATCTCCTGCTGCTGCGGGATTTCGAGGTCCGTGTCGTCGATAATCTTTCCGGTGGGCACCAGCGCAATCTCGAGCATCACGCGGGCAATCCCGGCCTGAAGTGCTTCTG
>OMJA01000054.1 GCA_900299245.1 Nitrospiraceae bacterium | reverse complement strand
GGAGGGAGACGCTAGCGTCCTATGTTCCAGTCAGGTCCCATGGCTCTCATTGGATCGCTGGGCGTCGTGTCGAAAGTCGTCCTCTTTCTTCTCCTCCTGTTGTCGATCGTGTCCTGGGCCGTCATTCTTCTCAAGTGGAAAGTGTTCAAAGCAGCCGATGCGGAAGATCGGCGATTCATGGCCGTGCTGGTGAAGGCCAAGGATGTCGATGAAGTGGCGCGACATGCGCAGCGTTCGACCGGCAGCCCCTGCGCCAAGATCTTTCATGGCGTGATCGACCGTTTGGGAAGCGGGCATGAGCCTCAGGATGGTGCCGGCGCAGCGCCGGTAGACCGTCATGTCATGGAGCGCACGGCGCAGCACATCGCCCAGGGCCAGCTCTCCCACCTGGAATCGTATCTTCCCTTCCTAGCCACGACCGGGAATATCAGCCCGTTCGTCGGATTGCTCGGCACGGTGATGGGCATCATCGACTCGTTCAGGGAAATCGGTTCGCAAGGCACGGCCAGTATCGCCGCGGTGGCGCCCGGTGTGTCCGAAGCTCTGGTGGCGACAGCGGCCGGGTTGTTTACGGCGATTCCAGCAGTTATCGCGTACAATTATTTTCTGTCCCGCATTCGCGGTACGGCGTTCCGTATGGATACGGTCACGGTCGAACTCCTGACCTTGATGTCTCCGAAGGGTAAACCGGATTCAGCAGGGACGAAGGGATGATCCTCGAAACACGCCAGCGCCGTTTCATGGCGGAGATCAACATCATTCCCCTGGTCGATGTGGTGCTGGTGCTGCTGGTCATTTTCATGGTGACCGCGCCGATGCTCTACCGAGGCATGGACATCAAGTTGCCTGTGTCCGCGTCGAACACTATCAAGCCTGAAATTCGTGCGGTGCTGACAATCGAGAAGGATCAGCGTCTGTATCTCGACAAGGATCAGGTAAGCGCCGTTCAGCTGGAGCGCAAGCTGAAACTGTTGAAAGAAGAGCATGCCGATGTCTCGGTCTATCTCAGGGCCGACCGCGATGTGCCGTATGGCGTGGTGGTGCAGGTGATGGACGGGGTGAAGAAGGCCGGAATTGAAAAGTTGGGAATGGTGACCGATCCGGCCGGCCCTGAGCGGGTGGCGGATGTGGCGCTCCCGCGTCGAAATAAATAGGACGAATCGGTTGGCTGTGGTACAGGTTGCAACATGCGCAGGGGGCTGGGGTTGGAGACGGTGGCTCTGGCGATGGACGGCGTGTTGATGGCCGGGATCGGGAAATTGGGGATGGTGTCGATTCCCTGAACGGGTGACGGACGTGGTACTTCCGCGTCGAAATAAATAGGACACATCGGTTGACCATGGTACAGGTTGCAGCGCACTCCCGGGCTTGGCTGGATGAGGGACTGCAGGGTCAATTGGCCCGCCGCCTTCAGCGGGCGGTGGTCTGGTCGGTGGCGCTTCACCTGGGTGTCTTTATTCTCGTGACGTGGGTGCGGTTGCCGCAGCATGGGGAACGGCCGCTGGCGTCCATTGAAATTTCTCTGGCCAGTTTGCCGACGCCTCCGGTCAAGACGGCGGAGCCTGTCAAAGCGGCTGAGCCGGTAAAAACGCCGGTGAAGCAGGTGGAGACTCCGGTCCCGACGCCTCCGGTGAAAGCCGCTCCCGTGGCGCCGCCGGTCGTGCAGCGGCCGGCAGCCGTTCCCTCGAAGGCCGCGCAGGATCCGATGCGCGATCTCCTGAAGGGGATTGAGTTGCCTCCGGACGCGCCGAAGTTCGGCGATTTCAGTCCGACCGACAAGCCGAAGAAAGTTCAGGAACCGGCGGTTCCGAATACATCCAAGCTGAAATTGCCGGATGTGCCGGTCGTGTCCGAGGCGAAGATCGTCCAGAAAAAACCGCTCGACACAAAGCCGAAGCCGTCGTTGACGGAGGAGCTCAACCGGGAGCTGGACGAAGAGCTCAACAAGATCAAAAAGATCGAGCTGCCGAAAGAGTCCAAGGCGGTTCATGCGGAGCCTCAAGTGCGGCCAACGCCACAAATCGACGCGAAGGCTCCGAGCATCAAGTCGGTCGATACGACGCTGAAGGTGTCGAGCACGTCACCCGGGTCCAATGCCTATCTGGCCCTGGTCCGTCGAAAGATCAGCAGTATGTGGTCAGCGCCGCCTGTTGACGTGACGGCTCAGGTGTACACGGCGATTGTTAGGTTCCGATTGAATCGGGATGGAAGCGTGAGCGGAGTGGCGGTGGAGCAGTCTTCCGGAAACGGGTATTTCGATGACGCGGCTAAACGGGCGGTTATCAATGCCAATCCGTTACCGAACTTTCCGGCGGATTTACCCGACTCACATTTCGACGCCCATTTCACATTTATGGTCGGAGAACAAAACGGATAGCCAATGACATTCCGAACGTGGTGCATAGCGGGTTGCATGGTCGTGGCCGGGTTCGTCGGTATTCTTGAGTCCGGCGCGACCGATGTGTTTCTCGAAGCCACTCGGCCGGATTTTCAAAAAATTCCGCTCGGCGTATTCGGTATTCAGAATTCGGGCGGACCGGAATGGCTCGGGGGGCGGATCGAAGAAGTCCTCAAAGCCGATATCCGGAGGTCGCTCGTCTTCTCGCTGGTGGATCTTCCGAGTATCGGCATCAAGGTGCGCGATGTAGGCCCCGGCCCACACCCCGCGTTCAAACAGGCGAAGGAAAACGGGGTCTCGGTGCTGGTCTGGGGAAAGGCCGGCGCGAAGGACGGAGACAAAGAAGCCGATGTGAGCATGGACGGATTCGTCTATGACGGCGAATCGGATGAAATCGTCGGGGGAAAACGCTATGTCGGTTCCTCATCGGTTGTACGTCTGATGGCGCATCGTTTTGCCGATGAGCTGGTATTCCGGTATACCGGCGAGCCGGGCATCGCCCGCACGAAAATTGCTTATGTTTCCGAGCAGGGAACGGCGCGAGAGTTGTTCGTGATGGACTATGACGGCTATGAGCCTCGCCAGCTGACGTCGGATGGATTCCTGAATCTGATGCCGCGTTGGTCTCCGGATCGCCGGTTTCTGGTGTTCACCGCGTATCGCAATCGCAATACGCAGGACATCGACATGATCGAATTGGCTACCGGCAAGCGATGGACGATCGTCTCCCTGCCCGGATTGAACATCACGCCGGCACTGTCGCCCGATGGCAACTTCCTGGCGTTTGCCTCGAGTCATGAGGGGAACTCGGAACTGTACAAGCTAGATACCAGAACCAAGGCGATGCAGCGGATGACCACGCATGCATCTGGAGATCTTTCTCCGTCCTGGGCTCCGTCGGGACGGGAGCTGGCGTTCGCGTCGGACCGGAGCGGCGGGCCCCAGATTTTTTTGATGAGCGCTGACGGCACCAATGTCCGTCGGTTGACGTTCGAGGGGGACTATAACGCGGCGCCGGCCTGGTCACCGCGCGGAAACTGGATCGCGTATGTG
Organism: Nitrospiraceae bacterium; assembly: GCA_900299245.1. GTDB lineage: Bacteria > Nitrospirota > Nitrospiria > Nitrospirales > Nitrospiraceae > Nitrospira_D. The sequence continues at coordinate 14,836 of OMJA01000054.1, read as the reverse complement.
TGCCGGACGCCCAAGAAAGAGTATAAGTTGTGCCTGATCACGCCGGACGGGCAGAAGCGCGTGCAATTGACCGCGGGCCCCGGAGTGGAGGACTCCCCCTCCTGGTCGCCGGACGGGAGGCATCTCGTCTTCAGTTCGACGGTCGATGGGAAAAGCCAGATTTATATGATCAATGCAGACGGGAAAGATTTGGAGCGGGTCACGTTTACTGGAACGCACAACAGTGCGCCGGCCTGGTCGCCGGCGTCGTAATTCACCGTGTCGACGTACACGATAACTAATTACACGGCGTCTTCCCGGTCAGACGGGAGATGTCTTAAGAAGAAGGAGTGAGTCTATGAGAGCGACGTTGTCACAGTGGTCTATTCCGATGCTGGCCGGTCTGTTGCTGGTCACGATGCCGGGCTGTTCGAAGAAATCGGTGCAGTCCGGAGGGGATACGCAATCCTCTCAATCGGGCATGGGCAAAGGGACTCCCGGCGCCGGTGGAACAGGCGGATCGGGTGATTCGACCGGCGGCGGGGTCAGCTCCAATTTCCCCGACACCTCGCTGGCCGGACGGGATGGATCGGCCGGATTGCGCGGACTCGATAAGAATCCCGGCGAAGAGCGCGTGAACGGGGGCACCATGATGGCGAAGCTGGATCCCTCCCAGAGCGGCCGTCAGATGGATGAGATCCGGTCCGAGCAGGCGGCGGCCGATGCGGCCGGATTACGCGACGTCTTTTTCGCGTATGATAGTTTCGCGATCTCCGAGGAAGGTCGGCAGTCGCTCTCCCGTGACGCGGAGTGGATCAAGTCGAATCCGGGGGCGCAGTTGAAAATCGAAGGGCATTGCGACGAGCGCGGAACCTCAGCCTACAATTTGGTGCTAGGGGAAAAGCGCGCGAAGGCGGCCCGGAACTATCTCGTCGAGCTTGGTGTCAGCGCCAATCGCTTGGGCGTGGTGTCGTACGGGAAAGAGCGTCCGTTCTGCAAAGATCATAGCGAGTCATGCTACGCGCAGAACCGTCGCGGGCATGTGGTCGTGAAGACCGGGAAGTAAGACGGCCTGCGTCGGGGCGCTGCGCGGCGTGGCACGGATGGTAAAGGAATATGCGTAACGATCACTTCCAGCATGTGAGGTGTGCCGTGGCTGTCGTGTTGGTCATGTTCATCGCGCTCTTATCCGGATGTGTGGCGCAACAGGCCGACCTGAAGCAAACCGAGCGGGCCCTGCAGCAGCGGATTAAGCAGCAGGACGAACAGAACTCACAGTCGCGGGCCAGGCAGGGCGCCGAGCTGTCCGAGTTGCGGGAGAAAGAACTGCCGAGGCTGCAGGGTGAACTCGAGCGGGCGTTGCATCAGGCCCAGGAACTCCAGGCGAAGCAGGATGATCTGAAGGCCCGTTCTGCGCAACTCGAACAGCAGACGAAACGGCTGGAGCAGTTAGCGACCAAGCTGGAGACCGAGACCAATACCCGGTATGTCTGGTTGCAAAAAAGCCTGGAAACGCAGGATGCCAAAGTCAACGCGCGCCTCGACGAGTTGTCCAAGTCGGTGAGCAAAGCGACCGAAGACTTGAAGCGGGACGTGCTGACGGCCGTCAAGCAGAGCAACGAGGTGTTGGATCGGAAAGTCGCGGAGCGCCTGGACGGGCAGCGGAAAGAGCTGGAAGCAAGCCAGCAGAGCCTGGATCAAAAGCTGTCGCAGAATCTGACGCAGTTCAACCAGTCGCTCACCGGATTCAAGACCGCATTGACCGGTCTGAATGATCGTGTGACTCAGGACGAGCAGGAGTCCCGGGCGATTTCGAATAAAGTTGACGCCGATAATAAGGCGGCGGTCTCGCATATCAACGAGGCGAATCGGTCCATGACCGGCCACCTTGACGGGGTAAATAAGAGCGTCGCGTCAGTGGTGAAAACGCTGGAGGCTGTGAGTCAGAAGTTTTCAGCGCGGTTTGATGAACAGGATCGTCGGATCGAGTCATTGAGCCGATCCGTCGAGCAGGTCGGCCAAAAGAACGGAACCCGGCCGCAGAATACCAGGCAGACCCACCGGTCTTCACCCGCTCCTTCCACCGAGGCTTCGGTGAGCGACCGGCATGAGCAGGATGCCGACTCCGCTCCGGCTGCGCCCCAGACTCAAGCCTCGCAGTCGTCGCCTGAGGAAACGGAAGCGCCGGCTGCCTCGGTCGCGTCCATCCCGGCACCGGTCGAGGCCCCTGTTGTCGCGGCGCCCCATCCTGCGGAACCGGCGGCGGACCGCGCGCAATATGAACGGGTGCTGGCGTTGTTCCGCGACGGCGATCTGGAAGGCGCGCGCCGGGGATTTACGGCGTTCATAGCCAGCTATCCCAATTCAGACCTTGCTCCGAACGCCCGCTATTGGCTTGGAGAAGCGTATTACGGGGCGAAAGATTTCAAGCGGGCGATCGACGCGTACGACAAAGTCGAGTTGGATTATCCGCGAAGCGAGAAGGTGCCGGCGGCAATCCTCAAAAAGGGCTATGCCTATCTTGCCCTGAAGGACAAGAAACGGGCATCTACGGCGTTCAAGCAGGTGGTCACGCTCTATCCGAGGAGTCCGGAGGCCGGCAAGGCGTCTGATAAGCTGGTTCAGTTGAAGGAGGGTCGATAGATTTCATGCGAGCCTATATTCTCCCCTGTATGACGGCGGTCGGGATCGTCGGGACATTGTTGACCCTGTCGGGCTGCGCCAAACACGCGGATTTTGTCGAGCTACGGGATCAGCTTTCGACGGTATCGCGCTCTCAGGACCAGGACCATCAACGGGTGGATGCGGTTCTGCGGCGCCTGGAGTCCGTGGAGCGCGTCAAGGATGTTGAAGCGGGGAAGCCGCGAGTCGATGACCTGGCTGCCCGCATTCAAAAACTCGAAGCGAAGCTGGCAAAGATCGAGGAGAGTGCGGGGCTGCCGTCCCTGCGGTCCGACGCCACCGTGTCCGATGCTGCCAAGACGGTGAAGCCGAGCAAGCCGCCGGTGCAGGGCGAGAACCCGTCGTCGATTGTGTCCGGCATGCCCGGCATCACGCCGACGTCGGCATTCAATCTTGCCTATAACGACTTCCTGAACGGTAAGTATGAGCTGGCAGTGGCGGGCTTCCAGCGCTTCACCAAGGATTTTCCGGGAACCTCGCTGACGCCGAACGCCCATTACTGGCTGGGTGAATCGCTCTACAACCAGAAGGATTATGCGCGCGCCACCGCGACGTTCGAATATCTGGTGGCGGAATACCCGGGAAATGAAAAAGTGTCCGCGGCGCTGTATAAGCTCGGTCTGGCGACGGCGGAGACCGGTGATCTGGTGAAGTCCAGGAAATACCTCAAGCGGGTGATCGAGGAGTTTCCGGCCTCGGACGAAGCCAAGCTCGCGAAGAATAAGCTCGCCGAAATCCGATGACCGTCGCGGGCGCGCGATTTCCCGCCTACCGCATTCAGCCTTCGTTGCGATGTCGTGGAGCGTAGTGTTGTGCTGACCACCAGTTCGAGCGGGAAAATTCGCCTCTTGCCGGAAGACGTCGTGAGCCGGATCGCCGCCGGCGAAGTCGTCGAACGGCCTGCCGCCGTCGTCAAAGAACTCATCGAAAACAGTGTGGACGCGCAGAGCCGGACTATTACCGTCGAGATCAAGGACGGGGGGCTTGCCAGCATTCGCGTGACGGACGACGGCGAGGGCATGAGTCGGGCGGATGCGCCGCAGGCCTTTGAACGTCACGCCACGAGCAAGCTGCGGTCCGATCAGGATTTGTGGTCCATCCGCACGATGGGATTCCGCGGAGAAGCGCTCCCCAGTATCGCCTCGGTTTCGAATGTGCGGCTGGTCACCGCGATGCAGTCGGATCCGGTAGGGACCGAATTGCAGATGCGGAGCGGAGCGGCCCCGCAGATTCTCGATGCGCCCCCGATCGTCGGAACCCGCATCGAGGTCACCGATCTCTTTCACAATCAGCCCGCCCGTAAAAAATTTTTGAAATCGGTCCCGACGGAATCGTCCCATATCACACGGGTTGTTCAGCAGGCGGCGCTCGCCTGGCCGGCGGTGCATTTCAAATTGATCTGCAACGGACAGGAGACGTTGAATTATCCCGCGGTGGCGACAGACCGGGATCGCATCGGTCAGGTCTATCCCCGGTTCGTGCTCGACCGGACGGTACCGGTTGACGCCGGACAGCCGGGAGCCAGACTCAGCGGGATGATCGTCGATCCGAACCACGCGAAGGCGTCGCGCATCCCGCAGGAATTATTCATCAACCGCCGGCCCGTCAGGAATGCCGCGATCTCTCATGCGATTGCCGAAGGCTATGGCTCGTTTCTCCCCAAGGGGCAGCATCCGCTGTTCGTCCTGTTTCTCGACGTCGATCCGAATCGTGTCGATGTGAATGTGCATCCATCGAAGCGGGAAGTCCGTTTTGCCGAACAGGAAGCGATCCATCAACTCGTCCGGCGCGCGGTGCGTCAGGCGCTCGGCCGGCACGAGCCGAACGCCGGTGAGCCTGTCGCCGCACGTGAGTCGCAAGGACCGGGGCAGACCGTCTCCGGCACGCACCTGTCGCGGTCGTGGTTTCCCGCCGGTCCCGTGTCTCCCCCGGAAGAGACCCTCCGGTCAGTTTCCCAGAATGCCGTCATCCGTCCGCCGTCCGCCGATCAGCTCACGTTTGTGAACGAAGCGGCCGAACCGTATGTGCGCGTGCCTTCGTCGGAGGTGACGGCGTTCGGGCAGCTTCGCCACACGTATCTGGTTGTGCAGGTGGGCGGCGCGTTGACGATTCTTGATCAGCATACGGCGCATGAACGGGTCCTGTTCGAGCGGTTGTATCGGGCGTGGGTGGCGCGTGGAATGGCGTCGCAGCCGTTGTTGATTCCGGAATCGGTGGAACTCTCCGCTCCTCACGCGGCGCTGTTGCAGCGCTATCAGAGCGATCTGGAGAAGCTGGGACTCGAACTGGAACCGTTCGGCCTGTCCGCCGTGCTGGTACGGAGTGTGCCCCTCGGGATCGGAGTGATCAACGCACAGGCTTTCCTGCAGGACCTGTTGGATGATTTGTCCCTCTGGGGACAGGTATCCAGCCTGGAGGAACGGGTTCGTCCCGTCCTGGCGTCGCTGGCCTGCCATAGTGCGGTGCGGGCCGGACGTTCGATGGGGCTGTCCGAAATTCAGCAGTTGACGGAAGACTGGCTTGCCGAGGGGAAAATTCAGACCTGCCCGCATGGACGGCGGACGGTTTTTCAGCTGACGGCGGACGAACTTGAAAAACTGTTTGGCCGGGTCGGATGGTAGCGGATCGGGATCGCTCCATGGCTGTTCAGTCCGACAGCTTCGCCGAGACGATTCGCCGGCATCGCCCGCTGGTCGTCCTGCTGGGTCCTACGGCGGCAGGAAAGAGTGCCGTGGCGGTACAGGTGGCCAAACGGTTCGGCACCGAGATCTTGACGGCCGATTCCCGTCAGGTCTACCGCGGAATGGACATCGGAACCGACAAGCCGTCGTTGGAAGAGCGGCAGGGGATTGCCCATCGGCTGATCGATCTCGTGGATCCCGATGAGCCCTATAACACCGGGCGGTATCGGCGGGATGCTTTGGCGGAAATCGATCGTGTCATTCGGGAGGGCCGTCTTCCTTTCGTCGTCGGGGGAACCGGGCTCTATATCCGCACCTTGATTCGGGGCATCTGCGAGGCGCCGGCGGCGGATGAGGTCATCCGGCGGGAGCTCATGGCGCTCGTGGCCGCGCAGGGGCGCGAGGCACTGCATGCGGAACTGACCCGGGTGGATCCCGTCACCGCGTCGAGGCTACACCCCAACGATGAGTCGAAAGTGATTCGGGCGCTGGAAGTGTTCCGGTTGGCCGGGTGTTCGCTGGCCTCTTTGCAGGCGCAGCATCAGCTCCAGGCGGCGGCATTTCCCACGTTGCTCATCGGGCTTCAACGTCCGAAAGAAAGCCTCTATCGCCGGATCGAAGCGCGGATTGATTGGCAGCTGACGCATGGCATGGTAGAAGAGACTCGCGCGCTGCTGGCCCGCGGGTATAGCCGGACGCTCGGCTCCATGAAGGGGCTGGGCTATCGGCATCTCGCGGCGCAATTCGCCGGCGAGTATGATGCCGTCGAGATGGTGCGGCGATTCAAGCAGGATACCAGGCAGTTTGCGAAACGCCAGATGACCTGGTTCCGGAAAGAGCCGGGCATTGTGTGGTTGATGCTCGATGAACAGGAGCCTGTCGGCCGGACCGCCGACCGGGTGGTCGAGCTGATCGAGCAGTTCGTGGCAGCGCTCGGCGCCCCGCGCGCCTTGCCGGTGTAGGTCCGTGAGGTAAGAGGAGCACGAGTTCATGGCACGTAAGGCGAACGAATCCAAGGCGTCGATCGGCGTGATCGGCGGGAGCGGGTTGTATGACATCGAGGGATTGAAGGGTGTTCGTGAGCTGCGAGTGCGTACGCCGTACGGTGCGCCTTCCGACGCGATTCGCGTGGGAAAGTTGGACGGGGTCTCGATCGCGTTTCTGTCCCGCCATGGCCGCGGTCATCGCCTCAATCCCGGCGAAATCAACTATCGTGCGAACATCTATGCGATGAAATTACTGGGCGTGCAGCGGATCATCTCCGTGAGCGCCGTCGGGAGCATGAAGGAGCTGATCGAGCCCGGCGACGTAGTCTTTCCCGATCAATTCATCGACCTGACGAAACGGCGCACGTCCACCTTCTTTGAAGGCGGGCTGGTGGCGCATGTCGCTTTCGGGGAGCCGATCTGCGGGTCGCTGGCCCAGGCTCTGGCGGTCGCGGGTGAAGGTGCCGGCGCGCATGTGCATCGCGGCGGGACGTATCTGTGCATGGAGGGGCCGCAGTTTTCGACAAAAGCGGAATCCCGCCTGTACCGGCAATGGGGCGTGGACGTGATCGGAATGACCAATATGCCGGAAGCCAAGCTGGCCCGCGAGGCGGAACTCTGCTACGCGACGATGGCGCTCGCGACCGACTATGATTGCTGGCACGAGACGCAGGAAGCCGTGACCGTTGAAGCCATTCTTGCCACGCTCCACAACAACGTCGCGCTGGCCAAGGCCGTTCTGAAGCGCGTGGTGCCGACTCTGGCCGGTGCGCCGGCCTGCCCCTGTCATCGGGCGTTGGACAATGCGATCGTGACGGCTCCGGCGAGTATCTCGGCGACCGTCCGGAAGAAGTTCGGGGTGCTGACAGATCGGGTGTTGGGATCGAAGAAAGGAGCGCGTTGAACCATGGGGAAGCTGTTGGTGGTGGGATCGGTGGCGCTCGATACGGTCAAAACTCCGTTTGGAGAGGGGACTGATATTCTGGGAGGATCCGCAACCTATTTTTCGACGTCGGCCAGTTTTTTTACGTCGGTCGCGTTGATTGCCGTGGTGGGGGAGGATTTTCCGGCCCAGCACATCGCGTTCTTAAAAAGCCGGGGAATCGATCTGACCGGCCTGGAGCAGCGGCCGGGATCTACCTTTCGCTGGAAGGGTGAATATTCGCATCAATTGAACGAGGCCAAGACGCTCGACACGAAGTTGAACGTGTTTGAAACCTTCCGGCCCAAGATTCCCGACGCCTATCGGTCACCCGATGTGCTGTTCCTCGGCAACATCGACCCCGAGTTGCAGCTTGATGTCTTGCAGAAAGTGGAGCGTCCCGGTCTCGTGGCCTGCGACACGATGAATTTCTGGATCAACGGAAAACGCGACGCCTTGTGGAAGGTCTTGGAGAAGATCGACGTGCTGATCATCAATGACGGTGAAGCCCGCGCGTTGGGACAGGACTCGAATCTGGTCAAGGTCGCGAAGCAGGTGCTGGCGCGGGGCCCCAAGCATCTCATCATCAAGCGGGGCGAATACGGCGTATTGATGTTCAATGGCACGCAGGTGTTCGGCGCGCCGGCGTTCCCGCTCGAGGATGTGCGGGATCCCACCGGCGCCGGCGATACTTTTGCCGGCGGTTTTCTCGGCTACCTGGCCGCCACCGGAAATCGCTCCCCTGAGGCGATGAAGCAGGCGATCATCTTCGGCAGCGTCATGGCGTCATTTACCGTAGAATCCTTTAGTCTTGACCGTTTACGTATCCTGGATTACAAAGAGATTCAGGCGCGGTTCCAGGAGTTCAAGCGATTGACGCATTTTGAGGATGTGTCGTAATGCCCGATCGGGACAACAGCTGTAAGCGAAAGACAGGGCTCATGACCTGGTACGGGCGCAGTGTGCTTGTAGCGGCCGGCCTGCTTGTCAGCGCCTGTGCGGCGACCGAAGAAGCGCTCCAGAAATCCCAGGGGCATTACCAGGAAGGCGTTGCGACACTCAGCGGGGATCGGCAGAAAGCATTCGTGTCCTTTCAGAAAGCGGTGCAACTGAATCCCAAGAATAAAGAGGCGCGGTACGGCCTCGGCCATGTTTATGCCCTCCAGGGTAAATTGGCTCAAGCTGAAGAAGAGTTCCGGTCCGCCATTCAGATTGACGACGCCTATTCAGAAGCGCATACCTATTTGGGGCAGGTATTGGCCAGCCAGGGGAAATGGGATGAGGCGATTCAGTCGTACCGGGCCGCTCTGTCCAATCCCCTGTATGCCACGCCGGATTTGGCGCGGTTTCATTTAGGCCGGGCGTTGACACAGCGGGGAGATTTCCAGGAAGCGATGGAAGCGTTGGAGGATGCCGTGTCGGCGAATCCTGCCAGTGTGCCTCCGGCATTGACTCATCTTGAACTGGGGCGGGTCTATTCCAAATTGGGGTATGCGGCGAAGGCGCGAGAGGTGCTCAGCAAGGTGAAAGCCTTGGACACCGGCGGCGAGTATACGAATGCGGCAACAGAACTTTTGGCTCGGTTAAAGTAGTCGAGGGCGTATGGAATCGGTTGGTGAATTTTTCAGGCAGGTTCGTGAGACCAAAGGGCTGACCGTCGACGAAGTGGCGTCGAAGACGCGCATTCGCTCCGACTTTGTCAAAGCGCTGGAGGATGGCAACTTTGCCAAACTGCCCGATCAGGTCTTTGCCAGAGGATTCGTCCGTTCCTACGCACGGTCTCTTGGGCTGGACGAAGAGGATGCGATCCACCGGTTTGTCCAGTCGGCCGGGGCGTTTTATGAGAAGCAGGATGAACGTGAACGGTTGAAAGTCCGGCAGATCGAGGAGGAGCGGAAACGCCAGGCCAATCGGAAAGCCGTGGCGGTTGCGATCGGGATCGCGGTGCTGACGCTGATCTTTTTGCTCAGCCGCGAGCAATCATCCGTCCTGCGCCGCGGGACGTCCGAACTGACATCCAATAAACGATCAGCCCAGACGACAAAAGAAACCGCCGAGCCCGGCGCGCGTCAGGATCCTGAGCCGGCTCCCGTTCCCGCCAAGTCGAGCGAAGCGGCGCCCCCGGCTGCTCCGAAAGCGGCGGCGGAGGTGCATGCAAACGAGCCGGCCGGCGCTCGCGCTTCGGCGGGTGCGGCAAAGCCGGATGCCGATCTTGTTTCGACGGCTTCCCCAGGGACGGACGGTCCGCTCGGAGGAATTTCCATCGACGGTGTCGTCGCCGCTTCCGACGGACAATTGTCGCTGGACCTCGAGGCCAACGAGTTGAGTTGGGTTGTGGTCCAGGTCGATAGCGGCAGCCCTCAGGAAGCATTGTTGCGGCCCGGAGAAAAGGCGCATTGGAAGGGACAGGACCAATTCGTCTTGACGCTGGGGAATGCCGGCGGAGTCAAGGCGGAACTCAATGGAAAGCCGCTCAAGCCGTTCGGTCCAAGCGGAAAAGTCGCTCGGGACGTAGTGATTAAGCGATAGCACGGATTTCTCCCGTCACTGGTGCGCCTCCACGCCGCCGGTGCCGGTTTTCCCTGCCGCAGAGGTTCGACCCTCCGCGCTCTTTTCTTCTCACTTCACCTATGATCACTGGTCCCCGGTACGACTGATGCGGGCGTCCCATGCTTTTCCGTGAGGCATCTAGGGAAAGCTTGTGGCGCAAAGGTGTCACGGTTAAGGTGTGCTGAGAACCCGACCGCAATCGGCAGTTGTAAGTGACCAAAATATGGGGCTTCCTTACGGGGGAAATTGTGGCACGGCCCTTGATACATGTGTTGAGTACAACGGGCGGCTGGCGGTGGATATCCGGTTCGAGGCGTGAGAGATGGTATCGAACAAGATCCGGATTTCTTGACAAGAAATGAGCGCGGTTGCTATAGTCCGCCCGTTTAAGTGCACTACTTTGGTACAGGTATTTTAGAGCCAGCGGCCTACGGCCGAGTTCACGTGCGGTGGGTTCAACACAAAGGAGGACGTGCGATGGGTTACTTCTCGAAGTTCTTGGGAGTCACTGCAGCTCTGATGCTCATGACTGCGACGGTGGCGGGAGCCGCGGAAAAAGATCCGCTGAAGCCCCGTGTTCCGGCCGATCAGATGGGCGATGCAAAGGCCATGAAGAATCCGGTTGCTTCGACTCCGGAAAGCATTGCCAAGGGCAAGGCGTTGTTCGAGGGCAAGGGCACCTGCTTCAATTGCCACGGTAAGGAAGGCAAGGGCGATGGTCCGGCCGGCGCGATCCTGGATCCGAGCCCCCGGGACTTCACCAATTGCAAGTTCCACAAGAAGCGGAAAGACGGCGAGTTGTTCTGGGTCATCAAGAACGGCAGCGCGGGCACCGGTATGGTGTCTTTGATCCCTGCCGCCATCAACGAAGAAGAAGCCTGGAACATCATCAACTACGAGCGGAGCTTCTGCAAGGGCGAGTAATTCCTTCAGAGGTCCCAGTGTTGAGGGAGGGGCGGGGAAGAGATTCCCCGCCCCTCTCGCATTTTAGGCGGCTGTTGTGCCACTCCCCGCTCGACAGCGCCTCTTCATATGGTGCCAGCGCACTTCTCCCGGGCGGGCTGGTTTGCGATTGCCGTCCCATCCTCACGTCCAAATAATTCTCGCCATATATCGCCCGGCGCCGGGACGCCATCCGGCAGGTGCTGGGTGAGCCGGTCATTGCTGTTTCCCCGGAGTCGAAGGCGATGGGAGGGGCTGTTTAAGGGGTCTGTTGGCTTCGAATCGCGGCGAGCCTGCTGAGTGCAAGTGCGAAACCGGGGTCGTTCGGCTTCAGTGGCGGGTGAATGAGCGGGTGTTGCTGGCTGTTGAATTGAGATTTCGATGCCCACGTGACTTTCTGGCTCACGTAGCCGGCTGCTTCCGCCAAGGTGACCGACCCGTCACGGTTGACGTCGCCTTCTCCCCGCAAGGCACGCAACAGGTAGTAGGTCATCAGCCCATGGCGGTGTTTGTCGTCCTCGATTCCCTTGCTTAGGTTGTCGCTGCTGATGAGATGGATGGTTGACGAGCCAGCTGAATCCCATCGGGGCGGGAGGTGTTTGATTTTGGGGTCGCTATGGAGCCGCGAGACTGCCCCGTCAAACAGCAGGATGGTCTGTCTTGCTTTGAGGCGCGCCAGCGCTGCTTCGAGATCTTTCAAGGGATAGAGGCGCGAGGTGGCTGTCGGGCTGCCCTCGTAGGGAACTAAAAGGATTTCTCCCGTCGAGGTCGTCATGGCTTGGCCGGCGAAGTACACGATGACGACGGCATCTTTGTTCATGTGCGGAGGCAGCCAGTTCAGCAAGGCGTCGTCGATGTCCTGGCGCAAAGCGTTCCAGTCCTGCAGGAGGCGCACGTTGGCTGAAGGCACTCCGCCCAGCGCCTGGAAGTAGTTGGCCACCATCTCCGCATCCAAGGACGCAAACTTGCGGGGGAGCAGCAGCTGATCCCGGTAGGAACCGATCCCGATCGATAGCAGATACGTATGCGGCTGACGGAACTCGGTTGTGGCGACGGGGATTTGGTCCACGTCGTCGATCCTGATTCCGGTTGCCTGCATCATGACCGTCAGCGCTTGAGCCGGAGCTGCGGTATGCGCGGCTATGTCTTCGACGGTGACCCGGAGCTCCGCCTTCTGCGGCTGTATTGACGGCGGCAGAGTGGCGACAAACTCAATCGACTTGGTTTCTCCCGGTTGCAGCGTCGGCAGGGGGATTGAGGCTGAAGAAAAATGCGCGGTGAGCGCCGGACTCCCGGAAAGGGAAACCCGGGCCTGTTGAATCGGCGCCAGTCCCGCGTTGGCGACATCGACCCGTATCCGGATGCTCTCACCGCCTTCGAGCAGAAGATTCCCGTTCTCGTCGAACACCATCGCTTTGAAATGGAGTGCCGAGACAGCTGCCGGCATGGCCGGAGCCTGGGCGTTGTGTGCGGGAATGACGGCTGCGGCTGTTTGCGCAGTCGCTGTCGCGCCGCTGAAAGCCTGCCGGGCATCCATTGACACCTTGGTGGCAAACTCAACGGCGGTGTTCTGAATCAATGAATCGACACTGTAATGACAGTAGGGGTCTGTGGGCTCAGGGCTCAAGGAGTCCTGCCGCACGGTCGCGACGGCAGATTCCCTGAGAGTATTCCCGTTTTTATCGATGACCCTGGCGATGGCGTTTAGTTGGAGGTTTGCCGGTATGCGGCCGCGTACAGGGCTCTGCTTAAGCGTGAACGACGAATTCTCAAGATCCACACGTACGGTGGCTTCCGGTCGGGCAGTTACATTCGCGCGTCCCTCATAGGAGACCGAGGTGAAGGTTTTGTCAGCGGCTTCAACGAGCGCTTCTTCCAGCCGGGCTCCCAGCGGAATCCTGGTGAGATGGCCGCACGCGTCGGTATATTCCAGTCGAAGCTCTTTGATTGCAGCGGGAATGTCAAGTTTGATGACGACGGGGAGCGGGTCACCCATCGGAGGAAATGCCGATCGGCCGGTACATCCGGCGATGGAGAAAAGGCAGAGCGTGCTCAGTATGAGTCTGGAACGATTCATGGGCGGTCGGAGGTCACCAGCGCTGAGCAAATGCCGTGAGTCGTGCTACCCGGGCGCTGCCGATTTTCAATCGGCACCGTACCGGATTTAACCGGTGAACACAACACGGGACCCTTCTCTTCCGTGATTGACAGATGCCTGACGGGTCTCGTCGTTGGGGATGTTCTGGCTTCCGGACAGCATGCAGTTGGTGTCGGCTCGATCATGAGTGCCAGCGGCGGGCCTTGCGAGTGTGCGAAGGGAGGAGCGAGGGCTACTCCAGAGCCGGCGCCGTGGAGATGAGCGGTGCGAGCGTGCCTGGTGTCGCGACCGGTGAATAATACCCCTTGGCGGCATTACGGTGAATCAGGCTGAATTCGCGGAGGATGGCGATGCCATCCCGAAAGAGCCGCATTTTCGAGCCCGGTTGATCAGTCCAGTTGACTGGTATTTCCGCGATGCGATAGCCGCGCTGTTGGGCAACGAAGAGCAGTTCAAGGTCAAAGCCATAGCCGTTGATGGTTGAGACGGAGAAAAGGTCGCGCGCGACGGATCGCTCGAACAACTTGAATCCGCATTGGGTGTCGCTGATTCTGTGAATCCCTCCTGAGCGGACGATGGCGTTGAAGCATCCTCCGAGCAGACGTCGATGCCACCGGGCACTGACCGTGAAGCCCTGCTGCCGGGAGGCCAGACTTCGTGAGCCGATGGCAACGTCGGCTCCGTTGCGGATAGCCTGTTCGAGCCGGTCAAGTTCCGTGATGGCCGTTGCGCCGTCGGCATCGGCGAATAACTGCAACCGGCCGCGCGCCGCGAGCATGCCCTGCCTGACCGCTCCGCCTTTCCCCACGCAGGTAGGCAGAGGAATGAGCCGCAACTTGGGTTCACTCCTGGCAAATTCACGGACCACTTTGTTGGTGTCGTCGCGGCTGCCGTCATCGACGACGATGATTTCATAGGACCGGTGTTGTGCGGACAGGGTGGCGCGAATCGAATGCAGATAGGGAAGGATGCGCGCGGCTTCGTTGTGCGCGGGAATGACGACGGAGAGATCCAGGACTCTATATAATTCTTCTTCTGTCACAGGCTGATGTTCCCTGCATCGGCGCGAACGTGGAGTTACGGTAATGTACTCCGTGGTTGATTTCAAGTGGGGCCGTTCGACCCTGGGAGGACTTCTCACATCCGCACATCGATCGTGCCAGCCGTGAGAAACTGGCACGTGTGTGTCCGTGGTCGGAGCGTTCAAGCCGTCTTTCTGGGAGACAAATTTATAGGCGGCGCAGGGACTTTTCCTCTTTGAAGCCCAAGGAATGATTAGTGTAAGATGTACCGTTCGGTCGGCTGCCAGGCAGGTGGCTGCCGATGGGAGTGATGTGTGTGGTGAGTTCAACCGTCGGGAGGAACTGAGCATGGTCTATCGGAGTCAGCAGGCGACCAAGTTTGTCATTGGTTGTGGGCTTGTACTGGCGGCCACGGTCGCAGGCGGGTTGATCGGGAGCCCCGCCGCATTGGCGGCAGGTGTTCCTCCGGCCTTTACCCAAGGTTTTTCTGAAATCGTGAAGAAAGTCACCCCTGCCGTCGTAAACATTGCCGTAACCGGCGGCGGAGGAGAAAGCGGACGTCGCCGCGGCGGGCTTCCCCCCGGAGGACCCTTCGGCGGACCTCCCAATGGTGGTGAGGAGCCCGGAGGAGGAGATCTTCCGACACCGCCACCGATGCCACCCGGCCCTCCGGGAGGACACGGTCGACCTGAGCAGAGTGCCGGATCCGGAGTGATTCTTGATCCCAACGGGTACATTGTGACGAATAACCATGTGGTGGAAGGCGCCACGCAGATTACGGTGACGTTGAGTGACCGGCGTGAGTTTACGGCGAAGACGGTCGGAACCGATCCCAAGACCGATCTGGCTGTGATCAAGATCGACGCGAAGGATCTGCCTTCGCTGAAGTGGGCGGACTACGAGAAGCTGGCCGTGGGAGACCTGGTGCTGGCCGTCGGCAGTCCGTTCGGCCTGAGTTCCACGGTGACCTTGGG
>OMJA01000053.1 GCA_900299245.1 Nitrospiraceae bacterium | reverse complement strand
TTTCTCAGGCCGTGCCTGTCTGCACCCATGACACTACGTACTAGGCGGCGGAGTGTAGCATAGCCCCTTGAGTTCCTCAAGACTGTTGGAGATCTTGGTCATGTGTCCGGTCTGATTGGCAGCAACTGACTGATTTCGTTGCAGTTTTATGTTCGTTTTGGCCGTGTGCAGACCGGCTTCGGCTGCGGCGATGGCCAGGATCATTCCCACGGTGAGATCGGATTGCACCGCCGGTGACAGGCACTGTCGAATCGCGGCGATCGTCTGTCCTGCCTCGCAGGCGAGTTCCGCGATTGAGAGCGGGACGGCGGTCGCCTGTTCAAGTGCAGTTGCCAGCAGCAGGGGGCGGTTTGCCTGATCGGCAGGAAGTCGTCTGGCTCGTGAGAGCGCTTCATAGGCCTCGCAGTCGCTCCGCATCAACCCCGCCAGTTTGTGACTCAGGCTGTCGAGGGTTTGCTCGGCCGTCGCTTGCTGTCCGATGCGCGCGCCCATGGTGCCCAACGATGCCGCGAGCGCTCCCGCCAGCGCCGCAGCGCTGCCACCCGCCGGCAGCGGTGTGGCCGACGCCAGATCATGCAGATATCCCGCGATCGTCAGCGCGGCGACGGCCTGTCGCTGGATTGATCCAGCTTCCGCTAATCTGGTTTCCAGAATTTGAGCGGAGTCGAAGTCTCTGAGCTGTAAGAGTGACGACGCGGCTTGATTCAATGCGGCTTGAGGAACGAGGCCGATCAGCTCGCTCTCGGCAATCTCCACACTGGCCTTGGCGGCCTCGGTTTGCACGGCGCGAAAGGCTGCGGCCATCGATGTGACACGGTAGTCGGTCAGATTCATGGAGACTTGCACGATCCCGCGGCTGGCCAGCGCCACCCCGATGGCTTTGACGCAGGGCAGGCCGCCGCTGGAGTGGCGGATTGCGCGGGCGATGGTCTTCGCGATCGTGAGATCGGGAGTCTTCAGATTCACATTGAAGGCGATGAGCGGAGGCCGGGCGCCTATGACGATGGCCCCCGCCGTTTCATGAAGATGTGCCGGTCCGAAGTCCGGCTGCCACGTCGATCCGGCCGCCATTCTTGCCGCCAGTCCGGACAAGCCTCCCTGCCGGATCGTCTCCAGCCTGATTCGATCCGGATGGCCGGCCGCCTGTTCGTAGAGAAACACCGGGATGTGCAGTTCGGCCCCGACACGTTCGCCGAGCTGCCGGGCGAGCCGGACGCAGTCTTCCATCGTCGCCCCCTGAACCGGAACAAACGGGACGACATCCGTCGCTCCGATGCGCGGGTGCACGCCGGTGTGGTTGCGCAGGTCGATCAGCGCCGTGGCGGTCTGTATCGCGCGAAACGCGGCGTCAACGACCGCATCGGGATCGCCTGCGAAAGTCAGCACCGAGCGATGATGATCGGCATCGCTCGTTCGATCCAGGAGCCGGACGCCGGGGACCGATTCCACCGAAGCAGTCAATGCCTGAACCGTCGCGGGATTCCGGCCTTCGCTGAAATTGGGAATGCACTCGACGATCTTCGGCATTGGATTGCTATTGGTGGGAACAAAAAGCCGGAGGGGACTAACTGCGTTTCCTCCGGCTGGTCTTTGGCCTCATGAAGGAAGCCGTCGTGCGGTTACTTGGTCTTCTTGACGAAGGCTTTATAGATTCGGCCTGACGATGCCTGTTCTTCTTCCATGCCGACCATCTGATGTCCCGTCGTTTCGCACCAGGCGGGCATGTCTTTCTTGATGCCTTCGTCGTCGGATACTACTTCGAGCACCTGCCCGAGGGTGAGTTCCTTGATCTTTTTCGAGGTCAGAATAATCGGCATGGGGCAAAAATATCCGAGTGTGTCGAGCTTCACATCAGCCTGCATCGTCGGTCTCTCCGTCTGTGATCGATTTATATGAAGAGGTTGACGCTACCCTGTTTGGCTTCGGCCAGATAGGTCGTGACCCCGGCGAATTGATCGATTCCATCGATCAACGTGTCTTTGGTAATGCCCATCAGGCCCATCGTCGTGGTGCAGGCGATGAACCGCACGCCGAGGTCGAGCGCCGTCTCCATCAGCTCGGGCACGCCCGGCATCCGGTTCTGTTTCATCACGAGTTTCATCATGCTGGTGCCGAGCCCGCCGAAGTGGAATCGCGAGAGCGGCAGATTGTCGGCGCCGCCCTTGTTCAGCATGCCGAACATCCGGCGGAGCCAGTCTTTGGCCGAACTGGCGGCTCCCTTCTTGCGGATCGTATTCAATCCCCAGAAGGTGAAGAAGACGGTGACCTGCATGCCCATCGCGGCGGCCCCGGTGGCGATGATGAATGCGGCCATCGCGCGGTCCAGATCGCCGCTCAAGAGGACAATCGTCACCTTCTCCGGTTTCGATTCCTGTAACTGGGCCAGGGTGGCCGACGGTTCTATCTGCGTCATGTTCATGGGAGCCTCAATCCGGTTGTGCGCTGCGAACTGCCGCTATTATCAAGGTGTTTTGACTATAGTCTCCGTATCTTTTTCTTGTCAAGGCAACGAGCTTGACCGCACTCGCCAGGCTGGCTATAGTCCCGACCGGATGCATTTGGACCGGAGATTGGATACTCCAGCCGCATGAGCACGGTTCCCGAACAGGATACTACGGCATTACGCAGTCCTCCCCTGTTAGGTTGTTGGTATGCGGGGGCGGTCAGCTCCGATCTCGCTCCGGGAACATTGAAGGGCGTCGTGCTGTTGAGCACGCCGATTCTGCTCTGCCGCACCAAAGACGGCCGTGTGTCGGCGATGCTCGATCTGTGTCCGCATCGCGGGATGCCGTTGTCATTCGGGCGGATGGACGGAGACCGGGTTGAGTGCCCCTATCACGGCTGGCAGTTTGAGGCGGACGGACGTTGCGCAGTGATTCCCTCCCTGGTGAGCGATTCCCCGATCGATCCGAAGAAAATCTGCGTCACCTCCTTTCCCTGCGAGGATCTGGACGGCTACATCTGGGTCTACATGGGGGACAGCCGGTATCCCGATCGGCCGATTCCGCCGATCATGCGGCACCCGCGCCCGTCGAGCCCCTATCTGATGTTCCAGCATTCACAGATGCTGTCCAGCACGCTCGATGACGGCGTGGTGGGGTTGATGGATCCGGCGCATGGCCCGTACGTCCATCAGAGTAGCTTGTGGCGGAAACCTGCCAGCCAGCACGACAAGGCGAAGACGTTTGAGCCGATCCCGAACGGGTTCCGGATGATCGGCCATGCTCCGTCGAAGAACAGCCCGCCCTATCAATTACTGAAGTGGATGTCCGGGGGGGAACTCACGACGACGATCGACTTCGTGCTGCCGAATCAGCGGTATGAGTTCATCCAGTGCGGCTCGCTCTGGATTTCGATCAGAGTCCTGATGACGCCGATTACGGAACATGAGACTCGCATGGATTTTTGTGCGGCCTGGAACGCCTTCCGCTGGCTGCCGTTCGGCACATCGATTTTCAGATATTTCGCCAAGGGTTTTCTGGCGCAGGACAAGGTGGCGATGGACCGCCAGTCGATCGGACTCAAATACAAACCGCCGTTCCGCCTCGTCGGCGACGCCGACCAGCAGGCGAAATGGTATCACAAGCTGAAGGCGGCCCATATCGCGTCGTTACAGACCGGCCAGCCGTTCGATCATCCCCTCAAAGGACCCGTCACGTTGCGATGGAGAAGCTAAGGTACGTCCTCGTTTGGCTCGCACTTTCTCTCGGTGTCGCCGCTCTGTGGGGCCCGCCTCCGGTCTTGGCCCAGGGATCGCGCGTCGTCTCCGTTCCGACGCTGGGCGTGCGCACCGACGGCCTGCCCGGTGTCATCAATTATGTTCTGATTCAGTTTGAGCGGATCGCGGCTCAGAACGGACCGGTCATTGATTTCAATGAATTCAATCTCGGCGGCGGTTCTCTGGTGGGTGAGGAGTGGAAAGACGGGGTGCGGTCTGCGGTGCAGGCCGTGGCCAGGCTCGTGGGAGAGGACGGACACGATTGGCGGATCACCCTCAAGAATCGGGCGGTGACGGCCGTCACCGACGGCCGGAGTTCGAGCGGCGCGATCGCGGTCGGGATTCTGGCCGCCTATAAAGGCGATACGCTCCGATCGGATATCGCGATGTCCGGGGTTGTCACTCCGGACGGGCGGATCGACGTGGTGGGCGGGCTGGCCAGCAAACTGGAAGTGGCTGCCGGCGGCCAGTATCGATCGCTCGTGATTTCCCGCCATCAGCCGTACACCTCGGACTGGCCCCAGGGCGAAGAGGCGGCGGCTCGGTTGCGCGTCGCGCTGATTCAGACCCGCACGCTGGCCGAGGCCTATGAGGCGATGACCGGAAGCGGGCGTTAGCGTTCTTTGGATTCGGACGGAAGAATCAGTTCCATGGCTCGCCGGATGTGATCCCGGGTACCGAGCAGCACCACGATATCGCCGGGGAGCAGCCTGGTTTTTTC
>OMJA01000052.1 GCA_900299245.1 Nitrospiraceae bacterium | reverse complement strand
TGAGGTTGCACCCTATCATGTCTCGGCTCCCAATAGAAGATGTCCTTTCGGACCTCTGCGACGCGCTCATTCGGTCCCCCAACGGGCTGCTGACCGCCCCACCCGGCGCCGGCAAGACGACCCGTGTGCCCCTGGCGCTGCTGGAAGCCCCCTGGCTTCAGGGCAGGAAGCTCCTCCTGCTCGAGCCCCGGCGCCTCGCCGCCAGAGCGGCCGCCCATCGGATGGCAACCGCGCTCAACGAGCGGCCGGGCGACACCATCGGCTATCGCATGCGGCTCGACACGAAGGTCGGGCCCAAAACCCGCCTCGAAGTCGTGACCGAAGGGATTCTGACCCGATTGCTCCAACAGGATCCGTCCCTCAGCGCCTATGGAGCCGTGCTCTTCGACGAGTTTCATGAACGCAGCCTCCAGGCCGACACCGGCCTCGCGCTCTGCCTCGAATCCCAGCGGCTCTTCCGTCCCGATCTGCGCCTGCTCGTCATGTCGGCCACCCTGGATTGCGGGCCGGTCAGCGACCTGCTGGGCGGCGCGCCGGTCATCACCTGTGAAGGGCGGATGTTTCCGGTCGAGACCAGATATCTGGACGAACCCCTGACAGGGCATCTCGATACCGCCGTCACGAAAATCGTCCGCCGCGCGCTGGCACGGGACCAGGGCAGTCTGCTCGTCTTTCTGCCGGGCATGGCCGAGATCCGGCGCGTCGAACGGCAGCTGCTCGATGCGAATCTGGAGCCGGCCGTGCATATCGCGCCGCTCCACGGCGACCTCCCTCAGGATGCGCAGGATGCGGCCATCGCCCCGGCGCGTCCCGGTACGAGAAAGATCGTGCTGGCCACTTCGATCGCCGAAACCAGCTTGACGATCGACGGTGTGCGGATCGTCATCGACGCCGGTCTCTTGCGCGTACCGCGCTTCGATCCACGGTCGGGGCTCACGCAACTGGACACGATTCGCGTCACGCAGGATTCCGCCGAACAACGGCGAGGACGGGCGGGACGGACGGAGCCGGGCGTCTGCTATCGGCTCTGGACGGAACGCGAACAGGTCTCGCTGGCCGCCCGCCGGCCTCCGGAAATCCTGGATGCCGACCTCACGTCCCTCGTCCTCGAATTGGCGCTCTGGGGTGTCGCCGACCCGTCAGAATTATCCTGGCTCAGCCCGCCGCCTGCCGCATCAATCACACCGGCATTAGAACTGTTGATACGATTGGGAGCGCTGAATGCATCGGGACACATCACGGACCATGGCAGACAGATGGCCGAACTCGCGCTGCACCCACGCCTGTCTCACATGCTGCTGAAAGCCGGGCCGCTGGGCCTCACCGATCTGGCCTGCGACCTCGCCGCCCTGCTGGGCGAACGCGACCTGCTCCGTGGACCAAACGGCCGCCAGCAGGCCGACCTGCGCTCCAGACTCGATGTTCTGCATGGACAGCACGACCATTCCTCAGGCGCCACCATCGATCGCGGGACCTATCATCGCGTCACCAGAACCGCGGATATGTGGCGGCAACAACTCGCTCGCCGCTCGGTGAAGGCAGCCGCGCCTTCCGGCCGGAATCAGCATGCCGCCGGGATCCTGCTGGCTCTCGCCTATCCCGACCGGATCGCGCAACGGCAGGAAGGCAGCGACGGGCGCTACCTGCTGGCTAATGGACGCGGGGCTCTCTTCGCCACACCGGACGCGCTCAGGGTGGAACCCTATCTCGCCATTGCCGAGTTGGACGGCGGCACGCAATGGGCAAAGATCGGATTGGCCGCACCGATTTCGCTCGCGGAGATCGAAACGCTCTATGCGGACCAGATTCTCGAATCAGAAGCGGTCAGCTGGGATGAAAAGACCCAAGCGGTCCAGGCGCTACGCCAACGCCGCCTGGGTGGACTGATCCTCTCGCAACGCAACCTCTCCAAACCGGATCCGGCGCTGATCGCCACCGCGTTGCTCCAGGGCGTGCGCCAGGCCGGAGTGAGCCAGCTGGCCTGGACGCCGGAACTGCGCCAATGGCAGGCGCGCGTGCAGTTCCTCAGGCGGACCGACGGCCGGGGTTCACCATGGCCGGATCTGTCCGACGAACAGCTGTCGCAGACACTGGAGCAATGGCTCAGCCCGTTTCTGCAAAGTATCACCACGCTCGATCGGGTGAAGCGGATGCCGCTCGATGAGCCGCTCCATACGCTCCTGAGCTGGGATCTTCAACGACAACTCGACCGCCTAGCGCCGACACACCTCACAGTGCCGAGCGGCTCGAATATCCGGGTGGATTACGAGAGCGGCGAGATCCCCGTGCTGGCCGTTCGCTTGCAGGAACTCTTCGGCTGCCGGGACACGCCACGCGTCGCAGGCGGGAAAGTTCCCGTCATGCTGCACCTCCTTTCACCGGCGAAGCGCCCGGTCCAGGTCACCAAAGACCTGGCCAGTTTCTGGGCCAGCGCCTATCAAGAGGTCAGAAAAGAACTCCGCGGCCGCTATCCCAAGCACCACTGGCCGGAAGATCCGCTCACCGCACCGCCGACGGCGAAAACCAAACGGCGGGCGCCCTGAGGCCCACCGTTGGTAGGATAGATCGCCCGGACAAGCCCGCCGTATAGTGATAGGCGATGCGAACTCTGGCTGTTCTCCTCCTGTCCATCCTGACGGCTCTGCCGGCCCCGCTCTACGCGGAATCCGGCGTACCGCTGCCGCCGCCGACGTTTGACGTGCCCTTCGATGACATCGATCCGGCCGTCGCGCAGGCGGAACTCAACGGACACATCACGACGTTTCTCCAGCGATTGCAGAACCATTGGGGATCGAGCCTGGGGGCGATTCGCGACCAGGTTACCGGAGACATTGAGCGGGACGAACGGGAAGCGCTCGTGGTGGCCGGGTACTTCGCCGATCATGGCGTATTGGAAGGTTATGATTTCCGCGAAGGGTCCCTGATCGCCGGGCAGTATCTTCTGTTACAAAGACCGGTCAACGGATTGAACGAGTTCATCGACTATTACCACGCGCTCAAGACATCCCTGACCGAACAGTATGGGCAGCCCAGTGAAGATCGAACCGTCTGGACCAACGATCTCTATCAGCCGCTCCCCGATTATTGGGGCATCGCCGTGCAGATGGGGCACCTCCGCTACGCCGCGAGTTGGCACACCCCCGATGGCATCGTCACGGTTGAACTGACCGGCAACCACCACAGCCGGCTGATGATCGAGTATCGCAGCGCCGCATCCCTCGACGCTCCTCGCAACACCTAGCCGGTTCCCGCCTTTGCGGCACACCCTTGAGCCGAGCAACCAAGCGGGATAGACTGCCGGAACACTCACACCAAACAGAATACCGACCATGCACAGAAAACCAGCAAAGCCAGGCAGACCGATTCCGACGCAGTCGTCACGCGCTCCGTCCGCCCCTGCCGCACAACCGGCAACGGATGCGACCAAGCGAGTGACGCTGGACCGTCTGTTTTCAAAACTGGGCTTGGCCAGCCGGAGCGTCGCGCAGGAATGGATCAGCGCCGGACGGGTCCGTGTGAATCAGCGCGTGGTCCGGTCAGCTGATACCTGGGTCGCGTGGCCGGGCGACAGCGTCCTGCTTGATGACCAGCCGATTCAGCAAAGCACCCAGCGATTCGTTCTCTTTCACAAACCCAAGAGCGTCGTGACGACACGCCAGGACGAGAAGGGCCGGACCACAATTTTCGATGTGCTGCCGGAGGAGTTGCAGACGCTCCACGCGGTCGGGCGGTTGGATCAAGCCACCAGCGGGCTGCTGTTGCTGACCAACGACACAACCCTCTCCAGCTTTCTCACCGATCCGGCCAACCGGATCGCGCGCCGCTATCTGGTGACAGTCCGCGGAGAAGTCTCCGAAGAGACCCGCCTGGCCAGCCTCGCCGGCCTCACGGACGAGGGGGAACTCCTGCATTGCGAGAGCGTAATGATTCAGAAACGATCCGGACGTGAATCACATCTCGATGTGACGCTGACAGAAGGCAAAAACCGGGAGATCCGGCGGCTCTTCAAGGCGCTGGGACATGAAGTCATCCGGCTGCGGCGCATTCAATTCGGGCCGTTCGAGATCGGCGATCTCCCGCCCGGCTCCTGGCGGGAAGTGCCGATCGCCGAAGCAAGAACAGCTTTGCACCAGCAGCTCTCATAAGACGAGAGCACCATCTCCTCTCTTTCCTCCCCTTTGTAAGGGGAGGCCAGGAGGGGTAGAAGATCTCAGGCTGATACGCCGTTGTCGATGGACTCGCGTGACAGGGCTGCCGGAAGATTCGACCTCCCCTAGCCCCTCCTTACCAAGGAGGGGAAAAGATGGAAGAGTCTTCGCACACCACTCGGATTAACCGGCTGTTCAGCAACCGGTTAATATCCGCGTCCTGTGCTGCCGCCACGGCCCATCCGGTCAAGAGGAAGGGCTTCATACCTGGTATTCAGATCGGGATGGGCGGCGAGAAAGCTCTTCACACCCGCTTCATCGGCAAAGACATCCTTGCTGCGTCCGCGATAGTCCTCGATCGTCAGTCCGTGCTTCGAGAG
>OMJA01000051.1 GCA_900299245.1 Nitrospiraceae bacterium | reverse complement strand
TTCATTCGTGCACCGGCCGGTAATCAGCCCGCCGAACGCCTGGCCGCCGTGCGCCTGCTTGATCCGGCCGGCCTGCTCGGCGATGAATTCCAGCGCCTCTTCCCAGGTGGTTTGCACCAGGGTGCCGTTCCTGCGGATCAAGGGATGGGTGAGCCGCTCGGGATGGCTGGTGGCATGAAAGCCGAAGAACCCCTTCGCGCAGAGATCGCCGTTGTTGCGTCCGGCGCCGTGAGCGGAGTTCACTTCGATGAGCTGATTGGTCTTGGTCTGGACGGTGATCTGACAGCCGTCGCCGCAGTAGCCGCAAATCGTATCGGCGCGTTTCAGCATCCAGGGGCGGTATTCGTACATGGACAGGCGGCTGGTGATCGCGCCGACCGGGCAGATCTGCACGCAGCCGCCGCAGAACTCGCAGTCCAGCGGATGGGCGCCGAAATGTTTGATCTCCGTCATCGTTCCGCGGCCGACCGGGGCGAGGGCCTTTACGTCCATGACTTCGTCGCAGTACCGCACGCAGCGCAGGCACTGCACGCAGCGGTTCATCTGCGTTTCGATCAACGGGCTGAAATATTCTTTCTGGAAGATGCGTTTCGTCTCGGCGAACCGGCTGGTCGTCGCGGTGTACTGATGGGAGAAGTCCTGGAGGTCGCACTTACCGCCCTGGTCGCAGACGGGACAGTCCAGCGGATGATTCGCCAGAATGAATTCCAGGACGGATTTATGGGCGTCGTTCACGACCGTCGTGGCGGTGCGGACGCTCATGCCTTCGGCGACCGGCGTGCTGCAGGCCGTCTGGAGCTTGGGCATCTTTTCGACTTCGACCAGACACATGCGGCAGTTGGCGTCCGGCTTGAGCTTGGGGTGGTAACAGAAATGCGGAATCATCGCGCCGACGCGGCGCGCGGCTTCGATCACCAGCGTGCCTTTTGGCACGGCGATGGCCTGGCCGTCGATCGTCACCCGGACTGTTTCTGACGTATTCGGCATGGTCTCAGTGCCTGGTCCCGGCGGACTCCGGTCGGATCAAATTGGCTGCTTCGGCTTCGTGAATCAACGTCACGTACTCATGACGCCAGTGTTTCAGGGTGCTCATGATCGGCGACACCTCGGCATCGCCGAAGGCGCAGACCGTGCGGCCCGCGATGTTTTTGCACAGATCTGTCAGGGTTTCAAGGTCCTGCATCCTGCCGCGTTTGGCCATGATCCGGCGCATCGTCTGGACGAGCCAGGAACTGCCTTCCCGGCAGGGACTGCACTTGCCGCAGGACTCGTGGTAGAAAAATTCCATCAGCCGGAGCGCGGCCCAGACCATGCTGGTGCCTTCTTCCATGACGGTGACTCCGCCGGAGCCGAGCATCGAGCCGGCCGCCGCGACCGATTCGAAGTCCAGTTTCACATCCAGATGATCGGGCGTCAGAAACGGTGCCGAGGCTCCGCCCGGGATAAAGGCTTTCAACGGCTTGTCCGATCGCATACCTCCGGCATGCTCGAACACCAGCTCGCGGATCGTCACGCCCATCGGCAGCTCGTAGTTGCCGGGCCGTTTCACATGGCCGCTGACGCAGAAGACGCGTGTGCCGGTGCTCTTCGGCGGCGAGCCGATGGAGGCGAACCATTCGGGGCCGCGGTTTAAAATGTGCGGCAGATTGGCCAGCGTTTCGACGTTATTGACGACCGTCGGTTTGTTATACAGGCCGTGGGTGGCCGGAAACGGCGGCTTGACCCGCGGCAGGCCCCGTTTCCCTTCCAATGACTCGAGCAGCGCCGTTTCTTCTCCGCAGATGTAGGCGCCGGCGCCTCGATGGACCCACACCTCCACCGTCACGCCCGTGCCGAGAATGTTCTTGCCGATGTATCCGGCGGCGCGGGCTTCCCCGATGGCCCGTTCAAGAATTCTGGATCCGAGGACCATTTCGCCGCGGATATAAATGTAGGCGGATTGGGCGCCGATCGCATAGCAGGCCAGCACGATACCTTCGAGCACCTGGTGGGGATCCCGCTCCATGAGCTGCCGGTCCTTGAACGTCCCGGGCTCGCTCTCATCGGCATTGCAACAGAGATAGCGCGGGCCTTGATAATCCTTCGGGAGAAAGCCCCACTTGACGCCGGTGGGGAAGCCGGCGCCGCCCCGGCCGCGCAGGCCGGATTTCATGACGGTCGCGGTGACATCAGTCGGGGCGACTTTGCCGAGCGCATTGCGCAAGGCCTGATAGCCGCCGGCCTTTTCATAGTCCGCCAGCGACCCCGTGTATCCGGGCTGCATCATATTTTTCAGAAGGACGAGTTCGTGTTTCGGCATAGTGCTTTCGCGAGGCCCTATCGCGTCGATTCCGGCCACATATAGGGGCCGCTTTTCAACGGGCTGGTTCCGGTCGTCCGGAGGTCCGCCAGGATTCTGTCGACTTTCTCTTCCGTCAGCCGTTCATAATAGTCGTCGTTGATCTGCATCATCGGCGCGGTGCCGCAGGCGGCCAGACATTCGACGGCGGTGAGCGTAAACAGGCCGTCGGCCGTCGTTTCGCCGGGGGCGATGCCGAGCTTGGTCTTGATCCATCCGATCACGGTATCCGAGCCGACCAGCGCGCACATGAGCGACTTGCAGACCTGGATATGGTGCGTGCCGACCTTCTTGAGGTTCAGCATCGTATAGAACGTCGCGGTTTCATAGACCTGCGGGGGCGTCAGCTGCAGCAGCCCGGCGATCTCCGTCATCGCGGCTTCCGTGATGTAACCATGCTCACGTTGCGCGAGATACAGCAATGGAATCAGTGCCGACCGCTTCACCGGGTATCGGGAGAGAATCTCCTCGATTTCCTTTCCGTACTTTTCCTTCAGCACCGTCTCCCCCCACTTTTCTTCACCGAGGTGGCGGCCAGGATGTTCCACACTGCGCGCATTGACCGAGCACATTCCCATCGTGCGCGGGCAGCGAGCACAAGAGCATTCTGGGCGACACACCTCATCTATCGCACTCTCCCATCACGATGTCATAGGAGCCGAAGATCGTGATGATGTCGGATATTAAGTACCCTTTCGCCATGTGGTCGAAGGCGCCCATGTGGACGAAGGAGGGGGAGCGGATCTTCAGTCGATAGGGACGGGGACTGCCGTCGCTGATGATGAAGAATCCCAACTCGCCCTTCGGGGCTTCGGTGGCGCAATAGGTCTCGCCTTTCGGCGGCTTGAACCCCTGCGTAAAAATAATGAAATGATGGATCAGACTTTCCATGTCCCGCATGACCTGCTGCTTGGGCGGCGGGATGTATTGCGGCATGTCGGCCATGATGGGCCCCTGGGGCATCTGGTCCAGGCACTGCGCGATGATCCTGGCGCTCTGCCGCATTTCTTCCATCCGGACCCAGTAGCGGTCGTAGGTGTCGCCGTGCTTCCCAAGCGGCACTTCCCACTCCACCTTATCGTAGACTCCGTAGGGCTCCAGTTTGCGGATGTCGTAGTCGACTCCGGAGCCGCGCAGCGTGGGACCGGTGAGGCCGAAGTTGATCGCGTCCTCTCCGGAGATCACGGCCACATTTTTCGTGCGTCCGACCCAGATGCGGTTCGAGGCGATGAGCGAATCGTATTCGGCGACTTTTTGCGGAAACGTGCTCAGGAACGCGCGCAGCCGCAGCACCAGTTCAGGCGTGAAGTCGCTGTCGACGCCGCCGATCCGGTAGTAGTTGAGCGTCAGGCGCGCGCCGCAGAGCTGTTCGAAGAGATCCAGGAGAATCTCCCGTTCGCGGAAGGTCCAGAAGAAGACGGTCATGGCGCCGATATCGAGCGCCTGCGTGCCCAGCCAGAACAGGTGGCCGATGATGCGCTGCATCTCCGCCACCAGCGTGCGGATATACTCGGCGCGCTCCGGCACGGTGATGCCGAGCAGCTTTTCGACGGCCCGGACGTACGCGTAATTGTTGGCCATGGCGCAGACGTAATCGAGCCGGTCGGTATGCGGAATGACCTGCATGTACGCCAGCCCTTCGGCCAGTTTTTCCACGCCGCGGTGAAGGTAGCCGAGATCCGGCGTCGCCTTGACGATGCGTTCTCCGTCAAGTTCGAGCACGACGCGCAACACGCCGTGCGTGCTGGGATGCTGCGGACCCATGTTCAAAAGGAGTTCTTCCCGCCGGCGCGATCCGGGCGCGCCGGTCGTCGAGATAAACGGCTTCTTTTCCGCTTCCGAGTACTCGCCCTCGGTCATCTCCTCCGGCGCTTCGTCGAGGCGCGGGATAAAGTCGAACTGGCTGCGCCAGCCGCGGCCTTCCGCGGGGAAGTCCTTCCGAAGCGGATACCCTTCGGCGTAATCCTCCGGCATCAGAATGCGGCGAAGGTCGGGGTGCCCCGTGAACGTAATGCCCATCATGTCGAACACTTCCCGTTCGAGGAACTCTGCGCCGCGCCAGACGCCGGTGACCGACGGGAGCGCGGGGTTGTCCTCCGGCACACGGGTTTTCACGCGGATCCGGCAGCCATGAGGCAATGACAATAAATGATAGATCACCTCAAACCGGTCCCGGTCCGTCGGGTAATCCGCGGAGCAGATATCGGTGATATGGTCGAAGGCCATCTCGGGCGCGTCATGCAGGTAGCGGGCGACCGCGAGCATGTCGGCGGCGCGCACCGTCGCCGCCAGTTCGCCGCGGTCTTCGTCGAGACCGACGGAGAGCACGGCATCCGGAAATTGTTTCACGAGCCTGTCGGCCAGCGCTTGCAACATTACTTGACGAACACCTTTTCGCGTTGAATCTTTTCCTGGAGCTTCAGCAGTCCATCCAGCAGCGCTTCCGGCCGCGGCGGACAGCCCGGCACATAGACGTCCACCGGAATGATCTGATCGACGCCCTGCACCACGGCGTAGCTGTTGTAGTGATTGCCGGAGGTGGCGCAGGAACCCATCGAAATCACGTAGCGCGGTTCCGGCATCTGGTCGTAAATCCGGCGGATCACGGGAGCCATCTTGCGCGACACCGTGCCGGCAATGATCATCAGATCAGACTGGCGCGGGGAGGCGCGGAAGACGCCGGCGCCGAACCGGTCGAGGTCATAGCGGGACGACACGCTCGCAATCATTTCGATCGCGCAGCAGGCGAGTCCGAACGTCATCGGCCAGAGGGCCGACTTCCGCGCCCAGTTGACCACCGCGTCCAGATTCGTCGTGAGGATATTGGCTTCGAATTGTCGTTCTAGAAAACTCATCTTCTCCTCTTCACCACATAGCGAGAATGCGTGAGTGGGTGGCGTCGGCCAACTCTTTCGCCCGCAGCGGAAGGGACCCACTGGGGGATGGGTGAAGCGAGGACGAAAGAGTTGGTCGACGACAGGACCCGCTCAATCCCATTCGAGTGCCCCTTTTTTCCACGCGTACCAGAAGCCGACGACCAGGATGCCGATGAACGTCACCATTTCCGCGAGTCCGACGAACCCCAGCTTCGAGAACGCCACGGCCCAGGGGAACATGTAGACGATCTCGATGTCGAAGATTACGAACAGCATCGCGATGATGTAGTAGCGCATCGGGATCTGGACGCGGGCGTCCTGAAACAGCGGACTGCCGCTCTCGTAGGGCGCCAGTTTGGCCCGGTACGGGCGGCTCGGCCTCACGAACCATCCGGCCAGCAGCGACACGCCGCCGAAGGCGATCGCAATCCCGATAAACAGGAGGACCGGAAGATAGTTTGCTGGTACGTCTGCGTTTCCCATTCGTCCCTTAGGCGGCGTGGTGCAAGGTCAATGCGGTTCCGAAGAATGGCTTGAAGGCCAGGCCATCCAGCGTCGGCTTCTCTATGCCCTTATGTTGAACGAGCACCTTGAACGTCCGGCCCATGCCTTCCGGTCGCACCAGATGAATGGCGGCGCGAAATTCGGCGCCTTCCGGATCCATCTTCGAGAGAAAATCTTCGAGGCCGAGCCCCATCAGGAAACTCATCTGATTGGTAAAGCCCGTGACGTGCAGGCCATGGTCTTCGCCGACGGTGGCGAGGGTCGAAAAATCCACATGGGAGGTCATGTCCTGAAGGCCGACGCGCTCATAGGGATTTTCGGAGGTCATCTGCGAGTAGTAGCAGAGCAGCGTCCCTTTTGCGCGATCGGGTCCATAGAGATCCTGCGCGGTGTGGCCATAGTCGATCGTGATCGCCAGGCCGCGATCGATCGCACGGGCTACCTGTTCCATCCATCGCACGGCGGCCGTGTTGATCTCGGTCTGATAGCCTTCCGGCAGCGTCACCTTCAGATTGGCCAGATATTGCCGGACCTCCGGCGACGACAGAGGGCGGAGGCATTCCACAAATTTGGCGCCGTCATAGTCGACATGGATTTCCTGCGCCCGGCCCTGCTCGATCTGGATTCGGTGAACCGGAAATGCGTCGGGCAGTTCGTTGCTGAACAACAGGCCGGTGAGGCTGTGTGCCGGCAGCGCATCGAGTCCGTCGACCCAGGTGATGCGGTCCGGTTCGCACAGCCCGTGCAGCAGATTCTTGCGCTGCAATTCGCGCATGGCCGGACTGCGCTCAATGAGGATATAGCGCAGGCGCTGGCTGAACGAGTCATCCGGACTCATGCGGCAGGCCGACAGGAAATGCTTGGCCAGCAAGCCTTTTCCTGGTCCCATTTCGACGACGGTGAAGGGATCGGGATATCCCAGGTGCGCGTCGAGTTGCCGGGCCTGTTTCGCCAGTGCCTGGCCGAGAATCGGATGGACGTCCGAGCTGGTATAGAAGTCGCCGGACCAGCCGATGCGCTCGGCGCCGGATTCCGGCGGGCGCATATAGTAGCCGAATTGCGGATGATAGAGCGCCAGATCCATAAAACGGACGAAGGGCATCGGGCCCGAGGCGGCAATCTCGGCGGTCATGGCGGCTACGAGTTCAGGATGCCCGATCGTCACAAAGAAGTCCGTTTCTCTGCTGACAAGGCCCGTCAATGGAGACACCAGTCCACGACAGGTAAACTTCACCCGTCGAGACGGTCAAAAAGTGGGCTAGAGTAGCCTTCCAGGCTTTGCTAAGTCAAGGCGAAATCAGTGAGAAAAGCGGCGGGGGTTGAGTGATTGCTGCGGATATTCAACGGATGATTTCGACTGACATGTCAGGAGGGACTTTGCCGGATATTCCGGCTAGGTCCCGTGACACTTTTTATACTTTTTCCCGCTCCCGCAGGGGCAGGGATCGTTCCGGCCGACTTTATCGTCAGCCCGCTCCACCGTTTTGGGGGCTTCGGCGGCTTCGCCCCGGTTGAGCGTCAGCGTGGGCTGCGGCCGGGCGATAACCGGAGGGGGAGGGGGCGGCGGTGCGGCTTGTTGTTGTTCAGGAGGGGCTTCCTGCCGGACTGCCTGTACCCGGAACAGCCGTTCCAGCGCATCGGATTTGATCCGCTGCATCATTCCGGCGAAGAGGTCGTAGCCTTCTTTCTTGTATTCGATCAGCGGATCCTTCTGTCCGTAGCCGCGGAGGCCGATGCCGTCGCGCAGATGATCCATGCCGAGCAGGTGATCTTTCCAATGATGGTCGATGACCTGGAGCATGAAGGTCTTTTCCAGGAAGCGCATCAGCTCCGAGCCCAGCTCCTGTTCCTTCCGCTCATAGCCGTCGTGCACCAGTTTCTTGAGATCTTCGATCAGGGCGTCCCGGCCGAGATCGCGGAGCGAATCGCCCTGGTCCTGCTTGCCCTGGGTGATGTCGAGCCCGAACTGGCCGTGCATCATCTCGACCAGGCCGGCCATGTCCCATTCCTCCGGATACTGCTCGGCCGGGCAGTAGATGGCCATGGCGGAGTCGATGATGTCTGCCATCATGTCCAGGAGGTCGGCTTTCAGAT
>OMJA01000050.1 GCA_900299245.1 Nitrospiraceae bacterium | reverse complement strand
GCGGCGTGTATGCGGGATTGTACGAAGCGCAGTTTCAGGTCTGACGCGACGGGGCGGTTGCGGCCCGCGCGCGCAGGCCGGTATACTTTCCCACCAATTACAGGACGTCATACATTATGGTGCTGATATACGAGAGCGATCCGCTGGACGATGAAGATGCCCGGGGGCGTTTTTACCATGTCTGTCGCGGCCGCATCATTCGTTCGGAAGTCCGGCTGCCGGAAGGGCAGTCGGTGTACGAGTGCGCGACCTGCGGCATCGACCTGGAACCGGAAGACTTTTGGATCGCCCGACAGAAGGGATCGGTATAGATATGGCGGGAAGCGCAGGCCGGAAAACCGTCTCCGTCTCACGGGGATTGATGATGTTGTGTGAGACCTGCTACGACCAGGTGTATGCGGAGAATCTGCCCGATGCCAGGAACTTCGTGGCGGATCACGAAGCGCTGTTCGATACGATCTGCCTGGGTTGCACCGACATCAACCGTCCGCTGATCGACGATATGCTGGGCAGTTCCGAATAGTCTCCTCTTCTTTCTTCTTCCAGATTTCTCCACGCCTTGCTGACACTCGTCCGCCAGCTTCCCGGGTCAGAAGCGGCTGTATCCGCACTGTGCGGAGCGAGCGAAAACACTCATCCGGTTGAAGTCTGCCAGAGTGGTAATTTCCTGTCGGTAGCGAAATCGGCGATCTGCCGCACCCGGTGGTACTGCTACGCACGTCTTTCCCATACGGGGCAGGAGGTGTGTTTGTTGCAGCGAGACTCCGGTGGCCGGATGCCGAAGAGGCAGGCGGGCGGGAGTCTGTGCCGGATTCCTGAAATGTTCCGGGGAGGAGTGAGATATGAAGTTGCAGGTGACGTTGCTGTTGATGGCGATGATCGTTCCGCCGACGCTGAGCGAGGCACGCTGCCGGTCACTGGCGGAAAGCGCCAGCCTGGGGAGTGAGTACGGCACCTTCCCGCTCTACCCTGCCGAACAGGTAGTGGAGTCGGGGCAGACGCGCGGGAGCATGGCGCTGCAATGGGTCGGGTACGGGCTCGGAGTTCCGCTCTTTATCGTGACGATTCCGGTGGCCATGGCCGGGGCCGGTGTCGGGGCCGCCCTGCATCCCTGGACTGCTTGTGAAAAACTGGAAGGGCGGCTTCCCATGACGGAGGTGCAGTACAGGCCGGTTCAGCAACCGATAATTCAGGAGTAACCAGTCGGGGTATCGCGGCGTAACGTCGACTCAGCGAACGCTTACTTCACAAACGGATTCCCGGCTTTCTGCCATTCATCCAGGCTCATCACGACGGCGGTCGTGTTCGTAAATCCCAGATCCGACAGCGTCTGGGCTGCCAGTGAGGCGCGGTTGCCGCTCTGGCATTGGAGGATGACGGTCCGGTTCACATCCAGACCGGCGGGGAAGCCGACCTGCTTCCAGATTTGAAATTCCAGGACCCCGCGGGGAATGTTCACGGCCCCCGGCACATGGCCGGCGGCGAATTCACCGGGCTCCCGCACATCCACGAGCAGCGCATCGCCGGGACTTTCCACGAGTTTGCGATATTCTTCCATGCCGATCGTCTTCACCTGTTTTTGCTCGGCCTGAATCTTCTGCGTGACGACGGGCGGAAAATTTTGTGCATGAGCCGGGAGCAGCGCGCAGAGCACCGCACCGGTCAAGACGGCCACGGACGACGCGATCGATCGATTCATCGGATTCTTCTCGCTTTCTATACACAGGTAAGAGGGACCGCTCAGCTCTCGTGCCAGCGGACGATTTATACTCTACGCCGATCGGATGACGGGCTCAAGACGGATGGCGTCGTGGGTGGGGGATTGCGGCGTCCGGTTGTGCTCCGGGCCGGTCTCGACCGGCTGCGGAAGCGGGCAGGCGGCAGACCGAACTCCCGTTTGAACGCGCGGTTGAAGGAGGGCTCGGACTCGTATCCGACGTCGCCCGCCACTTCGGCTACGCTCTTGGACGTCGAGGTCAACAGCTGGGCGGCGAGTTGCAGCCTCCAGCGGGTCAGATAGCCGATCGGCGTATCCGACAGATAGTGCTGGAAGTGTTCGGCGAGCACGGAACGGGAGACTCCGACTTCGCCGGCAAGGGACGCGATGGTCCAGGGGCGGGCCGGATGCCGATGCAGCAGCGCCAGCGCTTTTCCCACGTCCTGATCGCGCACTCCGGCCAGCCATCCGGTCTGGCTGCCCGGCAGCTGCGCGATATAACGCCGCAACGTTTCCACGAACAATGCCTCGGATAATTTGGCGACAACGCGGCGCCGGGGCCGCAGGCTTCCGCCTGATCGACGGAATAGCGGAGCGTATCTTCCAGCCACTGTCCCGACGGGCTGTCCCGGATGTGCACTTTGATGATCGGCGGCAGTCCGGCCATGACGATCCGGCTGAGCTGCGGATCGCAGGTCATATAGCCGCAGATCAACTTCGTCAGTTCCCCCCCTCCGCCGAATTGCGAGATCATCCGTCCCTCCGCGAGGACCTGCCGGAGCTGCGCGGCGCTGTCGATCGGTGCGACCGGCGGGCCGTTTCCCATGAGGTGCGCATCGCCGTGCGGCACGATGACGATGTCGCCGGCCACCAGGGGCACCGCACTGCCGTCCTCTTCGACCCGGGCATAGGCCCGTCCTTCGAGAATGAGATGGAAGATGATGATGTGGCCGGCTCCGGCGGCCAGATACGACGCCATCGTGCCGGCGTCCGGTTCCCGGGCGCACCAGGGGGAAGAGAATTCGCCGTTGAAGAAGACCGCGCCGTCGAGTTTGACGGCTTTGAGTACTTCGGAGAGGACATCCATAGGGACTCCGCCTGGCTCAGCCGGACGGTCCGCAAAGAATTCCGGACGACCGGATAAACCGGATGCAGCTTAGCATGCTGCTGATAAGAGAGCCAGACGAGCGGATAAGTCTCGAATACACCCCGTCTCTATAGTGGGTGCAGACATGACGCATCAGAAGGCGTCACACCATCCATCACATCCTGAAGGAGGCGACCATGGCGATCACGACAATAGCGGCGGGGCCGGACAACCTGAAAGCGCGGCTCAAGAGCATCTGGATGGCCGGCGACTACGATCGATTCTCGCACTACATGGAGAGCGGCGCGCGGGAGTTCTACGAGCGGCTGCCGGTTGCTCCGGGCTGCCGGTTTCTGGACGTGGGCTGCGGCTCAGGCCAGCTTGCCCTGATGGCTGCAAAAGACGGTCTGGAGGTGACCGGCGTCGATATCGCCGGGAACTGGGTGGAGCGGGCGCGGGCTCGTGCGCAGGGGGAGGATCTGCGTGCCCGTTTTGAGGAGGCCGATGCAGAGGCGCTCCCTTTCGAGGACGCGAGCTTCGATGTCGTCGCGAGCCTGATCGGCGCGATGTTCGCCCCGCGGCCTGACCTGGTGGCGAAGGAGTTGTTGCGGGTGTGCGTGCCGGGAGGGACCCTTGCCATGGCCAATTGGACGCCGCAGGGATTCGTCGGACAGATGTTCAAGACCGTCGCGAAATTCATTGCGCCCTCCGGCATGCCCTCGCCGGTTCTCTGGGGCGACGAATCCACGGTACGTGAGCGGCTCGGGCAGGGGCTGTCGGAACTCAGCCTGGTCAGGAGGCAGTATACGTTCACGTATCCCTTTCCGCCTTCGGAAGTCGTCGAGCTCTTCCGTCTGTGTTACGGACCGACCAATCAGGCCTTCGCGGCGCTGGACGGGGCCGGTCAGGAACGCCTTCGCGGGGAGCTGAATCTGCTCTGGTCCACTCACAACCGGGGAGGAACCGATTGCACGACGGTCTTGGCGGAGTATCTGGAAGTCATCGGGGTGCGGGCCTGACAGGCCCGGAGGGGACATGTCATTGCAGCGATCAGACGGCATCACCGGGAGGCGGATATGTACGACATGAAGAACCTTGCTGCGTTGAAGGAACTGGAAACCCATGAGCCGGAAGCGACGAACGCCTTTTGTGCGTTCGATAAGGCGGCATGGGCCGACGGCGCGATTCCGAAAAAGTACAAAGAACTGATGGCGATTGCCGTGGCGTTGACCATCCAGTGTCCGTATTGCATCGAGCTCCATACCAACCGGGCGCGGGAGGCCGGCGCCACGGACCCGGAGATTGCCGAAACCGTGCTGGCTGCCGCCGCGTTACGCGCGGGCGGGGCGGTCACGCACGGCACGCATGCGATGAAGGCTCGGTGAACCGCCGGGAAGAATGCGAAGCGTGCGTGAGGAAATGATGCATAGGTCGGCTGGTGGTTCAGACGGATAGCGACCGGCAGTGTTGAGACGTTCGCGGGCGCGCGAAGCAGCGGGTTGGTAGAGCCAGCCTGGTGCGCGAAGAACATAGTTTCTGCCGCACTGACTTCCCGGGTCAGGGTACGATCTGTTTGCCCCAGTTTTTCAAGAACGGGGCGAGCGTATCGATGGGGATCGGGAAGATCGTAGTCGAGTTCTTTTCGGCGGCGATCTCGACCAGTGTCTGTAAATAGCGGAGTTGCAAGGCCGCCGGGTTCCGGCTGATCACGTCGGCGGCGTCGGCGAGGCGTTGCGAGGCTTCGAACTCGCCTTCGGCGTGGATGACCTTGGCGCGGCGCTCGCGTTCCGCTTCCGCCTGCCGCGCGATCGCCCGTTGCATTTCCTGCGGGAGATCCACGTTCTTCACTTCGACGGCGGTGACTTTGACGCCCCAGGGTTCGGTTTGTTGATCGATGATCCGTTGGAGGTCCGCGTTGATCTGCTCGCGCTTCGACAGGAGGTCGTCGAGCTGGCTTTGTCCCAGTACACTGCGGAGCGTCGTTTGCGACATCATGGAGGTGGCGTAGAGATAATCTTCGACCTGAATGATCGCGCGCTCTTGATCCACGACCCGGAAATAGATGACCGCATTCACCTTGACGCTGACGTTGTCTTTGGTGATGACGTCCTGGGGCGGCACGTCCATGGCGACGGTTCGCAGACTGACGCGAACCATTTTATCGATGAACGGAAGGATGATGACCACACCGGGCCCGTTGCCGCCGACGAGTCCGCGGGAGAGCCGGCCCCAGCGAAAGATCACGGCCCGTTCGTACTCCCGCAGGACGTTGAAGCCCATCAGGATCAGGATGACGAGCAGGATGACCAGCGCGAAGGGACTAAACATCATGTCAGGCCTCCTGTTGTTGGGAGCAGGGTTTCACGTGCAAGCGTAAGCCTTCCACGCGGGTGACTTCGGCTTCCGTTCCCGCCTGGAGCGGCTGCTCGCTGACGGCTTCCCACAGTTCTCCGTGGACTGCAAACAGACCGCGCGGGGCGAGCGCCGTGGTGGCGACTCCCACGAGCCCGACCATCTCTTCCCGGCCTGTCATTGGCCGACGGCGCATCGCCCGGACGCCCATGCCGACCATGAAGAGGGAGAACGCCGCAGTGAGGGCGACCACCGGGAGGATGACGGACCAGGAAATCTGCAGGAATTCGACATCGGTTTTGATCAGCATGACGGAGCCGAGAAGCATCGAGACGGCGCCGCCGATGCCCAGCAGGCCGTAGCTGGTGATACTGGCTTCCAGAATGAAAAACACAATCCCCAGCAGAAACAACAGGACGCCGGCATAGTCGATCGGCAGCGACTGGAACGAGTAAAAGGCCAGGATCAGGCTGATCGCGCCGACGACTCCCGGCAGGATCGCGCCGGGGTTGTACAACTCGGCAATGAGGCCGATGGTGCCGATGGTCATGAGCAGATAGGCGATATTGGGATCGCTGAGGGTCTTGAGGAACTCAAGGCGCAGCCCCATCGGGAAATCCCGGACCGCGGCGTTCGCCGTGTGCAGTACCGTCGGGCCTTTCTGCAGGGCGACAGTTCGTCCGTCCAGCTGCTTCAACAACGCCGGAATATTGTCCGCGACCAGATCCACAACCTTCAGTTTGAGCGCTTCTCCCTCGGTCACGGACAGGCTTTTACGGACGGCGTCATCGGCCCAGGCGACATTCCGCCCCCGCTGCTCGGCGATCGATTTGAGGTAGGCGGCGGCATCGTTCTCCATCTTCTCCTTCATGGTCTTATCCGGCTCGCCGCCGCCGAGGGCGACCGGATGGGCCGCGCCGATGTTCGTGCCGGGCGCCATGGCTGCGACATGCCCCGCCATGGTGATAAAGACTCCGGCCGAAGCGGCGCGTCCGCTCGACGGCGAGACATAGACGATGACGGGAATTGCGGAGCCGGTGATGTCCTGAATGATCAGCCGCATCGAAGAATCGAGTCCGCCAGGTGTATTCAATCGGACGATCAGGGCCTGCGCGTTGCCGGCCTCCGCCGAGGCGAGCGCATCGTGGATGTATTCAGCGGCAACCGGGTTGATGACCCCGTCATACGTGGCGACCAATAGATGAGATTCGGCCCGCACGCCGGATGTTCCCAGGAACAGGGCGGTGAACAGTGCAAGGGCGGCGATCAGGCGCGGGAGCCGAGGAAGACCGGAGGATCGGCTCGGAGCATCCATCGAGGTATCCCTCCAGGAAGACCGAGAAGGTGGAAATGAACCAGGCCATTGCAGCATACGAGCCGCATCATACCCTGTCAAGGATAGGGGGAGGTGCCGTTCCGATGTTCGTTGAACTCGAACCGGGGGAGCAGCCTGTAGGCTAACGCCGACAATTCTACACCTACGAAAGCGGGGGTTGTGAATAGATCGATGGATCTTAAACAATCAAACGTCTCGTGGCGCGTAGCGTTATGCGCAATAAGAGGGACTTCTCGCAGAGTGTGAACAGTACTTGCATGCTTACGGCATCTGCTCAGGCTGATCGCTGCGTATTGTCAGAACGCCTGCGGACGCGGTGTCAACAGATTCATCCTTTTACAAGGCGGATATCATGAACATATCGACAGGGTATTCAAAGACATTCGTATGGATGGCGGCTGTGCTCCTGAGCGGGCTCGTTGCCGGCTGTGGCGGGGACGGGGGGAGCGGAGGCGCCACCGGCGCGCAAGCCGGCGTACTGGGCGTGTCGTTGACGGATGCTCCCGCCTGCGGATTCGATGAAGTGAATGTCACCGTCAGCAGGGTTCGCGTGCATCAAAGTGATTCGGCCGGAGAAAACTCCGCCGGCTGGAACGACATCACCCTCAATCCGCCGCGCACGATCAATCTGCTCAACCTCAACGATCCCACGCAACCGAATTTCGCCCTGGACAATCTCGGCGAAACCTCGCTGGCG
Source organism: Nitrospiraceae bacterium (assembly GCA_900299245.1). Lineage (GTDB taxonomy): Bacteria > Nitrospirota > Nitrospiria > Nitrospirales > Nitrospiraceae > Nitrospira_D. The sequence continues at coordinate 409 of OMJA01000050.1, read as the reverse complement.
GCGGGTCATTACACGCAGGTGCGCCTGGTGCTGGCGGATAACCACGGCAACCAGCCCACGGCCAACTGGATTGTGCGTACGGCTGATCCCACGAAAACGCCGGTTCCGCTCGAAACGCCCAGTGCCATCAGATCCGGCGTCAAGCTGATCAACCAGTTCAGCGTCGCGGGCGGGCAGCGAGTCGATCTCCTGCTCGACTTCGACGCCTGTAAATCCATCGTGCACCGAGGGAACGGCACCTATGCGCTCAAGCCGGTTATCAATGTCATTCCGTATGTCTTGAACGGGATCGACGGTTTCGTTGATCAGGGGCTTCTGGGCAGCCATGTCGTCGTGACAGCCCAGGTGAATGGTCAAATCGTTCGTGCGACGACGGCGAACACCAAGCTCGCTCCGAATCCCAATCGAG
>OMJA01000049.1 GCA_900299245.1 Nitrospiraceae bacterium | reverse complement strand
GAAGCCTTGAGCAACAGTTTTCGCCACAGCCGCGCCGGCAAGATTGTGCTGTCGCTCAAGTGCCTCAGCCGTTCCGTCCGCCTGTCGGTAAGGGATAACGGTGTAGGATTCAATCCGTCGGTCGTCCGTAACACAGGCCATGGATTGGCCAACATGGAATCTCGAGCGACCAAAACCCGGGGGACATTTACCCTGCGGTCGCAGCCAGGGGGCGGGACCACAATCATGCTGGATTTACGATATGAGGAGATGCGATGACGGAAACTAGAGCCCAGCTAATCCGTGTGTTGCTCGTGGATGACCATGAGGTGGTCCGTGTGGGACTACGTTCCGTGCTGAGCCAACATCATGGGCTCGTCGTGGTGGGGGAAGCCGCGACCATGGCGGGTGCGACGGCAACGGCTGGCAAATTGAAACCGGATGTGATTCTGATGGATGTCCGCCTGCCTGACGGTTCGGGTGTCGATGCCTGCCGGGAAATTCTCGCCGTCTCGCCGGATGTCCGAGTGCTGTTTCTGACCTCGTACGCGGATGACGATTCCGTCCTGACGGCGGTCTTGGCGGGGGCGCGAGGGTACGTCCTGAAAGAGCTCGATTCCGCCTCGTTAATTCGGGCGATTCATGCGGTGGCCGAAGGCCGTTCGATCCTTGACCCGGCGGTCACGGACCGGGCGCTTCGCTGGTTGCGGGGATTTGCGACAGGCGCTGACCGCTCTGATAACAAGCTGTCCTCGCAGGAGGAACGGGTGTTGGCCCTCGTGGCGGAAGGCAAAACGAACAAGGAAATCGCTTCGGACCTGGACCTAAGCGACAAGACGGTAAAAAACTACCTTGCCAGTGTGTTTCAGAAACTCCGCATTACCCGCCGAGCCCAAGCCGCCGCATTCTTCGTCAAGCGGCAGACATGAATCGAGCCATTCGGCCCTAGTGCACTAGAGATACATTCTCTCAGGTTCCTCGCCCTTTTCATCTACACGATCGGCTCGCCTATTCCGTAATATGAGCAACATCGTGACCCTGTGCGCCGAATGTGGTCACGTCCAGGTGTGTTGCCGAGACTCCGCGGTTATCTGTGAACATCCGCGCGTGGTTACGAACAGGGTATTCGGCTGAATGCAACTGATTGCCGGTCTGATCTTCGTAGCTCTCGTACTCCTTGCAGGAATTGCGGTGCAGCGATTCCTGCGGCAGCGCCGTGATTGCCTGCTGCAATCCAAGATCATCGCCTCCGCCAATTGCTGCGTGGCGGTCACGGATGCGACGACCCCTCGCCAACCCATTGTGTACGTCAACCCCGCCTTCCGGCTGCTGACCGGCTATTCCGAGAGTGATCTCCTGGGCCAGACCATGGCCATCCTGGCCGGACCTGAGACTGATCGCACCTCGCTGGACAAACTTGCCGTTGCCCTGCTGGACGGGCGGGCGGGCCGTATCTGTCTCCGCCATTATCGAAAGAACGGCACTCCGTTTTGGAACGAAATGACCTTCTCTCCGTTCAAAGACCGACACGGACATGTGACATCAGTCGTCTGGGTGATGGCTGACGTGACCCAACGGCGGCAGGAAGAACGGGCCGTGCGGGAGAGTGAGGAGCGCTTCGGTCTTGCGGTGCAGGCAGCGCAGGCCGGGATTTTCGAGCATGATCACAAGACCGACACCCTCTACTGGTCGCCGATACTCAGAGACATCTACGGGGTGGGCTCCGATGAGCCCGCGTCCCTTCAACGCTATATCGAGCTGATTCACCGAAATGACCGGGACCGGATCCTCCAGGCCATTCACCAGGCCCACGACCCATCGGGCAACGGGCAGTTTCATGCCGAACATCAGCTTGTCAGGCCAGACGGAAGTGTTCGGCATCTCAGCCTGCGCTCACTAACCTGGTTTGATGTGGACAGCGCGGCACGGCTCCCGATTCGCACCCTCGGAATGGTCGTTGACGTCACGGACCGCAAGATCCTCGACGCCAGCCGGCGTGAGACCTCGAAGATGGAAGCGATCGGCACACTGGCCGGAGGCATCGCGCATGAATTCAACAACAGCCTGACTGCGGTGCTCGGATTCAGCCAACTGGCGCTGCCGCTCGTGCCCTCCGACAGCAAAGCCCATCGCCATATTCAGCAGGTCGTGGCAGCGGGACAGAAATCCCGTGCATTGGTGCATCAGTTGCTTACGTTCAGCCAACAGAGCGGCCAGATCCGCCGCTCCCTGTCGCTGCACTTGCTGGTGAAGGAGTCGTTGAAACTCTTGCGCCCCACCATCCCGTCCTGGATCGAGTTCCAGGCGCATATCGCGAGCTCGGTCAGCCTCGTGTCGGCCGATGCCACCCAAATGCATCAGTTGATCTTGAACTTGGTGGAAAATGCGGTGCATGCGATGCATCGAACGGGAGGAACGCTCGACATTCGCCTCGAGGACAAAGAATTCACCAGTGAGCACGTGATGTCTCACGGACGGATCGCGGCAGGCTGCTATACCTGCTTGAGCGTCAGGGATTCCGGTGAAGGTATGGACTCGGACGTGGCGGACCGCGCCTTTGAGCCGTTCTTCACCACGAAACCCCTTGGTGAGGGGCGAGGGATGGGACTCCCCGTGGTGCACGGCATTGTCTCGGCCCACGGAGGCACAGTATTGGTCAAAAGCCACCCCGACACGGGTACGACCGTGTCGGTCTATCTTCCGGTACTGCCGGCTCCCAGCTCATCGATTCCGCCACAGGACGAACCGCTTCCGCGCGGGCATGAGTGCATTCTCTTCGTCGATGATGAGGAGTCGCTAGCCCGATTTGGAGGTGAGATGCTTGACTCTCTGGGGTACTATCCGGTCGTCCGAACAAGCGCGCTGGCGGCGTGGGAAGCCTTCCAGGCGGCACCCCAACGAGTGGACCTCTTGATCGCCGATCAATCGATGCCCGGCATGACCGGGGAGCGGCTGATCCAACGATGCCGCCGGATCAGACCCGATCTGCGGGTGATCCTCTGCACCGGCTCGGAGCAGCAATTGTCTGAAGAAGAAGCCCGTTCGCGCGGCATCGGAGAATTCATCCTGAAGCCGCTCATGCTCAACGATCTTGCACGCACAATCCGACGCATCTTGGATCAACCCATGCCGGTGGCGTGCGTGCCATCGGACTCGGCCCAATCTGTCACCCTATCCGAAATATCGAGTGAGGAATGTCATGCCGTCGGTCCTCGTAGTTGACGACGACGATCAGGTGCGCCAGCTCATCCGGTATGCACTGGAGGCGGCTGAGTATGAAGTGCGGGAAGCCTGTGATGGAAAAGATGGGTTGGACCAGTTCCGGAAGCAACCGGCCGACGTCGTGATTATGGACGTGATGATGCCTGATCAAGATGGTCTGGAGACCATCTTGATCCTCCGCCGAGAGTTTCCCGCCTCTCGTGTCATTGCCATCACCGGTGGGAGTGACATGATCGGCATTCTGAACTTCCTGGATGTGGCGAAGATGATGGGGGCCCGCAGGACCCTCCATAAGCCATTCGAACTCCATGCGCTACTCGATGCCGTCTCCGCTGAGCTCGCCGCCTAACAGGATGCTGAAAAAGTCCGCCAGCGGCGTTCCCCGCCTTGCCGAAGCGGCTTCGCGAGGCAGGTCGCATCGCTCGCCTCGCGAAGTCGGCGAATCGGGCTCAGAGGCTCAACGTACAGAACAGAGTACGATTCGCCTCCTCGCTCGCTGCGGCCTTGCCCGGTGAAAGGCGCGTTTCGGCGCGCCGGGGCTGGGCGGGTGAGACGAGAGGCCATTTTGAGCAT
>OMJA01000048.1 GCA_900299245.1 Nitrospiraceae bacterium | reverse complement strand
TTGCTCGCCGAAGACAACATCATCAATCAGAAAGTCGCCGTCCGGATGTTTGAGCGGCTGGGGCATCGGGTCGATGTCGTGGCGAACGGGCTTGAAGCCGTCGAGGCTCTGTCGCGCATCGGGTATGACTTGGTCTTCATGGATTGCCAGATGCCGGAGATGGACGGATTCGAAGCGACTCGTGAGATTCGGGAGCGCGAACGGTCGGGAAGGAATTCGGGGCGGTCCCTCCCGGTCGCTCATCCCCGAACCCCCATCATCGCCATGACGGCCAACGCCATGCAAGGAGATCGCGAGGCCTGTTTGCGGGCCGGCATGGACGACTATGTCTCCAAGCCGGTGACGAGCGAGGCGTTAGCCGCGGTATTTGAGCGGTGGCGTCAGCGGGTCGTTCAGCTACCGGGGTCCGAGTCGGCCAAAGGCGAGGGGCTTGCCATTGATCCGCTGGTATTCGACGGGCTCCGGGTGTTGAGCGACGAGGATGATCCGGGGTTCTTGACCAGACTCGTCACGCATTTTCTGCTCGACACGCCGGACAAACTGACTCTGCTGGGAACAGCTTGTCGCAAGGGAAAGGTCGAGGAGGTGCAGCGGATCGCGCACAGTTTGAAGGGCAGCGCGTCGAATCTGGGAGCGTTGGGGCTGGCGAGGCTCTGTGACAGCGTGGTTGCCGGAGCTGCCCGGGGGCTTGAGGTCGTTCCCGATCTGCTGACCGAACTGGAATTGGAGTTTCAGCGTGTCCGGATGCAGCTGAAGCAGGGTCTGAAGGAGGCCGCGTAATGGCGTTCTATCGGCAGTGGCAAAAGGTTCTCTCGCAGAGCTTAGTTGTCCTCGTCGTCGCCGTGCTCGGTGCCGCCCTATTGGGCCTCAGCGGGCTGTGGATGGTCGAGCAGGAATTAGCGGCGCGTGCCGGGGAGAGTCTCGCGCTGGGTGCAACGGAAGTGGCTGGAAAGCTTGACGCAATGCTGCGGGAGCGGAACGGGGACATTGAAATACTGGCCGCGGCTCCTCAAGTGCGCAGCTCCGACGCCGCTCAAATCGCCGAACATCTGCGCGTGGTGCAACGGGCCTACCCCGTCTATACGCGATTGGCCGTCACAGACCGGACCGGCCGGGTGGTGGCCTCCACCGACCAGGCCTTGATGGGACAGGACGTTCGGGACGCCTCCTGGTTCCAGGCGGTCTGGCACGTGCCACGGATCTACGCTGAATCCGTTAAGAAGACGAGTCAGGTGATGGGACAAGGGCACCTGCAGAGCGTCGTGATTTCTGCGCCAATCCTGGGCACCCACAGCACCTTTCATGGAGCCATCATGACGGAGATCGATGCGGCTCTGTGGAATCGGCTGGTGGAGGACGCGGTCAAACCATTCGCGGCTCAAGCCAAGAGTTTCGGAATCGTGCGCTATCGGGTTTTGGATGCGGACGGGAATGTGCTGTTGACGCAGGAGGGTCGTGATAATCCGACCATCAACTTCCGTAAGGTAGGCCTCCCTTCTGCAGTCAGCGTGGCAGCGGGTCTTCCAGGGTATGTCGAAGAGGAGCATCTCGTTCGGAGAGTTCCAGTGGTGACCGGTTACGCTCGGGTGCAGGGGGTGCATTCGCTTGATACCTTGCAGTGGGGAGTGCTGGTGCGGGCTGACCGGGCTGATATTTTGGAAAATATTCAGGGCGTGCTGGTAAAGATTGCTGTGGTTGGCGCTGCGGGGTTTGCCCTCATGGTGGCGCTCATTGTGTGGGTCAAACGAGACCACCAACGCGAGCAGGAGAAGGTGGCGCGGGCGCAACGTCTGTTACGGGATCGTGATTCCCAGCTTGGCGCAGTGGTGACACATGCGGTTGACGGCATTATCAGCATCGATCAGTTCGGGCGTATTCTCTCATTCAATCCCGCCGCTGAGAAGCTCTTCGGTTATCTGGCGGACGAGGTGCTGGGGTGCAATGCCAGCCTGTTGATGCCGGAGCCCTCTGTCTCGGAGCCTGACGGATCTCTCTTGGCTTTTCTCCGCACGGGAGCTGCAAAGACCATCGGCCAGGGACGTGAAGTAGCAGGCCGTCGTCGTGATGGCTCCATCTTTCCTATGGACGTGGCGGTGAGCGAGATGAGGATCGGAGAACAACGGTGTTTCACGGGGATTGTGCGTGATATTACCCAGAGGAAACAGATGGTTGCGCGGTTGAAAGAGCAGGAGATGTTTTTCCGGCTCTTGTCCGATCATCTCCCAATCGGGGTATTCGAGATTGATCATCGCGGCGCCTGTGTCTATGGAAACAGGATGTGGAAGAGCCTATTCAATCTATCCGAGGCAACCGGCAGCGGCCATTTCGTTAAGCCGGAGTCTTGGCTGTTGTGGTTCCATCCGGATGATCGCGAGAAAGTTGAAGAGGAATGGGAGCGAGCCCGCACGATGTTCGATCGGGTGGCGGTCGAATGCCGTCTCGCGGAGGGAGGGGCGGAAGCCAGATGGGTGAACGTTCTGCTTTGGTCCATGACAACAGAGGAAGGAGTCCGGTATCTGGGGACATTGGAAGATATCACCGATCGGAAGCGGACCGTGGCGCATACCATGACCTTGCTGAAACATGGCCGATTTGAATTGCGGACGCTTACCGAAGCCAGGAATCTCGCAGAACTCCTGGCCTATGCATTTCCCGACCCGTTGCGGACGAAGCTGGGCTTGACGGAATTGCTCGTCAATGGTGTCGAACACGGCAATCTGGAAATTTCCTATGCCGAGAAGTCCTCCCTGCTAAAGGCAGGCCGATTGGATGCTGAGATAGCGCGTCGTTTGGCGTTGCAGGAAAATCTGCAGAAACGGGTGCGGGTGTCGATGGACCGGAAGGAGACCGAATTGGAGGTGGAGATTGTCGATGCCGGGAAGGGGTTTGACTGGCGCCGGTATCTCGCTCTTGACAGTGAACGGTTGGACGATTCCCACGGCCGCGGCATTGCAATGTCCAAGTCCATCAGTTTCGACCGGCTGGAGTTCAGGAATTCCGGAAATCATGTGATCGTTTCCTCACAGCTTCCTTCCTCTGATCCGAGAGCGGACGAGGTGATCGGGCGGGAGGCGGCTTAGGAGCCGGCGGGTGGAGCCTCAGTGTGCAGATCCCACCCTAGCGCCAGTTGTTGCACCGGGCTTGAATGCGGCGAAGTCGCGAGGGGGATCCGGCTGACGGGCGCTGCGGTGGCAGGAGGGAGCGGTGGCAACTCTTGCAAGCGGCCCCGGCAACTCCCGCAGAGATGCCGGCGCGGTTGAATGGTCTTGCGTTGTCGGCGATAGATCCTTCCGCAGTCCGCGCAGCGCCAGGCGAATTGGGCCAGCGCCTGCACTTCCCGGTGCAGCGAATGGTAGATCGTAATCGCCACCAGCCCGCTCCGGTTCATCTCGGTCATCTTCCGTAGAAAATCAGGGCCATGGTTCGGCTTTCGTTTCAGGATGTCGAACTGCCATTGATGAATCATCTCATGGGCGAGCGTATTCAATCGTTCCTGCTCGGCATACGGGGTTCGTTCTGCCAGGCGCCGCATCAAGGGCTCGGAAAGGCGAATCTCCCGCTTGGCGCGATTCGGCGTCGATTCGTCGGACTGCCGGGGACGGGGGCCGCCGCGACTGACGAACATGCCGACCGACGATGTCAGGCGGCGGCTCCAGACGATCACGATCGGCGGCAGCAGTCCGTCAAAAAAGCGCTTGTTGAGGGTGCGCCACTCTGTCTGCAACTGTTCGATCGATGGATTCATGTACAGAGGTTTCTCTGTGACGGAGCACGGGCCTGCTGCGCCGGGCTAACGGATCTGCTCGAGTACCGCCGCGGCCAGGAGCGGGAGCATAATCTCGTGATGGCCGGTCAGGGTATAGCCCTGACCGCCTTTTTGGGTCGGGCGCCGTACCACATTCGTCAGGGGCCGGTAGTGCGAAAGAAAATCCATGTTCACCGTGGTGATCTTGGTGAGCGGATGACCGAGATTACGCCCCAATGACACCGTTTTCAAAAATACTTCCGGCAGGATGACGGCCGATCCCACATTCAGATAGACCCCGCCTTCCATCCCGGCGACCACTGCGGCCAGCCGGCGGAAATCCAACAGCGACGTGGCTCCGATGGCGGCGCCGTCGGCGGCGGGATGCATGTGGATGATATCCGTCCCGATCGCCACGTGCACGGTGACGGGAATGCCGAGACGTGCGCCGGCGGAGAGAATGCTCGTCGCGCGGTTGGGAAACTGGCCTTGATAGCGATTGATGTAGTGCCCCACGGCTTCGCCGAGGCCCTGGCCTCGTTGCGCGCCGAGGGTGATCGCCTCGTTCAAGATCCGGCCGGTGTCTTCGGCCATGCCGAAGCGGCCTGCGTCGATTTCGGCGTCCACTTCTTCCGACGTATGCCCCATGAGGGCCAGCTCGAAATCGTGAATAATCCCGGCTCCGTTCATGGCCACGGCCGTGACGATACCGCGTTCCATCAGATCGACAAGCAGCGGCGCAAGGCCCACCTTGATCACGTGGGCGCCAATCCCGACGATGACCGGGCGACGCCGGCGATGGGCGGTCGCGATGGTGGTCGCCACGGCGCGCAAGGTCTTCACCGCGAGCAGGTCGGGCAACGAAGCAAAAAACTGTTCGAACGATCCGCCGCTAGTCCACGGCCTGGCGAAGTCGGTCACCCGCACCTTACTGTGGCGTTTTTTCAGCGGATAGGTCGTCAGATCCGAGACATCGATCGGAGGAATCAACGGCCGGGAAGGGCGTTGCGGGGGAGTCCGGTTAGGACGCTGTGCCAAGGAGTGTTTCCTCTACGAGTTCACATAAGACATGGCCGAGCGTGATGTGGCTTTCCTGAATGCGCGCCGTGACGGTGGAGGGCACGACAAACGGATGATCAACGAGGCCGGCGAGTTTGCCGCCGGTGCCGCCTGTCCAGGCGACAGTGATCATGCCGCATTCGCGCGCGGCCTCGATCCCTTTGAGCACGTTCGGCGAATTGCCGCTTGTGCTGATGCCGACTGCGATATCGCCCTTCTGGCCATGAGCCCGCACCTGTCTGGCGAAGAGTTCGTCGTATCCGTAGTCGTTGGCGATACAGGTGATGGCGGCGATGTCGGTGGCAAGTGCGATAGCAGGCAGCGGTGTCCGTTCCCGTTTGTAGCGGCCGACAAATTCCGCCGCGATATGCGCGGCGTCGGTGGCGCTGCCGCCGTTTCCAAAGAGCAGCACTTTCCGTCCTTCACGAAATGCGGTGACCATGAGGCCGGCCACGAGCACAATGCGATCCGCGTGGTGACGCGCGAACTCCTGCTTGACGGCCGCGCTGTCGGAAAATGTTTTGAGAATAAAGTCTTTCATCAGTCGGCGATTCTAGGCAAGCGCGGAGAGACTGTCAAACCCGGCGGCTATGACCTTACGTTCACG
>OMJA01000047.1 GCA_900299245.1 Nitrospiraceae bacterium | reverse complement strand
GGCGAGAAGATCAGGCCGTACTCGTTTTCCAGGCCGAAGATCCGTTGTTTCATAGAACCGGGGGATAGCATGGGAGGTCACAACACCATACATGGCCGTCGCGGGATCTTCAACTTCCACACGGGCGGGCTCCACAATCGCATCAGGCTGTGAGGAGTTGCTGAACTTCACCCGGCGTGAGCCGCCTGAACTTGCGGCCGGTGCGCGCCCGTTCGAGGACTGCCACCTCCAACCCTTCGGGGTTGAGCTTCTGATTGGCCGTCTGCTCCAGCGCGGACACGCAAAACCCCAGCGCGGCTTTGAGAGTCGGGGGAGGACCGGTCACCTTGTCTTTCATCGCCGCCAACACCGCCTCCGAACGGCCGCCGATGACGGCGACGGACTTTTCATCAATGATGCTGCCATCGAAAGAAATACGGTAGATCTCGTTCGCGTGGCTGTTCTGCCCCACCTGCACCACGAGAATCTCCACTTCGAGCGGCTTCATTTCCTGGCTGAAGATGGTGCCGAGGCTTTGCGAGTAGCCGTTGGCCAGCGAGCGGGCCGTGACATCTTCCCGGCTGTACATGAACCCCTTCAGATCGGCATGGCGGATGCCGGCCTTCCGGAGATTCTCAAACTCGCTGTACTTGCCGGCTCCGGCAAACGCGATACAGTCGTAGACTTCGGAGATTTTATGGAGCGAGGCGCTGGGATTGTCCGCGGTGAACAGCACCCCGTCCGCATATTCCATCGCGATGCTGGACCGGCCCTTGGCGATGCCCTTCTTGGCATACTCCGCCTTGTCCTGCATCATCTGCTCGGGAGACACGTAGTAGGGCATCGGCATCGTTACGTCTCCTTCGAGCGGCGGGCGGCCATCAACGTGTCATACATCGCGCGGATCCTGTCGTTCGGCACATCCGTGATTCCCTGCGCGTTCACCAACTTGGCAGTGGGATAAATCCCCCGCACCAGATCGGGTCCGCCGGTTCCCACATCATCGTCGGCGGCATTGTAGAGCGACATCAGCGCGAGTTTGAGGGCCTCGGCTTCCGGAAGCTGCCGCTGGAAATGTTCGCGCATGGTATTCCGCGCGTCCTTCCCGCCGGACCCGATGGCATGATAATCCGACTCTTCGTACCGCCCGCCGGTGATGTCGTACTTGAAAATGCGGCCTTCACCGCGCTTGAGATCGTAGCCCACATACAGCGGCATCACGACGAGGCCTTGAAACACCATCGGCAAATTCGCCTTCACCATCTGACCGAGCTTATTCGCCTTCCCTTCGCATGTCAGCGCCATCCCCTCCAACTTTTCGTAATGCTCCAATTCGGTCTGAAACAGTTTGGCCATCTCGATGCAGGGCCCGGCCGCGCCGGCGATCGCCATCGCCGAGTATTCATCGATCTTGAATACTTTCTCGATCCGACGGTCGGCGATTTGAAAGCCCTCGGTTGCCCGGCGATCGCCGGCGATCACCACACCCTGCTGATATTTGATGGCCAGCACCGTCGTCGCCTGAGGAACCGCCAGGGGGCTTCCCCCTCGCGGCTGGTCCTGGGCAGCGGGAAACACGCCGCCGCCGGCGCCTCCCAGCGTCAGCCCGGGATAGTGTTTGGAAATAAAGTCGAAGAAACTCGGCTCATCGTGGTTCGGCAAAAAAGGAAGATTCATGGTTGGCGCTGGACGCAGCTCCTGGGTTAGGCTTTCAATTTTTCCAACAACGCTTCGGCCGTCGGGCAACTGTCCAGCAGGGCGCCGGTCATGGCTTCCGTGCCCCGGTTCGGATCCATCAACGGGATCCGGGTGATAGTCGGATTGCCGAAATCAAACAGCACCGAGGTCCAGCTGACTCCATACAGGGAGGCGGCAAACTTGGCCGCGCAGCGTCCGCGGAAATAGGCGCGGGTCCCCGGAGGAGGCAGCGTTTCCGCACGCACGATTTCTTCTTCACTGACCACGCGCTTGATCAGGTTGCTCCGCTCGAGCGTATAGAACAGCCCCTTGTCCGGCCGCACATCATGATACTGCAGATCCATGAGCTTGACGCGTGGATCCGACCACCCGCACCCTTTCCGATCCATGTAGGACTCAATCAGATGGCGCTTGGCGACCCAATCCAACTCCTCCACCAGCAACCGCGGGTCCTTCTCCAGACAGTCCAGCACATGCTCCCAGCGGCGCAACACGTCCTGCATGATTTCTGTGGTCGGATGGTTGGCGTAATAGGACGTCGCGGCACTCCAATAGGCTCGTTGAACGGCCAAAGCCGTGGTCGGCCGGCCGTTGGTGAGCTTCAACGATTGCTTCATGTCCAGATCGCGGGAGACCTGCTTGATCGCGCGAACCGGTTCATCCAACTCGATGTGGGGAAGCGCCGCGCCGGCTTCCAGCAGTTCCAGCACCATGCTCAACGTGCCCACCTTCAGATAGGTGGACAGCTCGGCCATATTGGCATCGCCCACGATCACATGCAGACGCCGGTACTTGCTGTACTCGGCATGCGGCTCATCCCGCGTATTGACGATGGGCCGCTTGACCATCGTGTTGAGATCCGCCAGACATTCGAAGAAATCGGCACGCTGGGAGATCTGATATTCGGCGGGACCGGCCTGATTCTCGGCGCCGACCTTCCCGGCTCCGGCGACGATCAGCCGGGTGACGAAGAAGGGCGCCAAGACCTGGAGCAGCCGGTTGAACGGAACGGCCCGGGACACCATATAGTTCTCGTGATACCCGTAGCTGTTCCCTTTTCCATC
>OMJA01000046.1 GCA_900299245.1 Nitrospiraceae bacterium | reverse complement strand
TCATGTCGATCGTCGCCGCCACATGATCGACCGGTGTCGTCGGAAGGATGCCGTGACCGAGATTGAAAATGTGACCCGGTCGATTACCGGCCCGCCGCAGAATATCTTCGACGCGACGTTCAATTTCGTGAAGCGGGGCAAACAGGACCAGCGGATCCAGATTCCCCTGCACGGCCCGATCGTGTCCGACCATCGCCCAGGCTTCATCCAGATGGATACGCCAATCGATGCCGATCACATCGCCGCCGGCTTCCCGCATCTGGCGGAGAATGGCCGTCGTCCCGGTGCCGAAATGGATGAGCGGCACCCCCTCGTGCTTGAGCCCGTCGAATATCAACTGGACATGGGGCTTCACATATTCGGCATAGTCCCCCGCCGACAGACAGCCGACCCAGCTGTCGAACAGCTGCACCGCCTGCGCCCCGGCATGGATCTGCCGCCGCAAATACCCCGTAATGACCCGCGCGAACTTATCCATGAGCTTGTGCCAGCTCGCCGGATCGCTATACATCATCTGTTTGGTATGGAGATAATTCCGGGACCCGCCGCCTTCGATCGCATAGCTCGCCAGCGTAAATGGCGCGCCGGCAAACCCGATAAGCGGCACACGGCCGTTCAAGGCGCGCCGCGTCTGCCTGATGGCCTCGGCCACATAGTCGAGTTCGCTGCCGTCGACGACCTTGAGCCGTTCCACCGCAGCCCGGTCACGGACCGGATTGTGAATCACCGGTCCTTCCCCTTCGGCAAATTCCAGGCTCAGCCCCATCGGCTCCAACGGAAGCAGGATGTCGGCAAAAATAATGGCGGCGTCGAGCGGGAAGCGGTCGATCGGTTGCAGCGTGACCTGCGCCGCCAGCTCTGGCGTCTTGCACAAGTCCAGCATGGAATGCTTGGCCCGCAGTGCGCGGTATTCAGACATGTATCGACCGGCCTGGCGCATAAACCAGACCGGCGTACAATCGACCGGCTCGCGCCGGCAGGCTTTGAGAAAACGATCGTTCATGAGTCGCGCATTCTAGAGACGCGAGGGCAAGAGTGTCAAATACCTCAACGACCGACAGGTCGCCTGTCAATAACAATGGACAGCGCTCTTCGTTCGCGCAGAATAAACAGTGAAGAACCGCACCGCCTGTTTCATTTTTCAGCAGTCCATGTATAATGAGAAAACGATACGAAGCCGGCCTCTGTTAACATGGATACATATCCGGCATCGGCGGCCTGCCCGTTCAGAATTTCCCCTGTGCCCCGAATATGTTGAACATCACAGAGATCGTGCCGCATGGTACCGTGCAACCCAAGGCCGAAATATCTCTGACCTGGAGGTAGCGAATGTCCGACGTGAGTACCCTACAACCGACCCGAGGCCAGGATCTGTGGCTGACCGTTCTGCGCTGGTTCGACTCCTGGGCGGGTCTGGAATACATGAAGACGGACGGCGTGCCGAAGATGGACTGGGTCCGCTGCTTTCCGTTGATCGCAGTGCACCTGATGTGCCTCGGCATTATCTGGGTCGGATGGAGCTGGACGGCCGTTGCAGTGACGGTGTTCTTTTATTATCTCCGCATGTTCGCGATCACCGGCTGGTACCATCGCTACTTTTCGCACCGGACGTTTAAGACCTCTCGCGCCGTGCAGTTTGCCTTTGCCGTCCTGGGCGGGTCCTGCGCGCAACGCGGTCCGCTCTGGTGGGCCGGCCATCACCGCCATCACCACATCGCGTCGGATACGCCCGATGACGTGCACTCTCCCCGTCACGGAGGTTTTCTCTGGTCGCATATGGGGTGGTTTACCTCGCAAACGCACTTCGCCCCGCGGCTGAAAAACATTCAGGACTTCGCGAAATTCCCGGAGCTTCGCTTCCTCGACCGGTTTGACATCCTCGTGCCCACGCTCGCGGGGTTCGGCATGTTCGGACTCGGAAGATTACTCGAAGCCTATGCCCCGGAGCTCGGTACCAACGGCCCGCAGATGCTGATCTGGGGATTCTTCGTCTCAACCGTCGCGCTCGTTCACGGCACCTGCACGATTAACTCACTGTCCCATGTCTATGGCTCGCAGCGCTATGTGACGGGTGACGACAGCCGCAACAACTTCATCCTCGCGCTCATTACCATGGGCGAAGGCTGGCACAATAACCATCACTATTATCCCGCCTCAACACGACAGGGATTCTATTGGTGGGAAATCGACATGACCTACTACTGCCTGAAAATGATGGAGAAAGTCGGCCTGGTGTGGGACATTCGCGATGTGCCGGACTACGTGCGCGACGGAAAGAGCAAACAGGACACGCTCACCGCCTGACAGACGCGCGCTTCCCGCCGCTACACCCAGTCGGACTCTTCACGCGACGCTCTCACGGTCATCTGGCCGGCGAGTTGCGCTCGAATGCTCCGGCTCAGGGCATCCAACACGGTGAGCGCGTCTCCGGTCACCACCCACGCATCTCCCGGCTCCAATTCGAAGCGGTAGTGATTCTTCCGCAGCGAGAACCACTCGATATACGGATGCGGCACCAGGTTGGGGTGCGGATCGAACGACATGAGATTCACGTCGCCGATCTGCGGATTCTCCATGTCGCCGATGACCTGCCCCGCCACATCGTCATCCTCAAAGTGACGGTTG
>OMJA01000045.1 GCA_900299245.1 Nitrospiraceae bacterium | reverse complement strand
GACTCGGTCGTCGGCTATTGGGAAACCGGCGGGGTGATCCAATCACGCCAGGCCTCTCCGTTCAAGTCGGCGTTTTCCTTTGAAGTGATTCAACAGCTCGAACAAAGCTTCGGGCGGAAAGTCATCGGCAATCGACTCGGCTACGCGCAGTCGCTCATCGGCGAACACGGGGCCGAGCATCTGTCCAGCGGCGCGCCGATCGTCTGGACCGACGGGGGATGGACCTGCCATATCGCCATGCATGCCTCGGCCATGCCGGCCGCGGACTTCTATCAGCGCTGCCGCGACATTCGGAAATCGTTCAAGGGAGTGGCGGGACCGCAGCGGATTGTCGCCCATTCCTTTTCGGGTGAAGCCGGCGCCTTCCAATTTAACGGCGGCCGCAAGGACTACATCGCCGAACCGCCGGCCGTGAGCATGCTGGATGTGTTGAACCGCTCGGGTCAGATTGTGATGGGCGTCGGCAAGGTGCATGACCTCTTTGCGGGCCGCGGGTTGACGCGGGCGTTTCCCGCGGCGACGGCGACCGCGGCGCTGGAGGAAACCACCAAGCTGATCGCGAAGATGCCGCGCGGGTTGCTGTATGCGAGTCTCGATCTGCTGACGGATGAACCGGCGACGGCGGCCACCGCGCTGGAGGATTTCGACCGTCGCCTGCCGGATCTGTTTGAAAAGCTGCGTGTGGGGGATGTCGTGGTGATCACCGGCGATCATGGCCGTGACCTCACGAGGCCGGCCAAAGTATCCACGCGAGAGTATGTGCCCTTGCTGGTGACAGGACCGAAATTGTCTCAAGGAGTGAATCTCGGAGTCCGGGCGTCAGCCGCCGATCTGGGCCAGACCATTGTCGAGGCCTTGAAGGCGGAGCGGTTGCCGGTCGGCGAGAGTTTCTTCGAAGCCCTTCGGGCAGGATAAACAACAGAAGGATATCGATCATGTCATTCGACGCCAAATTGAAAGCTCTCAACATTGAATTGCCCATGGCCCCGAAGCCGGTCGCGAACTATGTGCCGGTGGTGCGGGCGGGCGATCTGCTGTTTCTCTCGGGTGTTCTGCCGTCACGCGACGGCCAGCTGATTCTGACCGGCAAGCTCGGGCAGGGCATCACGATCGAGCAGGGGATGGAAGCGGCCAAAGTCGCGGCGCTGAATGCGTTGGCGATTGTGCGCGGCGAAGTCGGGACGCTCGATAAAGTGAAGCGCATTGTGAAGATGGTCGGGCATATCGCCTCCGCACCCGGTTTTACCGATCAACCCCAGGTCCTCAATGGGGCCTCCGATCTCCTCGTGCAAATCTTCGGCGAAACCGGCAAGCACGCCCGCGTCGCCGTCGGCGCCGCCGAACTCCCCCGCCAAGCCCCCGTCGAAATCGAACTGATCGTGCAGGTAACGGCCTAGTCTGCTCTACTCGGAGCCGCAGCTATGAGCGGCTCCGAGAGTTGAATCCTTTCAGGTGCACAGAATATAGATCTTCGATCTAGTCCTATCGTTTCGTTCTTGATCACCTACAGAGGAGTTAGGGTCAGTCAAAGAACCAGTCAAACCTGATCGGACGGGATAGTCTTGCCACAGCTCTGCTAGAAGAAATGCTCAGTGCTGCTAGAGCGCATGAGCACGAGTCTGCTTGTCGAAAAAGAGGCCAGTTGAAGGACTTTTCTTCTGTCTATGTTAGGCTTTTCATAACGTAGATATATGGGAGCCTAATTTGTTTAGAAAACCGGCAAAATTCTTCAGCGCGTCTCAGGATTGGAGATTTCTCAAGATCTCCCCAAGCAGAGAATCCATGATCTATTTCACTCAGGGGTTTGCTGGTCTTTGTGTTTTCAACCTTGCCATTCTAGCAGCATGGATTTTCCTCAGCGCATCGCTCACACCGTTTGAATGGTGGTTAAGTGTATTTCTTGGAACCTTCATTGCTGGCGGCGGGGTAATCATTTTTTACATCATTTGGAATCCCCTATCGTGGATTTTTGATCGTGAGGCGGACCAACTTCTGTTGGGCACAAAAGTCATTGGAAGATTGCGTAGTATTCGTCAAATCCGTCTCAGTCCCGAACGGGGGGAGGATGAAAAGTTGAGGCATGTACTTTCGGTTGTCATCGAAGACACAGGCCCATGTTGCCTATACCAGCACGAACGGTTGGAAGAGCTACGCGGTTTGGCTAACGTCATCGCGGAATTTGTGGGCGTCACGGTGGCAATACTTCCGGCAAACGAAGAGCCGAGAAGTCTCATGTCGTTCGCCGATTCACCGCAATGGCTCCAGGTCGCGGCCGGTGTAGTTATCTCGAGCATAGTCTGCGGACCATTGCTTCTCCTGACTTATCTGGTTCCAACTTCTCTAACAGAGAAACTGCTGTATCTAGGAATGACACCGCTACTCATGGGCCTTTTCTTGGTGTTCTTATATCGCCGAGGGAAAAGGCTTGCCTTCAATGAACCAGACACCGGTCTAAGAGTGCGTCTCTTGGAGAGGCTTGATCGAGATTTCAAGCTAGGGTTCATTACATTGGTTCCAGCTTCTTTAGTAGGTGTTGGGCTAGTTGCCTGGCTAATATTCTACTGAGGAGTGAGGGATGAAGAAGTTAGGCCTATATGGCTATAGTGAAGCAGATGACAAGCAGCTTCTTAAGCTTCGTGAAGTCTCAATATTTGCAGACTCGAAGCAAGTACGGGCTGTAAGTGAGTTCTTGTTCGGTGTGCAAATGAGATGGATGCAAATCCGGATTGGGAGCATCAGCATTTCGGTGGGGGGAAAGCACCTGATATTGTTGTTTGCAATTCTCGGCATAAGCGAACGATGAGGCGCTAGTTCATATTATTTCGATACGCTGTTCTTCATTCATCACTCCATTTCGTTCAACGCTCAGTGATTATAAGAATGCCGAGATAGTGCTTCTTTCAAGTAGTCCGGTCCTCGTAAACCCCCGCCTTGACACTCGAAAAAATCGCTTGCTATAGTCCTCTCGTCCCTCGCTTCACGTTGTACCCCGGTT
>OMJA01000044.1 GCA_900299245.1 Nitrospiraceae bacterium | reverse complement strand
GCCCGCCTGGGCCTGCACGCGAAATTCGGTGTTTTCTTTACGCACGACCCCCGTGCTCCGGACCACTGCGGCGGCCTACTTACGTAGGGCGCAGCGGAACGGGGTTGGATCCTGGATGGCCCGGCCGTACCGCGGAGCAGGTCGAAAGTGCCGTTAAATGGGGGCATCGCGGCTCAACCGCGGAAGTTCAATCATTTGGGCGCGATCGCCGGTGCCAGGCATCGCGGCGGTTGAGCGGGACCGAAGCGACCGAGATACATCCATTTTGGTGGATTTAATCGAGACAAATCGGGGCGCGCACGAGTCCGGTTCCTGCGCTAGAGAGCGTTTGCATGATTTCGCAACGAAAAGTCAGCGGATCGAAGGCTTGGCATCGACGGGCGATCCCGAGGAAGCCAACGTTCATGATCGATTTTTTCCGGAGCCTGTGCCGTGATGCATGCGGCGCGACAGCTTTGGAATACGGTCTGCTCGTCGCCCTGATATCGGTGGCGACGGCCGTCTCGATGAAGGCCACTGGTTTGAAGGTCAGCAATACGCTGAACAGCCTCGGCATGGCGTTGCAGTAGTTTTGGGGAGGGGCAGCATCGGCAGGCGTGCCTCGCAAGGGCCGCCTGCCGCCCTTTCGACAGCCATGCCGCCATCCCTTTCTGGCCTCAGGCCCGGGATGCCGACGCCCAACACCGTCGCGACGGCCGCCATTGCGGTCCGCAAGCGTCAGGATCCGCTTCCAGGAAGGCCAGCCGCGGAAGAGGCGGCACCATCACCGGCCCGATCCGCTCTTTTCCGCGCTCCACCGCGTGATGGTTGGGACAGCAGTGGCGGCGCTCGGCCTTGGTCCTGGTGCACCACGGGCTCAAGCAAACCGCGGCGCGGAACCACGGCAGCCCCTGCAGTCGTTCTCGGCCTGGCCTCTTTCATCCGACCTCGAGGCCGATGGGCTGGGCTCGAAGGGCGGTCCGCGGCGCGCAAATACCATCAGCCGCAGGACAGTACGGACAGTGGCCCCGATACGGGCGGCCGGCCACTGGGCGCGGGTTGGGTTCCCGCTGCGGGCCGGACCGCTTGATGCACTAGCTGATAGATTCCGGACAAGCGAACCTTCTGCCCTGAATTTTTGATACCTCTGACTAATTGCGCTGCCTTGGCGTAAACACGAAAAGTGTCACACTGCATCAGCCGCCGAGTCTTAGGCCACTTCCAAAACAGCGCAAATGTCGATCAGATAAAATGCATAAAAGAGAACGACGAAAGAGCAGCGCCACAATGTCGTCGTCGCGGCTTTGGAAGACGTATCGGTCTGCATGTGGTCGGTAACGGCAAACGCCGCCGCCACTGGCCAGAACAGAGCCATCTCGACCAGCCAGGTGAATGCGTGCAGGCCCTTGCCCGAAAGCGACGGTGCGCTGTATCTGGAAGAATTTCGCATCTGGTCACCGGCTTCCCTGAAGGCTCTTGCTGGTGACTTATCGATTGTCATCCAGCCACGGCCCTCAGCTTCTCTAGGGGGCGTTGTAGGCTCGAATTTCTAATCGCAACTCGATCATTGTTTTCACAATTTCAAAGAGTACTAAAGAAGAGATGAAGCCAGATTGAATGCTTTGGGTTCAAAGTCGCTCGGTTGGAGCGCGGACGCGAATTGATCCGGAATGGTTTAATGCCGCCTGTGCAGCTGATACGGCATTGTCGGGTCATGGGTATGCGCGATCGACGACCGAGGGAAGGAACCGGGCAATGAGCAGGTTTGCCATGGCTGCCCTGGCAATCCTGATCGGCTTGCCTTTGCCGCTTTGCGCGCAGCCGAACGATCCTGGCCAGACGATCGCCAGATGGAGAACTGCCAACGCGACCTGCCGTGACCCTGCTGCGCCGGCACTCGAAGCCGTTGGCGCCTGCGAGCAGCGGGACCGCTATTCGAAGCTGCTGACCCTCATGAACCACTGCTACGGGCCGTTCCCCGGCAGCAACGAGCCGGCCTGGACGCCCTGTGACCCGGCCAGGATGGCCCAGGCAATGGCGCTCGCGCGCACGACAGCCCGCTTCCAGCGCCGCAATGGCGTGCTGGTCCTTCCCGCCAGCCTGAACGTCAACACCGAGGCCTTTTTCGTCGTCGATTCGGGGGCGTCCAAGGTCCAGCTTCCCCAGGAAGTGGTCGATGAACTGAGGCGCAAGGGCACCCTGAGCCAGGACGATTTTCTCCGTGAAAACACCTTCGTCGTGGCCGATGGACGCAAGGTCGCGCAGAAGGTGATCCGCTTGCGCTCGATCGGGATCGGTGACCGTTCGATGGAGAATATCCTGGCGACCGTCGGGGCCCCGCACAGCCAGGCTCTCCTCGGGCAAAGTCTGCTGCAGCGGCTGAACTGGTGGAAAATCGACAATATCAGGAATGCTCTTGAGCTCGAGTTCGCCCCCCCGCCGTGACAGCGGGCCGTGAAGAACGGGCTCAGGCCAGCACCGCAGGAGCCGCAACACCGTCCAGCACGCCGCCTTCGGTCAGGCAGCACTCAGCCCCGACCATCGCCGCAGGGAACTGGCTCTGCAGACCGTGAAGACAGCGCCGGACCCGACGGCTCCGTGCCGCTCTCGCGCCGGCAGCGTGCCGGCCCGGCCTCTTGCCTCGCCGGCGCCGCAAGGCGGCCGGAAGGAGCGCCCGTAGGGGCGCTCCCCCGTCGATCAGACCACGAAGATCTGCTTCTCGGTCAGGTTCGGCGCGCCCTGCAGCACGGCGAACTGCGTGCTTCCACCGGCACCGCTGCCGTTGCTGTCGTAATAGAGCGCGCCGGTGTGGCTGTCGTAAACCACCTGGGCGGCGCTGCCTGTGGCCGTATCGAGAGCGAACGCCGACGCAGCAAGCTGACCGTTGGACACCGCAAGCCCGGAGAACACGGCCGATGACAGCTGGAGAGAGTCGTTCACCGGATTGAAGTCGGTGATGACATCGACATTGTTGCCCCCGGTGATGGCACTGTTGAACACGAACCTGTCCTGTCCCAGCCCGCCTGTGAGCGTGTCGTTGCCGAGGCCGCCATTGATCGTGTCGTTGCCGTTGCCACCCTGGATATTGTCGTTTCCGGTGCTGCCGGTGAGGCTGCTGGCGTAGGTGCTGCCCACGATCGAGAAGCCGTCGCTCTGGTTCGACAGGTTGATCGTCACGCCGGCCGCGGCATTGGCGGCACTCACGACCTCGACATTGGCCAGCTTGCTGTCGGTCAGGCTGTTCAGGGCCGCAGACGTGGCACTGATCCGCACCGTATCCCGACCGTCGCCGCCATCGATGGTGTCCAGGCCCGAGACGCCGAT
>OMJA01000043.1 GCA_900299245.1 Nitrospiraceae bacterium | reverse complement strand
GGTCCCTCGGCGTCGGGCAAGTCCAGCCTGGCCCGTGCCCTGGTGGGTGTGTGGGCGGCGGCACAGGGCAGCGTCCGACTGGACGGAGCGTCCCTGAAGCAATGGAGCGCCGAGAAACTTGGTCCCCACATTGGCTACCTGCCGCAGGATGTGGAAATCTTCGAGGGAACGATCGCCCAGAACATCGGCCGGCTGTCGGAGCAACCCGACGAAGAGGCAATCATCGCGGCGGCACGCGATGCCGGTATTCATGAAATGATCGTTGCCCTGCCCAAAGGTTATGAGACGAACGTCGGGCCGGGGGGGGCCTTTCTCTCGGCGGGTCAGAGGCAACGCCTCGCACTTGCCAGGGCTCTCTACGGCTATCCGTTCCTGATCGTCCTTGATGAACCAAACTCGAACCTCGACGCCGAAGGCGATGCAGCGCTTGGAAAGGCCGTATCGAATGCCCGAAAGAGGGGGGCGATCGTCGTGGTCGTCGCGCATCGTCCGTCGGCCCTGGCCTCCGTCAACAAAGTGCTGGTCATGGCCGGTGGCCAGGCCAAGGCCTTCGGGCCGCGAGATGAAATCCTGGCCAAGGTCACGCAACCATCGCCGTCGGCCCCGCCTCTGGCCGTGGTAGCGGCCGGAGCGATCCGGCCATGAAGCTCCCGAACTGGAACCTCGTGCCGTGGATCAAGGATCCGGACATCGACGACGTCACGAAAAGGCTTCGCGTCGGGATGGTCATCTGTGCCTTTTCCCTCGCCTGCCTGGGGGGGGGCGCTGCGATCGCCGAGATTGCCGGTGCCGTGATCGGCAACGGCTTTCTCGTGGTGGAGACGGCTCCCAAGAAGGTCCAGCATCCCAGTGGCGGAATCGTGGGGCAGATCTTCGTAAAGGACGGCGACAAGGTCCAGGAGGGTGATGTCGTCCTTCGCCTGGACGAAACCCTGACCCGCGCCAGCCTGATGATGGTTCGAAAGCAGCTCGATGAGCTGGAAGTCCGGCAACTCAGGCTTCGAGCCGAGAGGGATGGCCTCGACGCATTCGACCTCAAGCCCGAGCTGAAGGCCAGGCTTTCGGAGCCGGAGTTCGCCGAACTCCTCCAGTCGGAGGGAAAGCTCTTCGACGCCCGGCGATTGTCGCGGCAGGGGCAGAGGGCCCAGTTGAGGGAGAAGATCGCACAGCTCGAGGAAGAAACTTCCGGGCTGGCGCTGCAGCGGGAGGCCAAGTCGCGTGAGATCGGCTTCGTGCGCTTCGAGCTCGAGGGATCCAAGAGCTTGTGGGAGAAAAATCTCTATCCCGTGACGAAGTACACCGCGATCCAGAGGGAGGCGGCGCGCTTGCAGGGCGAGGAGGGCATGCTCATCGCACAGATCGCCCAGGCGCGGGGGAAGATCGCCGAAATCAAGCTTCAGATCGAGCAGATCGACCAGGATACAAGGTCGGAAGCGGTCAAGGAGCTTCGCGATATCGAAGCCAAGTTCGCGGAATTTACCGAGCGACGGGTCGCCGCAGAGGATCAATTGCGCCGGGTCGACCTGCGGGCGCCTCGCGCGGGACTGGTCCACGAGCTTTCGACACACACGGTCGGTGGCGTGATCGCCCAGGGCGAAACCCTGATGCAGATCATTCCGCAGGATGACGATCTCGTCATCGAGGCACGGCTTTCTCCGGCGGATATCGATTCAGTCTATGTCGGCCAGCGTGCCTATGTGCGTTTTCCGGCTTTCAACCAGAAGACCACGCCCGAATTGCCGGCAAAGGTCATACGGGTCGGTGCGGATGTCAGTCGAGAACAGACGCAAGCCGGTGCGTTGCCTTACTACGTGGTCCGTGTTGCCCTGGAAGACGGGGCCCTGGCGCAGGCAGGAGGGCTCAAGCTCGTCGCGGGCATGCCGGTGGAAGTGCATTTCAACACGGGCGACAGGACGATCCTGTCCTACCTGCTGAAACCGCTGACCGACCAGTTTGCAAAGGCACTGAAGGAGCGGTGACATCGATGGCCTTGGGCACGACAGAGGGGCGATCCGTGAGGCTCCTGGCGAGACAGAGGCTGCATGGTTGATCTGCAAGAGCCGTTGCTGGCGTCCCGTGGCCGCGTTCCCGCGCGCAGGGTTCCGGAAACCTCCATTCTCGGGCTGCCCGGGAGATATTCCGACTTGCTATGGGCCCGGGCCCGGCAACTGGACCTCGAGCGGGGACAGGTGCTTTTCAGCAAGGGCGACATCGGCGATGGCTGCTACTGGATCGAGCGGGGCGTCCTGAAAGTCGCTGTCACATCCGCGACCGGCGAGGAAAGGATCCTCGCATTGCTGGGCAGTGGTGCCATCGTCGGGGAATTGGCCATGCTGGATGGCCAGCCACGGTCTGCGACGGTCGAGGCGATCAGGCCAAGCCTGGTATCCTTCATTTCCCGGGCGGCGTTCCAGGAAATCATGCGGGACCGGAACCTGCCCGATCATCTGCTGTCGATCCTGGTCAGCCGCCTGAGGAAGTCGGATGAAGAGGCGGCGGCTTCGAGCTTTCTCGGTGTGAAGGCACGAGTGGTCCGGGCCCTGTACCAGATGGCGGATAAACTCGGGGAATACGACCCGTCGAGCGGAACGATGAACGTCGAGCACGATCTGCGCCAGACGGATATTGCCGCCCTCGCGGGTGTTTCGCGCGAGAGCGTGACGCGCGTTCTCGCGGCTCTCAAGAAGAGCAAGGTTGTCCTGCACTCGGGGCGGTTTTCCTACCCGATCCCTATGGAGAGCCTCGAGCGAGAAGCCAGGCTGGACGACTGAGCGAGGCCGGGGCTCCCGGTGGGCCGTCGATGACCAAGGCCCGGCGGTTTCCGGCGTGTGCCGGGCCGAGGTGGACTGCCTTCGGCCTCTGAAGAGGGGCTCCTCGCACGGCCAAACCTGCGAGCTTCAAAACCTGTAACCCTGCGGGGGCGCGTGCTCCTGCCGGGCGATCAAAGCGGTTGGCCCCTATGGCTTGTCCGCTTCGGATGCGATCCGCGTGACCGTCCGGAGGTAATACCTCGTCTTTTGACACGCCGGGAGGACTGCTTACCTCGCGGCAGGTCAGTCGTCCGGAAATCCGGGTCGCTGGCCGGCGAACGACAGGCAACGGCCAGCGCCCGACATGTCTTTGGAACGGGCCGCCAGCCGGGACAGGAGCAGGAAATGACGTCGGTCCTCGAACATTCCGCGCAGCGTGAAGTCGCCGCTTGCGCGATCGTCGCCCCGATTGACCGGTCGCCACGTGGCATCGGGAATACATCCGGATCGGTTAATTTATTTGCGACAAATGTTGCCGGGAAAAGTCCGCGCACTTGCCTTATCCAGAACATCGGTAGCCCCGTGGAGCAATTCCGGTTGTCTCGAGATGTCAGGCATTCCCGCGAAGCTGCAGAGAGACCGATGCAAGGAGCCAGGTTTATCTGCGATCGCCGCTCTGCCGATGCTGTTTCAATTGGTCTTCAATCGGCAGGTTACAGGGCCGGTGGGTCGATGGCATTCCGGCGGCCGCGGAAGAGTGCGGGCGTGAGAGGCCCGGCATGCCCGGCCGCGTGCGATGGCGTGCGCATCGGGAAAGATTTCGGCCGTGCGTTTCGGTACTTCTTTACAGCAGTCGTCTCTTTCCGGGCTTCAATCGAAGATATCACCATTCTGGCATCGATATTAAACCGTTCAATTTTAGCAAGTGATAACAAACCGGCTCGCGAGGGCTGGGGGCGAGCAATACATGGAGCGTATCGATTTTATTCGCCGCAGTGCGTCTGTTGACGCATCGCGCCCGATGGCTCGGCGGCAAGATTTGACTTGAGAGATGCGTCGGCGCGCTTCGGTGCCCGCGTTTCGAAAAAATTCAGAGTGAGCGTCCGGCGAGAACCGGCGCGGCGTTGAAGGATTTTGGTTATGGATAACGTGACGACCTATCTCGGCACTTCTTCGAACTACGACCTGTCGACCGTCGAAGACGAGGTCCTGAAGAGCCAGCTGGGCCTGTGGACCGCCCAGGCCAACGCTGCTCTCACAAGTTGGGCGCAAGGCGACACCTTCGCGACCGTCCTTCAACAGGTTTTCGGCTCCGCCGGAACGGATGCCTCTCAATGGTCGGCTGCTGCGGACGCTCTGCGCGCGCAGCTTCTGGGCGAGGGCCTCGGGATCAAGGTCCAGCTCCTGGCCTCCGGTCAGATGAACGGCGCCCTCGCTGCCTATGCGGCGCAGGGACCAAGCGGATCCGAGGTCATATTCGTCGATGCAGACTGGCTCGCGTCAGGTGTCGCGGCCGATACCGTCACCAACGTACTCCTTCACGAACTTGGTCACGCGATCGACCAGCGTCTCAATGCCGGGGTCGACAGCGCCCTGGAAGAAGGACGGGCATTCGTCGAGGCGATCCAGGGGCAGCCCATCACGGATGTTGCCCAGACCCAGAACGACTCGGGGCTCGTCAATGTCGACGGCACCCAGGTGGCCGTCGAGTTCGCTGCAACCGGTGCCGTCGCTTCGACGACGTTGGGAGCGACTACCAATTCTACGTTGCTTAATGCGGCCACTGCGTCGGCGATTGCGGTCACCGTTACTTATAACGGGCTTGGCAATAACGGCGCTGACATTCTTATCGGCGCCTATAACGGCTCCACCCTCATCGGCTGGACGATTTATAACCGATCTACCAACCTTGATGCGGGGGCCAACACAGCCACGGCGACAATTGCGCTGACGTTCGACCTCGGCCAATTCAACCAGGAATTTTCGAGTAACGGCCTCACTCTTGTAGCCTATCAAGGAACTTCTGGTGCGGGGACTGGCACTGCCAACGATACGACGCCAGCGACGACCAGTGGCACCAGCTCCACGGCTGTTCCGTTTGCAGTCAATACCACCACCGCGCCTTCTGCGGCGCAGAGCTTCCCGACTACCGGTGGAGGAACGGCAACCTGGTCGAACGTGACGTTGGATCTAACGGCGCCAGGCGCGCCGTCGATCACGTCTGTTACGGACGACGTCGGCAGCATCACGGG
>OMJA01000042.1 GCA_900299245.1 Nitrospiraceae bacterium | reverse complement strand
TTCCGATGTGCGCTGGGGGGGGCCCATAGGGACGCCGTGCCGGGTGGTGGTACCCGGGGCCCCCCCCACCCGGGGGTGGGATGGATTTGTTGAATCCCGCCACTCTCATTCTTGGTCATCGGCCACGCCGATGGCTTTGGCCTCCTCCACGGTCCACCCATCCGGGAGCCGAAGCCGGACGGCCTGTTCTCTAGTGGTCCGGAGCCCCGCGGCCACTCGGGCCGCCTCGCTCAAGCAGCAGGCCATCACCGTGTAGTTGTCCTGCGGCAAGGTCACGTGGTCGAACACAATCCACTCGCAGGCAGTGAGCGGCCCGTGCAGTTGGTCCACAACGACGATGTCGCTGAAGGCCCGCTTCGGCACGCAGACGTCGCTGTTGTCGTCACCCGCGTGGTATTGCAGGCCGTTCTCCACCAGTTCCGCCACATACTCACTCGCCGCATCCAGTGTCATGAACCCGACGCGGACCAGTTCGAGATCGCGGCACATGCTTCGGTTGGGAATCGCGCGAAAGAACGCCGGCTCCCCGCCCTCATAGTAGTACTGAATTGAGTCGCGCCGCACGATGACCGAGACCATCTCACAGAGCACCGCCATACGCGCTCCTTGTCCGACCCTCGCGGCTTGGCCGTCTGAGGAAAGAATTCGAGAGGAACAGATCCGCGTAAATTGTACGCGACCAGACTGCACCGCCCTCCGCTATTAAGACCCTGGACGCCTGCACAAAATACCCTATAGCATCGCCCGTCATTGCTCTCTGCGCCTCCACCATCACCACACAATGCCCATTCATACAGAGATCCGGCTGCTCAATGACTCTGGACCCGCTGCGGATACATCGATCGCCTTAGAGCCGAATGGCCGCTCAGTTAGGCGCAGACTTCCCCGAAATCCCGCTTGAACGGGAAAATGCCGGACGTACGATAGAGCCGGCTTTTGATGGTCCCCCTTAAAATCAGAGTGATCCATGGCACATCCATCATATGTGATATTGCTTCGCCGCACCGCCCTGACACTGGGCGTGGTCCTCACCCTGAGCGCATGCGACGATGGCTCCGGTGGAGGTACGCCGGGATTCCCCAACGTTAGCAGCACCACGATCAACGGAACCGTTTCATCGGGAGCGCAACCAGCCGTGCCGATCAGCGGGGCCACAGTCTCGCTCTATCGCGCGCAAGCCGGAGCGCCAGATTTAATTGCGCAAGCCGTGACGGACGGGAACGGACAGTTTGTCGTGCCCCTCCCAAATGCAAACGGCGACGACGTCTTTTATGCGGTGGCGCGCAAAACCGGCGCGATCGAGCTGGCCGCGGTTATTAGTCCGGCGATCCCTTCGACGCTGATCATTAATGAATTGACGACGGTTGCCACGGCCTATGCGATGGCCCAGTTTCTCGACAACGGCGCGATCGTCGGCCCCGGTCTATCGCTCAAAATCGCCGCGGGAATGGCCGACAATCTCGTCACCTCGGCGACCGGAACGACGTCGCCGGTCATCCGCTCGTCTCCCAATGGGGATGAAACAAACACGCAGCGCGAGTTGGCCACGCTGGCCAATATTCTGGCTGCCTGCACACAAAACTATCCGAATGCCTGCGCAGCGCTCTTCGCGCTCACACCATCGAGCGGCGGGGCCGCCTCGACGACGATTTTCGAAGCCATCGCCAACATCGCCCGCAACCCGGCTGCTCATGTCGCCCCACTGTTTGCGCTGGGTGACGCGTTGCATACGTTCGCACCGTCTCTCACCGCCGAGCAGGGGCCGCTCTCGGCCACCCCCCTCCAAAAACTGGAGGCCTGGACGGTCGCAGTGAAAGTGAATGGGACCGGCAGCACGGCCTGCCCGTTCGGCGGACCCGCGAATATTGCCTTCGATGCGCAGGGGTATGCCTGGATCACCAATAATGTGGTGCAAGGGACGCCGAATTCGGCCAATTGCATGGTCGTGCTCCGGCCGGACGGACGGCCGGCCGACGGCGCCGGCGGCACCGTGGTCTCACCGGTCTTCGGCGGAGGAATCAAGGGCCAGGGCTTCGGCGTGACAGTCGATACACGAGGGCATATCTGGGCCGGCAATTTCGGGTGGGGGACATGTCCGGACTGTATTCCGACCGGCAGCGTCTCCGAATTCACGGTGACCGGAATCCCGCTCTCTCCTGCCGCCGGCTATGTCGGCGGAACGGACCGCATCCAGGGGACGGTCTCGGATCAACGGAACAACATCTGGATGGCGAGCTACGAGAATAATGCCGTGGTCGTCTTTCCGAACGGGAATCCCAGCTCGAGCTTCCCGCTATTCATCGACGGGTCCGTTCACCCCTTCGATATCGCCATCGACGACGATGGCTCGGGGTGGGTGAGCTATACGGGTTCGTCCGTGGTCTCAAAATTCACCCTGGGCGCCAATGCATTGGTCAAGCAATTCACGAGCGCCCTCGACGCTGACAGCAACCCCAAGGGCATCGCGCTGGACTCGCAGGGCACGCTTTGGGTCGCCGCCGGCAAACAGTCGGCCGTCTACGCCTTCACCGATTCCGGGCGACGACTCGGCTCGTTTACCGGCGGCGGCATCGACGGGCCGTGGGGCCTGACCGTCGATGCCGGCGATCATGTCTGGGTAGCGAATTTCGGCCGCGATCTCAACCTAGGCACGACGTACAACATCGCCGAACTCTGCGGCGGCCGGGGATGCGGCCGGGGTGTCAAAGCCGGAGCGCCGCTCTCCCCTCCGTCCGGCTATACGCTCCCCTCCGGCGGAAGCCCCGTGCTGCTCCACGACGGCACGCCGTTGTACGGCGCAGGCGCACCGCCCTCCTACAAGCCGCTGATGCGGCTTACCTCCGTCACCCCGGACATGGCCGGCAACCTCTGGGCCGCTAACAACTGGAAACCAGACGGATTAAATGATCTGCTCCTCAATCCCGGCGGCGACGGCATCGTGATATTCGTGGGCCTGGCGACGCCAACAAAAGCACCGGCCCGGGGACGGCCCCGGTTGCCATCATGAATATGCCGATGCAAAACGCCTTCGTGAGGCGGGTATACCGTAGACAACGCGTTCGCGGCTTTCAACCGTCAGTCCACTCCCGTGACCTGAACCGTTCAGCTCCGCCTGCTGAGACTCGATAAGATGAGCCTGAAGCAAAACGCATCGCCCATCTGCAGCATGCCAGTCCGCTGGACAGGTGGAGGGGTAACGGTAGGTCTCGCCTTACTCAGCATCATGGGATGCACAACCACGCCAATCGCCGTGTCCGTGCAGCCGCATGAAGCCGAATCCTGCTGCGCCTTGCGCCCGACCGGCACGGCCATCGCCCAGACCGCCGGATCGCTTGTGGGCGCATCCGTCATTGAACTGAACGGACAACGCATCGCCTACGATTGCGCCGGAGTTGCGCGCGCCATCTATCTGGCTCACGGGATTGATTTATATGAAGGCCGGCGGGCCGATTCGGAGGCCAGCGGCGTGCGGACCATTTACGCGCACCTGTCGGCGAACGGCCTAATTCACCGCGGGCCGAGGGCATCGCCCGGAGACTTGGTCTTCTTCGACAACACCTGGGATGCGAACAGCGACGGGTTGATAAATGATGCCTTGACGCATGTCGGAGTGGTGGAACGCATCGAACCGGACGGCACAGTCGTCTTCATCAGCCGCGTCGCCCGTTCGATCGAGCGTCACCGAATGAACTTGACCGAGCCCGGTGTGCACCGAACGGTTGGAGGTCGAATCCTGAACGACTATCTCCGCCGAAAACACCCGCTTGACGGCCGCGACCCAGGCCGCTTAACGAGCGACTTATTCGCCGCCTTCGGGACGCGGCTCGCTGAATAACGCCCGCCGCTCCAGCCGGAGGGAACAAACAGGCACGCGATGCCGGGCATCGATACACACTACAGGCATCCGGGCTGGCCTTCAGCTCAATTGCGCGATCGTGGATCAGGGCCAAGAGGGGCACTCGCCATTGCCAAGCACAGCCCACAAATCTCTCCACGGTCAGCTCATCGAACTGCAAGCTGTCAAGTGAGACTCCGCAGATCGCGAGGATTCATCGTGCCGACGCGGTAGCAGCAGGCAAGACCCGGGAGGAGCGTTCTCTAGGTGCGATTGAATAATCGCAAAAGCAAAATGGCCCGGGACTATTCAAGTCCCGATCCCGACGAACCGGACAGACCTGTATGATCCCAGAGAACAGACTCCTGAAAGGACCGCTCAGGATGCACCGTTTTATCAGCCGGCTGACCGAGCGTAATTCCGACCCTCGCGGGCGCACCTGGCTGTTCGTCCCCGAGGATCAACTCTCCCAGGCCATTGGGCCGTTGAGCCGCGAAGATCCGCACACCTTGGGGATCGTGCTCATCGAGTCCTATGGGAAGGCCGCTCGCCGCCCCTATCACCAGCAAAAACTGGCGCTGCTCTGGACGAACGCGCGACACTTCGCCCTCGAACAAGCCGAGCGAGGCGTGGCCGTTCGCTACCTCGTCACCGACCACTCCTACCAGCAGGCGCTCGCGCCGCTCGCCGACGAGTTCGGCCCCTTGCGGACAATGGAGCCGGCCGAACGGGAACTACGCAAAGACCTCGCCCCCTTGCTGCGCGAGGGACGGCTCCGCATGATGCCCCATGAGGGCTGGCTCACCACGCGCGCCCAATTCCTGCACGGCGCGGGCGCGACGCCGCCCTGGCGAATGGACCGGTTTTACCGCCACGTCCGGATCGAGACCGGAATCCTCATGGAGCAGGGACGCCCACTTGGGGGACGGTACTCCTACGACGGGGACAATCGCCGGCGCTGGGACGGCACGCCGCCCGCCCCGTCACCGCTCCAATTTCCCGTCGACGAGATCACGGAAGAAGTCGGCGATCTGATTGCCGCTCGTTTTGCTCACCACCCGGGCGCGCTTGATCTGGGGACCATTCCGGCCACCGCGCAAGACAGCGAACGCCTCTGGGAGTGGGGAAAACGGCACTGCCTGCCGCAGTTCGGTCCCTTCGAAGACGCGATGAGCGTCCGCTCACGCGGACTCTTTCATACGCGGCTGTCGGCCCTGATCAATCTGCATCGGCTGCTCCCGCGCCGGGTGATCGAGGACGCACTGGCGCTCTCGATCCCGCTGGCCAGCCGGGAAGGGTTCATCCGACAGATTCTGGGTTGGCGGGAATTCGTCTTTCATGTACATCGGGAGACGGACGGCTTCCGGCAACACCCGGCCGGTCCCGCTACCGACAACGCAGTGGAGGAAGCGCAAGACGAAAGCGCCAAGCCGTCGTACTTGGGCGCAGCCGATCCGCTACCCGCAGCCTACTGGGGCACACCTTCGGGACTGACGTGCCTGGATCGGGTTGTGAGCGACGTGTGGGCGGAGGGGTACAGTCATCACATTACGCGTTTGATGGTCCTGGCGAATATCGCCACATTGCTGGACGTCTCGCCGCGCGACCTGACGGATTGGTTTTGGGTGGCGTATACCGACGCCTACGATTGGGTGGTCGAACCCAATGTCCTCGCCATGGGCACCTACGCCGTCGGCGATCTGATGACCACAAAGCCCTACGTCTCCGGAGCTGCCTATATCAACAAGATGAGCGATTACTGCCGCCACTGCGGCTTTGACCCTGGGAAGACCTGTCCGATCACACCCCTCTACTGGGCCTTTCTCGCGCGTCACGAAGCCCGCCTTCAGGACAACCCGCGACTACGATTGCCGCTACAAGCGCTCCGCCGTCGCGCCCCGGACCAACGAGCACGCGACACCCGCATTTTCGAGATGACGGCGGCGGCCCTGCGAGCCGGCGGGCGGCTGACGCCCGAGCTGATGGCCTTCATGGAACGCGCGCAGGCGAATTCCGGAAACCATCTTCTCACCCCGCGCCGCACGCGGAGGCCCCAATGACGCCGCGGACCTGTACCTAAACCCAGCCCTGCCGCCAGCGCGTCTCGTCGGCCAGCACCCGCCACGGGATGCGCTCGACCCGCTTCGTATAGACTGCCTCGAGATCGATCCACTCGATCGGCTCCAGCGGATCCTCGGGCAGACAGACGTCGATCACCAGAAAATGCTTCTCTCGGTCGACTGGGGCGACGGCCGTCCATTTGGAGTGCAGTATTTTTTTGGGATGCACCGGCATCGGATCGACGGCCTCCCCTCACTCTCGCGTGAGAGCGGAACGGACATGCGACTCGAGATCGATCATGGCGGGCGTACGCCGCAGCGCGGCAGTCAGAGATTCGAGAGCCATCAATGCCGCGCGATACGCTTGATCCGCTTCCCGGGCTCTCCCCGCCTGCTTCAGAATATCTCCGCGTTCAGCCCAAAATGTTTCCTTTCTCAAGGAAGCGGCGGCAAGCCGCTCCAACCGGGCTAACCCCGCCTCGACATCTCCGCGGCGAAGCTCGAGATCGATCGCCGCTCGTTGCAACGA
>OMJA01000041.1 GCA_900299245.1 Nitrospiraceae bacterium | reverse complement strand
CCTTCGTGCAGCATGCGCAGGGCATCGATCGGATCGGTCGCCGAAGCACAGGATATTCCCGACAGCCGGAAGCACTCGACGAGCTGGTCCACGATGGCGACATCGTCATCGACCACCAGCACATCCGTCTGATCTGACTTGGCTTGCACTGCGTTGTCCATCTGAACCTCCGAAAGCCCGCCCGTTGGTCTCCTGCGCTGGCACCGCCTGGTGTGGCCCAGTGCTGGCAATCGGAGAATTCAAGCAGTTAGGGTCGGCTCCCCGGAAGGGTGCCGAAAGGGTACCAAAATTGAGCGTGAGTACTTCACGGTGATTGTTTATGGACCAGG
Source organism: Nitrospiraceae bacterium (assembly GCA_900299245.1). GTDB lineage: Bacteria > Nitrospirota > Nitrospiria > Nitrospirales > Nitrospiraceae > Nitrospira_D. The sequence goes on along the minus strand of OMJA01000041.1, from coordinate 3,256 downwards.
TATAAAAGCGGCTGAGGAAGCTCATGCCCAACAGCGATGGCGAGTCTCCGGGCATGACGGCCGCCCGCACGTTTCGGACCGTCATCGGCCCAAGCTGGAGCTTTCTGATCAGGAAGATCTCTTGGGTAGCCGTGCGTCCATCTGCCATGACGTAGGTGTCTTGCCCGGCAATCTCTGCCGGCAAGACCGCATGCGATGCCCGGAGCCGCTCGAACTGGGCACGCGACATGGTCACATCAGCTGCGCCGCTATCGAGATAGAATTCGAAAGTGAGGCAATCGTTGACAATGCCCTTGACCAGATAGGTGCCGAATCGGCGGGTCAGGGCGACCTCAGCGTAGCGAGGTGAATACGCACCAGGAGCGGTACCTGCTGCGGCGAGCCCTGGATCGCAGGATGCTGGGGACGCCGTCACTGTCGGCATGGCAGCCAGGCGAGCGCCCGGCAGGGAAATGGACGCTGGCTGGCGTCCCATCAGCCCGCAATCCCCTTGCGGACAGGTCTGACCTGGACGACCAGGCCGGTCGGTCGGCGCAGCCGGGCCACTAGGGCTTAGAGGACCGCGGTCGCTCGGCAGCACCACCCCCGAGTAATGAGGCAGTATCGGGGACTGCGCCCTGGCTTCACCAAACCCGGCAAAAACCGCGATTGCAGCAAACACAAAAACGTCCCGCACGATTTGCGTGGCACCATTCGTACGGCTGGCGTTAGAGGGCAGCATGTCTGGAGCGGGCAATTCTCTTGGAAACAACTTCGCCTTGGAAATCCTGAGCAATCTAGCGGTTGGAGCGCTCCGGTTCCGCAGGAGATAAAACCAATTTGGCTCGATATCACGCCGGCACGGGGATTATCGGATCACTCCGGCCCCAAGGCCCGCCCCGATGTGGCCTCGCGGAACGCAGCACGCAGTCAGAGATACCGGCATCGTGCGGATGAAGGCCGCGGAACAGCCGGGTGTCCCGGCTCTGAGACCTATCTGGAACTTGAAGCGGGCCTGCCGGCCTCATGTCTCAACGCAGCAATCACGTGCATATGGTCGACGATGTCTCGGTCGACAGCGACGTCTGCGGCGGCCATGAGATAGGCCTGACGGACGGCGGCGTCAGGCACGCGTCCCCAGAGATGAACGGCCCCGTGCAGCACGTTCGTTTCAATCGGCCAAGCCCGATACCATGGCAGGCTTTCGAGGGTTCGGGAAACCAGGCCCTGCAGGTCGAGGTCCTGCTGACGGGACGACGGACCGGCCTGTCTTACACCGGCGATGCAGTCGACCGGCGGCGTCGGGTAGAGCATCCGCAGCAGGTCAACGCGACTGACAATCCCCACGACCTGCCCATTGCGGACGACCGGCAGGCGCTTGATGCCCCGGCGCAGGATAATAGTCGCCAGTTCCTCGATGGGAGTTTCTTCCGTGGCCGTGATGACCGCGGCCGACATGACGTCCCGGACCAGCCGGGCATGATTACGGACGAAGGCAGTCGCTGCTTCCAGACTGTCGCGCAGCGAGATGCCGCGAGAGGATACGTCCTGCATCTCCGGAATCGCGAGACGCGCGATGAGGTCGACTTCGCTGATAATGCCAACCAGCAGTCGCGAGCGATTCACGACAGGCGCGGCGCTTATGCCGCTATCGAGCAGGATGCGCGCGGCAGCGTGAAGAGTATCGCTATCGACCACCGCCACGACCGGAACTGTCATGATGTCTCTGGCCTGCATGATAGCCTCGTATGGTCAGACGGGAGGGCCATCCTCTGTTTTACCGGATGGCTCTTCCGGAATGGATGGATGAAGGATGCTATAGTCAGGTAATTCAGCGCTGCCAGACCTCGTCCGCAGCTAGATCTCGTGCACCCACCACCCTCTGGCCAGATAGTGATCCCGCACAATCAGGATCATTGAGCGCCCTTGAAGGACGATGAACACCAGAGGCACAAAGAAAAGCAGGAAGATTCTTGGCAATTCACTAACCCACGCCGACGCGAAGATGGACAGTCCGATGCCGGCCAGAAACAGGACATTAGCCGGCAGGGCTGTAAAGAAGGCCCGCAGGCCACTGTTACGCAACACGAACAACGATCCAAGAAAGGCGGCCGACAGGTAGCTGGCGCGCCCCATGACGATGACGTCATGGGTTCTCGGGTTCTCTAGGCAATAGGGAGTGTAAAGGCTCATCGGCAGGCATTTCTCGTCTGTCGACGTTCGAGAGCGCGCCGGACGGCAAGCCCCCCCGCAGCGACAGATAGTACGCAAACACCTACTGCAAAAACGGCCCGCATTAAAAGGAAAGGAGATTGGGAATCGAGCGCCTCGAACCCCTCGATGCCGAACCAGATCGCGATCGCCCATATAAGAAAGCCGGACCATTCTCGCCGCAAATATTCGAGAAACGTCATTCCGTTTGATCCCCTGCCTTGGCCCCTGCGAACTGCAGCCTAGCGCTACCTCGCATGTCAGTGGCAACAGCGATCGAAGCCATTTTGGCTTCACCGGGCGATGCTTTCAAAGCGGACCGCCGTGCAACCTTCATCGGCCGTCGCGCCTGACCGGTGAAACTCAGGCCGTTCAGGTCCCGGGGATATTTCTAGACCGCCCAACCGAAGCAGGGTCCCCTTCTCGCCTGCAGGTAACAGGACGAGAGAGTCGCCCGTGTTATCTGCAGCAAGCGTCTCGCACCGCCTTGGGGCACGCTACCGTCCATGACCGGCGTCGCGCCGCGCCCGTTGCGCCCGGTTCGGGTGAACGCCAGCATCCGCGTTCATCCCCGCAACGTCGCCCCACGAAACACTTCCATTTTGGTTGTTATTTGCCTCCTTCGTTTCGGAGCTTTTCGACAATAATCGCCGGAGATGATCGGGCAGCTGCCTTTTCCGAAGCCGATTTTCGGAACACTTCCACAAACTCTCTCGGCGATTGCCCTGGGCCTCGCCGGCTTCGCCCTGAATTTTCTGGTCCTCGACCTCGGGTGGGGTCTGCAGTTCCTCATGGGCAGCGCGCTCGCGCTGCTTTGTCTGCGGATCCTGCCGCCCGGCTGCACGGTCCTTTCTGTCGGGATTGCCGCCTGCGCGACTCTCTTCCACTGGCAGCATCCCTGGGCGCTCGCGATCTGGCTCGTCGAAGGAACCCTGCTTGCTGCGTTCACGAGACGCGCGTCGCCGATCCTCGTCGATTTCCTGTTCTGGCTGCTGCTCGGGGGGCCCCTGCTCTACGCCACCTACGGCGGCATTCTCGGCTTCCAGTGGACATCCGTGCTGCTGGT
>OMJA01000040.1 GCA_900299245.1 Nitrospiraceae bacterium | reverse complement strand
ATCGAACGGCGGAACGACCGATTCTGTTGGATAGGGCAAGAGCGGCCTGCTGGCCGCAGCGCCACTTTGTGCCGTCGCGCCGAGTGCATTCTTGCTGGCTTTCCGGCGCATCGATGCCGTGAAGCCGGATGCGCTGGCCGTGGATTTCGATCGTGTCGCCGTCGATAACCGATGCGGTTCCTGTAACAGGGGGGTCAGCGAGTGCAAGTCGAGGGCTTAAACATAGTAACGCGCACAGCGAGAGGGTGGCCCAACCTCGAGCGTCGAGGAGCAGTAATTGCAATGGAATCCCTTGTGCGGCCGCTGAGCCCTCGCGATTATTCACATGGTCAGCTCATCGATTGGGTGACAACTTCGCGCAATAGTGACGGCAAGACGTAACATGCGTCTTGCTGCAATCACCGAACCTGTAGCCTGTCCCGCGAGAGCACCGCCAACAGGCGAGTTGAAAAGCGCTTCCGTGATCGCTGCGACGGCGACATCAGTGGTCCTGACGCCGGACATGATGATGTGGAGATCACCCGGCTTCGACCGGAACTCGTGACGAATGACTAGCTCGGGCGTAACCGCCCTTCCCTGAATCGGGACCTTCACGGCCATCTAAGTATCGCGCGACCTGGGTTCGAAAAGCTTGAATATCGATGTTGCCGTCAACAGCAGCCTGTCGCCTGATCGCACTTCAGCGTCGAGGAATGCCATCGTGCGGGTAACCTCGCGGATCCGAGCTTTACCGGTGATCCAATGGCCAGTAGCAACGCCCCCTACGAACTGTAAGGTCAAAGCCACCGTCGCACACGGGCGCCCAGTATTCGCGACGACGGCGTGTCCCAGGAAGGTATCGACAAACGCTGTTATCGCCGCACCGTGCAGGACATTATTGGGATTGCCGTGGCGCGCATCGCTCTGGAATCCATAAACGAACTCGCCCGAGGCCTCTTTGGCCCAGAAATAGGGGCCATTGTGGCCAATGAAGCCATCCGTCTCCGCGAATGGCTTGAAATCGACATCAGTAGGCCGGTCGGCTGGCATTGGTGCTTTCTGTATAGGCGACGGTGGCCTCGGCAATCGCCAGATGTCAACGCCGAGATAATTTTACTCTAACTTTGGAGTAAGTGCCCCGTTGGACAGACGGGGAGGAATTGACCCCAGGGCTGGGTATTCGAAGGATGGATGCCCACGACCGAACACCGAACCCGCAGCCCAGAGTTCAAGTGCCAAGTTATGCAGGCGTGCCTCCTCGGTGCCCTCTGCTAAGTCTGCACTTGGCCCGATATTGGTCGCTGGACCGATCTCAAAATCTTGCGAATCCGGCGCCAACGAAGTCATCTTTGCCTTACGCACCGCTGCATCATTCCCGTTTACCGTTTTCTGTGACCACAAAGACATCTTCGACCGTTAGCATCCTGGCAAAGTGGTCATATCTGCCACTGATCATCGAAAAGCGCGGGTAGCGGAAGATGATTTCAACTTCCTGTCCTTGGCGAGCAGCCAACGCCAAAAGAACGTCTTCGTGGCTTTCGACCGAGATGCCATCTATCGAAAGCACCTGACCACCTTCCCGGAATTGAGCCTGGTCGGCGATCGATGCCTCATCAAGGAATTGGATCCACATGACTTTGGGGTCATAGCCGGGGATCGTAGATCTTCCGATCACCATCCCGGAAACGTGTACGCCAAGTCTCGTCACGCGATCTCGTTGCAGCGGAGGAGGCAAGTCGACCGATACGATGGCCGATCCCCGCTGAATTTGGACGCAGATCGGCCGTCCCGCTCGCAGATAACTGGCAAAGCGGCTGGAGAACCGAGCTGTTTCATCGCCGTTCACCGCAAGTATTCGATCTCCAGCCTTCAGCAGGGAAGACCATTCTTTCTTTGATTCAGCAACGACAAGCTCCCGTTCCCTGGCTGTCGTTGCAAATGTGATTGGCAAAATTGGCGGAGACGGATCCTGGCCTGCGCGGAGCAAATTCAGAATGATGCAGGCATACCTCGCGGGCACAGCGAAATTGAGCCCCTCGGATACGGACTTGTTCAAGCCGGAAGAGTTGATGCCGACGACAATCCCGGACTGGGCATCCAGCAGTGGCCCTCCGGAATTGCCCGGGTTCAGCGCGGCATCCGTCTGAAGCTTTTCTTCGCCGTCGCGAGCTTTTGTTCCGCTCACGATGCCTCTTGTCGCAGTGTAGTCGAGACCCCACGGATGGCCAAAAGCCACAACTGGAAGGCCGGCGGCTGGTTCTCCCTGGCACTTGAGGTCAGCTGCCCGAGATTCGTCTGGTATGGCAGCGGGGTCCACTTTCAAAACTGCCAAATCAATTTGACTGTCGACATAGACCTTCTCGGCTCGACGGGCGGGCTGGTTTCGAAAGCTGACCCTGACTGTAGAAGGCGATTTGGCGGCTACGTGCGCGTTTGTGAGGATCCAGCCGAGCTTTCGGTCCACCAGAAAGCCCGCGCCACGCCAGGCACCTTTCTTTTCGTCGCCGAATGGATAGTCGACGGCGGCAGTAATCTTGACGGTGAAGAGGCTCGCACTCGCGATTACATCATCATGCGCAGAAGCAGCGATAGGCGAGATTGCTCCAGTCAACGCGATAAGGCTCTTCACCAACCATTTAGACCGCGTGGTTGCTGGCGAAGATCCGACGCCGGACCGTGTTCCGTTTGGCACGAATACATCTCCGGAGTTTCTGCGGCTTGAGGTCGTGTGACTGCTCATGGTGCTGGTCGGCGTTGGCTGGCGGTTGATGGCGGCGACGCAGTGCGATGAGGGGGCCGGGGCGCCCAATGGCGCTCGTGGGCGCGGCACTCCAGGATCTTCTAAATGTTTTTACCTTCAGTCGTCCTGTCAGGCTGGCTCGCAATTCGATTGGGACAGGGCATAACAGGGAGGTGATTTAGCGACTGGGCGTTGTTCCCTGGGGGCATACCGGTCCGCCAACGAGCACCCTCGAACCGTCTGCGGCGATGCACAGCGACTGGGAGGATTGCTGGGAATTCAGCTCTGACGTTCGGCTGGGCGAGACCGGCTGCATGGTCGCAGGCGTGACCGGATTGAGCCCTTCGGGCGAACACTGAAGGGTAAGGTTCAGCGGATTAGGCTGAAGATCGTAGACTGCACCAGTGCCGTAATCGATCAGACCACCAAGCAGCACGCCGCCGCCAGCCAGCACCGGCATCATGGTCGCGGTCTGCGTATTGCACCCCGGTTTAGAGATCGTGATCATGAGTGACTGGTTCCGTGCAGACTTTATCGTGCACGGTGCAGTACACGTCTGCCCATTGGAGAATTGAACGGTGGCGCCAACAGGGTTCGTGTTGATGGACACTTCCTGTTCGGTACCGCGGATGATGGTCGCGCAGCCCGCCACCAGCGAGACTGCAATGCAAGTCGCCAAAATATTTCGCCCGCGCATTGAGTGTTTCCCGTCCATTTTCTTCCACGCTGGTTGCAAAAGTCAGGTGCGCTCGCAAATGGCGCTTTCCCGAGTCTGCACGCAGGCAGTAAGACACGAGGGGGTGTCAGAACCGGACACGCAAACACCCGGCAGGAAAGAAAACTGCAACGAAACTCTTAGCCCCGCGGCACGAGCGCCGCGCGATCGGCCTGCGACGGCCAGGCAGGCGAATGCTCTTGGTCTTGGGGCGGCCCCGTGCGTCGATACTATGCTTCAGACAGAAAAATTCTTGTGAGCCAGAGCCTTCTTCATAAGTTCTTTGAGTTCTATGGGCTCAATGACTTTTACGTTGGCGCCCCACGTATAGAGATGCCAGCACATCTCCATCAGCCCGCCTGCTGTAAATTTTACAATGACCGAGCCATCCTTCTGACGCTGCATGGACTGGTTCGGATGAAAGACGTACTCCTCGATGGCGTCGGCGACTGATGCCGAAAACTGCCATACGACATCACGAGGCTTTTCCTGGAAGACGCCGAACGAACGCTCGGCAAAGGCTCTCAGAGAGAATTCGGGATTACGGATAAATACTTTGTCGGTCAGGCTGATCCGGCGAATCTGGCTGAGTGAGAAGATCCGCGCCTCGTCCGGATGCCGATCCGGGGACATTCCAACAAGGTAATGCTGCTTCCCGAGAAGGAAGCCATAAGGGTGGAGCCGCCGCCCTGACGAACGGTTCTTATGGCGGCTATGGTAGGCGGTATAGATTTTCTTGTTCTGCTTGATTGCGGGACGGGTCGTGTCGATCACTTCAGGGTTGATTACGGGGGGCGGCCCGGGGCGCCTGGCCAATCCCCCTGCCCCCAGGAGCGCCTCGAGGGCTGGCTCCAGTCGCCAGACCGGAAGAGCACACGGCTGCACT
>OMJA01000039.1 GCA_900299245.1 Nitrospiraceae bacterium | reverse complement strand
GAATGTCGCGGTTGCGGTCTCAAAGTCGGGGTGGATGTTCCGGCCGGACAGCCGGGCGGATTGGTTGATCGTATGATGTGGACGGACGATGCCTTGCACCGGCTGGATCGCATGCCTCCGTATCTGGCTCCCTTGTTTCGGGACGAGGTCGAGCAGGACCTGCGGACGCGCGGCGAACGGGTGGTGACGTATGATGTGTTGCTTCGCCCGCGCACGGGTGCACGTATCGAATGGGATGCAGAGGCCGAAAGGCGTCTGAGCCGAGTGCCGGCGCCGGTCCGCGCGATGGCAAAGGTCGAACTGGAGCGAACGGCAGCCGACCGCGGGCAGGCGCGGATCACCGTGGCTCTGATGGAAGAGCTCAAGGCCAAATACTTTGGAATGGCGGCGCAAAAATCATGAACGGCCGAGTGAAACGCCGCACCGTTCTTTCACGTTTCACACGGCGGAGCTGACGGAACCGGTATGTTGCATCGAATGGCGTTGCGGGTGCTTCCGAGTCTGAGTCTGGCGGTCACGGAAGATGCGGTGCGAAAACAGAAACGTCTGGTCATGTTTGTGCCGGGAATGGTCGCGTTCGGAGTCTATCGGCTGGCGAAGCATGTGGTTCCGTTGACGGAGCCGTGGGTGTTGCTGGCGGTAAGCAGCGCGGTGGCGGTTGTCACGGCGCTCTTGGCCTATCGTGTCGGGCGCGCGTCCTCCTGGCCGACCATTGCGCGGGAAGACGGCGGGCGACTCCTGGCGTGGCTGGCCGGATGGATCGGGGCGGTGTACGGCGTTCAGCTCTCACTGCTGGTGCTCGCGCTCTTGTGGATCGTGGGCTACAACTATCTGCAGCATCCGGATGGCCCGGCCATGATGGCGATTATCATTTCCAGTACGGCGGTGGCCCGGGATGCGTTTGAGATCGGCCATGTCCGAAAGCTTGCGGTTTTGGGCCGCCCGTTTCTGACGTTTCCAGACGGCGCGGCGCTTCGCACGCTGGTGCAGAGCCGGCCATCGCAGCTTGCCCCCTGGGGACTCGTCGGGTTGGGTGTCGGCGGTGTGTTGGGATTGTCGGGGCATGCAATCGTCGACGGGCAGATGGCCGCGGTCGTGCAGTTACTGGGGATCACTATTCTGGGCGGTGGCCTCGCGCTGTGCGCGTATTTCGGCGGGTTGCGTCCTTCCGCTTCATGGCTGGAGACGCTCAAGCGGACTGCACCGACGGAACTGTTCAAGTACTGGTGGTGGCCGGGGATGGCCTTCGCATCCACCTACTATCTGGTCGTGATGGGTCTGGTGTTGTTCGTCGGCAGGCAGCCGGGGATTGCGACCGCGCAGGCCGTTGCGGGAGGCGCGGTGGTAACGGCGATCATGACCCTCTACGGGTATTATCTGGGGCATCGGCGGCACGTCGAAGATGAGCAGGCGCCGCAGCTGTCGAGCGGGATGTTACGCTGCCCGTTTGTCATGGGCATTCTCGGCAAGTCGCCGAATACGTCCGGCACCATGGATGGGCTGGCCGGTGAGATGGCGTTAAGCAAGACAGGATCAAAGGGGTAGTCGTATGGGTGGTCGCAACTGGCTGATCCGTTCCATGACGGCAGTGGTCATGTGTCTCGCGGTCCTTGTCGCGTTGTTGTTCGCGATGGGAAGTAGTCCGGGTGTTTCGTTCGCCGAGGGCTCGACCGACTTGTATTTCGGAACGCAAGGCACCCCGCAGGGGCCGCCGGCCCCGGGACCCCAGGAGACTGTGTATTCACGGATCGGGTCCTTCGACAGCCGGCTGCTGGTCTGGTTTGTGACGCAGCAGCATACGTACTTCGGTGGGTTTGTTCTCGCCCTTCCGCTGTTTTGCGCGTTGCTCGAGTTTGCCGGACTGATCACGAAAAAACCGGCGTTGTCGCTTCGGTACGACGGTTTGGCCAGAGACCTGGCGAAGGTCGCGTTGCTGGCGCTCTCGGTGACGGCGGTCGTCGGGAGTCTCATGCTGAGCATGTTCATCTACTTCTATCCGTCGTTCATGAAGTATATGGGCGGGACGTTCAAGTCCTTCATGCCGGTGTATGCCATCGTGTTTGTCGGAGAGGCGCTTCTGCTGATCGTCTATTACTACAGCTGGAATCGAATGGCCGAGCGCGGGCTGAAGTGGGGCCATGCTGCGATCGGCATCTTGACGAATATTTTCGGCACATCGCTGCTGTTGCTGGCGAATGCCTGGTCGGCCTTTATGATGGCGCCGGCCGGTGTCGATGCCCAAGGCCGGTTTCTGGGAAATGTCTGGCATCTCCTTCATTCGGCTCTCTGGAATCCGCTCAATGTCCATCGATTTCTCGCGGACATTATGTCGGGCGGGGCGGTGGTGCTGGCCTATGCCTGTTACCGGTTTTTCACCAGCAAGACTAGTGAAGAGCGCGCCTATTTTGATTGGGTGGGCTATGTGTTTCTGTTCGTCACAGTCTGCGCACTGCTGCCGATGCCGATTGCCGGCTACTGGCTCATGCGCTCGGTCTATGCATTCAGTCAGAGTATGGGCGTAACCATGATGGGCGGGTTGCTGACCTGGATGTTTGTCGTTCAGGCGCTGTTGATCGGGGCGCTCCTCCTGGGAATCAACTACTACATCTGGCAGAGCATGGCGCGGATCACGGGCGGTGAGCGGTATCAGCCGTATTACCAGTTGCTGCTCGGCGTTCTGACGCTGGCGCTCTTTATCTGGCTGACGCCGCATACGGTGATGATGTCGGACGGTGAAGTGAAGGCGATGGGCGGCGCCCAGCACCCGGTGGTCGGGAACTACGGAGTGATGTCGGCGAAGAACGGCGCGGTGAACGTGATGATTCTCATCACGGCGCTCAGCTTTCTCTACTATCGCCG
>OMJA01000038.1 GCA_900299245.1 Nitrospiraceae bacterium | reverse complement strand
CTTGGTGTTCGGCACGCCTTCGGAAATACGCCAGAACCACACGGCATCCGAATACAGCTTCATCCGGTCGCTGACGCGGAAATCGCGGGCACCCGCCTTGACAGGCTTGCCGTCCTTGCCGTGGCAGCTGGCGCAGTTCACATCAGGATTCGTCTCGCCGATAAACAACTTCCGGCCTTCTTCAAGCTTGGCGGCATCCGTCCACCAGCCGGCAGGCATGTGCTTATCCGCATATTCCGCGGGAGCAGGAGGAGGAGGCACCACCGGCCCCTCACCGCCGCCGCCCTCACCACCGCCACATGCAGCCACCGTCAAACCCAAACCCAAAACCAACATCAGATGCCACGACATTTTCATATGATTTCCTCCACTCCTTTTCTACGACCCACAATGCTTTTCGAACCGACCCAGCTTCTTCCAGGCAGAAAAAAACGCCTCCGCAAGGGGTCCCCCTTACAAAAGCGCTACTCTGCGTTCACCAGAAAAACCACAGTTTTGCTTGCCCCAACATGTCCAACTTGTGACTCCGGCGAGTTCGCATCATACCCAATGAACAGCCGGTTACTTTTTTCGCTTACTCTGCCCCTTCTCCTGCTTTCCGGCACGCTTGCGCTGAGATCGAACCACCTTCATCCCGACCAGCAGCACGACCGCTCCACCGACCCCTGCCAGCACACCCCACACCCACATCGGATGAGCCGACCGGTCAACGATGCATCCCGATCCGAAATTAACCTGGATCTTACGCTCACTCTCAAGATCCTTCGGATCGAACTGAATTTTATGATGCTGCTGCTCGCCCTTTACCTCTACAAGAAGCGGATCACCTAGGTTATCGTTATGCAGGTGAAACGCTGCCCTGTAATATCCCGCGTCATCCGTCGTGACGGTCTGCCCGTATGAAATCCTCGTGTCCTTGACCAGGACTTCGGTATTGGCGCTCGGCTTCCCATCGGCGGTGCACACGAACCCTTCGACCGTGTACCGATGGTCGGCTTCATGCGTTGCATGCAGAACGGCTGGATGTGCAATGAAGGCGCAGATACCGGCTGTGGCGACGACGACGCTCCACCGAAAGCCAGACTTCCTTCTTGGTTTCCACTCCACTCGTCCGTGCCAATCCCCTCATTCTCATTCATCAGATGAGGCGCGCGACCTGCCGAACACGCCCACGCGCTCCAGCCGATTTTAAGGCCGACTCTTCTAACACAGCCCCTATTCTTTGTCAATTACAAGAGCGGGAAGGATGGCCTGCGCGCACGATGGATGCCGAGAAAATAAAATGGCAGTTGACGATCGCAAAGCAGGTATGTATGCGGAGAAATCCGGCGAAAATCAATCGGGAGGACGGCACACCCGATCGGGAAAGCGATGACTAGAGAAGCCCGCGCGCGCGCGCCTCGGCCTCAACACGATCGGCCTCCGCGCGCCGCTCGGAATCTTTCTTCAGCGCCCACGCTTCCCATGAATTGCCGCTGGCCGTATCCGCTCCCGTAAACGCGATGGAGACGATCTCGGCATAGGGGATCTGCCTGGGCGCGGGGTTGTCGGTCGGGAACATTTCAATCACCGGACCGGAGGCTGTCGAGAGCCTGTTATAGATGTACCCCTTGAGCGATTCGCCGGCACGAAGTTCGAGCGTCACATCGCCCCGATAATCGAACGCGAGGTCGATCGCTTCCGCCGTTTCAGAAGCGGAGACGGGACGAAATACCCGCCCCTCGAGCGAACCGCTTTTGCCGGCCTCATGGCTCTTTGTGTCAGTCATACAACCAGCCGCCCTTCATTTACCGCGACGTCGGTAACAGTGTGAGCTTGGCGGTCCGGGCAAATCCGGCCACCGTGCCGAACGTGTCGCTGACCGCCGATGCCTCGTATCCGCAATGCACCATACACTCGGCGCACTTTTCATTTTTGCTCGTGCCGTAGTCCTGCCATTCGGTGGTTTCCATCAATTCCCGGAAAGTCTTCGCATAGCCTTCCTGCAGGAGATAACAGGGTTTCTGCCAACCGAACACGTTGTACGTCGGGTTCCCCCAGGGCGTGCATTGATATTCCTTTTTACCCATCAGAAAATCGAGGAAGAGCGGCGATTGATTGAACTTCCACCTCGCCTTCGGCCGGCTCAGGATTTTCGAGAACAGGTCTCTCGTCTTCGCCTTCTTCAGGAAGTGCTGCTGATCGGGGGCCTTCTGGTAGCTGTACCCCGGCGAGATCATCATGCCCTCGACGCCCAAATCCATCATCTCGTCGAAGAACTTTCTCACGCGGTCCGGATTCGCGTCATCGAACAACGTGGTGTTCGTCGTGACCCGATGCCCGCGCTTCAACGCCTCCTTGATCGCCTTCACCGCAATCTCGTAAACCCCGTCCCGGCAGACTGCGAGGTCGTGCTCGTTCTTCAGCCCGTCCATGTGGACACTGAAGGTCAGATACTTCGACGGCGTGAATTCTTTCAGTTTCCGCTCCAGCAGAATGGCGTTCGTGCACACGTAGAGATAGCGTTTTTGCGCCACCAACCCGTCGACGATCCGCCCGATCTCGGGATGGATCAGAGGTTCGCCACCGGGGATCGCCACGATAGGCGCACCGCACTCCTCAGCCGCGGCCCAGCATTGCTCGGGCGTCAACCGCTTATCAAGAACGTGGTCGGGATATTGGATCTTTCCGCAACCGGCGCAGGCCAGATTGCAACGAAAGAGCGGCTCCAGCATCAAGACCAGCGGATAGCGCGTGATTCCCTTAAACTTCCGGCCAAGCACATATGACGCGACTGTATACATTTGGGAAACCGGAACGGCCATTTCCCACTCCTTCCGACGAAGTTATATGGTGACGGCTGCTGATCGCAGCCGG
>OMJA01000037.1 GCA_900299245.1 Nitrospiraceae bacterium | reverse complement strand
GACCATGCCGCGCTGCGCACGGCCGAATACGCGCTGTTCCGCAGCGGTGCGCCGATTGGCTGGATCCAGGAGAGAGGCGCGGAGTTCCTCGGCTTCAGGACGCTCCGAGACGCCTGGCGGCACCGGCTCGGCGGGATGGCCTGATCTGCTTGAGGTTGCGCTGCAAGCCACGCGATCTTGCGCGGGCGCCGACGCGGCAGGAAACTGACGTGAGCATTGCGGTCACGACTCAACCGGCCGCCGATCGATCGGGAGATTATCGCCATGGGAAAACAGACGGGACTGGTCACGTGGCTCGGCGTGAAAGGGAGTGGCCAGAATTCGGCGATGATCCAATTCTCGCTGACACCGGATGTCGGCGTTTCATCGACCTACATCGTGACAGCCTATCCCGCCTTCGAACCCCAGGTCTTCTCCGGCATGGCCGCCCTGCTCGCCGCCGCCTACTACGCCCAGCGGCAAGTGGAGATCGAATACTATGAGGTGCCGCGCGAGACGCCGCGCTGCACCAGCGTGGAACTGACCCAGAAGAAGGGCCGCCCCCGGAAGCGCGGGAAGTAGACGGAGTCCGGCGGCGCGCAGCATGGCTTCTCTTCTTGAGCGCAGTCTAACTCGAACTGCGCCGGCGGGGAGCGCCGTCAGGCGAAGCACTAAAACGACGACGATCCCGACGGCCGATCAATCTCGATTAAGACGTATCCCGAGGGATCAATCCCAGTATTTATGGCCAATAAATTACGGCCCAATCTATCCCCCAGCGGAAAGCCATAGCCTGTGGTGAGAGGGGCGAGGCTTGCAGCGTAGGAATTGTAGTTGGAAGCAGTTGCCTGCACTCCGCCGAAGTAGACCTTGTTCCCGGCGGGAGTCGTCGAAGGATGGACGTAGGTTCCGTCCGGCATGTAGCCGTTTCCCCACCATTGCGTGCTGGCCAATTGGCCGACCGTTGTGGAACCAAATGACATGGTGCTGCCCACAAAGCCGAAGTTCAACCCCGCAACTAAGTCCCCAAGCACTTCGCCCCAGACGTCGTTGGTGATGCCAGGAAACGACGGCCCGGTGCTAAGGGAGTACGCGGGATTACAGCCATAGATGCCGGTCACGACGTTGAGCGCGGCGAAGGCAACATGCATCTTCGTCGTTGCACCGACGCCTTGCCCCCGCTTGGCGACCGGAACTCCGGGAGCCTGCCCATTGCCGGAACCCGGGTTGGGGCTCAACGTGACGTTGCCTTGCCTATCGAATGTAGCATTGAAATCATAACTCTGGGCCTGCAAGGCTGGGTTCGACCATGGCGGTTGGCCCACACCCTGAAAGGTTCCAGCCAGTCGAACACTTTGGCTGGCAAGCGTTCCGGTCAGATAGGCAGTGAAGTCGTGATACATCGACGGCGCCCCCAGTCCCGGGCTGATAACGCGGGCAAAGTTGGCGGAGGGCAGTAGGTCAGTCGATGCGGGCAAGACGGCGGCATTGGCCACGGAGGCGGTGGCGGTGGCCGTCGCCAACTTCAAGCTGCTCTCGCTGGTCTGCCTGCCGTTTTGGGCATGCGGCGCATTCTTCGCTGTCATGCAAAGCGAGATCGCCGTGAAGTCGATGTAGCTCATGTCGATGTTGATCTGGTTACCTGTCACCGTCGGTTCGATGTACTGGTAACAGCACGCGAAATTTGGATCGCCTTGATTGCCGCCGGATGGGCCGGAGTTCGCAGCAGGGATGTAGCCAGGGACCATGTCCTTAAGACCATGGTGAAGACTGATGTAGAAACGTCCAGAAAATGACGTCAAGAACACTGCTGGAAGGTGCGCCGGAACACTCTGTACGAGCGGCGTTGGGCTTACGAGTGAAAGAAGCGAATAAGGCTTGTAAGGCTGGAGACTATGCTTTTGTCCATTGATGTCCCGGTAGAATCCCTCGACATCTGCAAGGAACTGGATGAACACGCTCGCACGGTGGTGTGGGGTCGCGAAGACCAGGGGAACGCCAGCGGTACCAGTTAGATCAGACATTGCAGACATGATCAGTCCCTCGCGGCTTGGGTCATAGGCAGACAAGGCTACTGATCTTGCGACAGCTTAAAGACTGTCATTCACGCATAGTTGAGCGCCCTATTTTTGGGTCTCCATTCCCCGACATTGCAACTGCATCCGTCGAAACAGGGAGATTCCTTCGAACCGAGATCGATCGATGATCAAGGAGTGTCGAACGCCACGCGCTTGCGATTGGAAGCCACTCACACTCCAGGTTCCCTCGGCGAAAGCGAAGTCTCTCCGCTGAGCGTCGGCGAATCCTCGCTTAGGAGGACGAGGATGCCCACCGCCAATACTCGCCGCGTCACTCCTGACCGCATCGTCGCCGCAGATCCTTCGATGCACACCTGTTCGGCGTGCGCTCATGACAGGCGGCGACACTTTCCCTTCGCGGGCTCCGCGAAGGGGAAGAAAGGCTCGAGGGCAACGAGGGACAACGGGGCCCGGACTCTTGCTGCCGGGAGCGCAGTACTCCGTGCCGCTCTTCTCTTGTCGATGCGATACTCGAGCGCGCTCCCAGCCTTGACGGATCGACGGCGCTTCTCGCCGGGTCGATTCTGACCCCACCGCCCTCGTATAACGAGGGCACTTCCCCTTCGCGGACTCCGCGAAGGGGAAGAAAGACTCGAGTACCCCCAGCGGTAGCGGCTTCAGGACGACGGCTTCAGGACGACGGGGCCCGGGCGAGCGCCCTTGTTCCCGGCAGCATTCGGCTATTCAATCCCCGTCTTGAACTATAAACATTTTTGCTTATATTGTCCGCGTGACATCCAAAGAGCTGAAGCGGTGGCTCGCCGGTCTTGGAGCAACCTTCAAACCCGGCAAGGGCTCACACCTCAAGGTCTATCTGAACGGCCGGCAGACGGTGATCCCGATGCACAGCAAGGACCTCAAGCCTGGCACGCTGGCCGCCATCAGGCGACAACTTGGATTGAAGGATTGATCATGCAGTTTCCCGTAACTCTCCTTCGCGACAAGGGCGGCGGTTTCACCGTCACCTTTCCCGACATCCCCGAAGCCATCAGCGAAGGCGATACCGAAGCAGAGGCGCTGGCCCATGCCCACGATGCGCTCGTGTCGGCGCTCGACTTCTATTTCGAGGACCGCCGTCCGGTGCCGTTGCCCTCGCCCCCCAAGCGGCGGCAGAAGATCGTGGAGCTGCCCGCCAGCCTTGCCGCCAAGGTGCTGCTGTTGAACGAGCTGGTCCGGCAGAAGGTGCGCCCGGCCGAACTCGCGCGCCGCCTCGGCACGACTCCCCAGGAAGTGAACCGGCTGACCGACATCCGGCACACGACCCGGATCGACGGCATCGAAGCGGCTCTTCACGCCCTCGGCAAGCGGCTCGACCTTCGCGCAGTCTGAGCCGCGCGGCGACATCGAGGCAATCGCGCCAGAGCATGCGGCCGCGACCACGGCGCAGTACGTGCTGTTCCGAAACGGCGGGCCGCGTCGGTGGTTCCAGGAGAGGAGAGAAGAGACGCGTTCAACCGGGGTACATGCATTGCAAGACGTGTGGCACAGCAGGGAAAGACGCCGATGATGGTCTCGCGGCGACAAGCGACCGGGATTCTGGGCGCAGGATCCCTGGGAGTGATCCTTGCGCCAGGCGCCCTGGCGAGCCCGCTCGACGGATTGAAGCTGGATCCGCGGGCACGGGTAGACCGCGAGGAAACGGTGACCATCGGCCCGGAGCAGGCTCACGGTACAGACGCCGAATGTCCGCGACGCGCGGTCTTCACCTTGGACTTTGCCGTCCAGGCCAGGCGGCAACTCCTCTTGCTGATTCTGACCGCAGAGCAATATAGGGCTGTTCTCAAGGGGTTGCCTCCCGCAGGGGAGCCCCCACTGCACGAGCGAATCCAGGGAACGGCTTCTCGTTCCGTGACGCTTCGAGCGGGCGAATACTTTGTGGGCTTTCGCAACGCCTTCTCGAGTCCGGTCTTACTGACCTACCGGACATCGTGGATCGATCTCTAGAAGCGGCAGAGT
>OMJA01000036.1 GCA_900299245.1 Nitrospiraceae bacterium | reverse complement strand
GCTTGAAACACGTCGAGACCGAACTCTTTAAAGACGTTGTTCGCCGGACGGTCCCGAATCCGGTCGGCGGACAGCCCGAGAATGCGCTCCCCCGAAGGATTGAAGGTGGTTATGACTCCGTTCCGGTCGATTGACAGCAACCCGGCGGCGATGGTCTCGACGACGGTTTCGATATAGGCCCGGCGACGGTCCAACTCGACGTTCGTCTGGCGCAACGAACGGTTGGCATCTTCCAACTTGAACTTGCTGCCTTGCAAGTCCCCGGTCATCCGGTTGAACGACTCGATCAGAGTCCCGATTTCGTCGGTCGCTTTGGCGTCGATCTTCACCGACAAGTCCCCTTGCGCCACGGCCTCGGTTGCTTCGGCCAGACGTTGAATGGGCACCGTAATGCTGCGGGCGACATAAAATCCGAACCAGGTGGCGCTGAAGAGAATCATCACGGTCACGACCGCCACAAAGAGGTAGGCGCCGGCCTTGATCGGATTCTTCATAGCCTTGATCTGCTTATACTCCTCATATTGCCGCCCGATCCCTTCCATCTTGGTCAATAGTGATCCCGGCACATAGGCCTCGACGACCACGACGCCGGCCAGTTCACCCCGATTGCTCCCGGCCGCCACCGGCACACCGGCCCGTACCAGCCGGCCGGTCTGGGCTTCCTGCACGGAGGTAAATTCCTGCTTCCCGTTGATCACCTGCAACACCAGCTGGCTGACCGGCAGGTCCAGCACGCCGGGGGGAATTTCCGCATCGAGTGCTTTGGTCAGCGTCTCCATCTTCGACGAAAACACCTCGATCCCCGCCACCCCGTACTCCATCCGCTTGCGGGCCATGGCTGCAATCAGCAAATCGCGCTGTTCGGACGTCAACATATCTTCGCGAAACAATTCCTGTCCGATGGCGCGCGCGCTGTTGACGGCCAACGCAATATGCCCGGCATGTTGCATGCGGGCCACTTCATACGAATCCTTCATCACCCGATCGATCTGGTCGCTGAACCAGACATCGACCGCTTTATTGACCAATCCGCTCGCCACAATCGCCAGCAGAATCGTCGGGATCAGCGAGAACCCGATAAATGCCGCAATCAGCTTGGTGCGAAACCCCGATCCGACCAGCCGGTGGCGCCGCTCGAAATAGGCTTTGATCAGGTTGCGAGACAGCAGCAGCGTCAGCACGACGAACCCGATCAGGTCGAGATTCAACAGCAGCAGCACAAACGCATAGCTGGTGGTCGGCAGAAACGAATCGGCCTCATCCCCCCCCGGCACCACGACCTGCGAATAGTAGAAGGTCAACGCCAAACTGGGAATGAGAAGGATGAGGACCATCCAGACCGGACGGAGATGCGGCGCTTTGCGCTCCGGCTCGGTGGGACGGGAGGATTTGGCTGAGACGGTACTCGCGGCGCCGGGCACAAAACGCTCCACCCTGCCGGGTCCGGCAGAGGAGGATGCGCGTGATGACTGTTCCGAATCCGGCATGGTGGTCGCCTCAACTCAGCCTCGTGGCACGAAGCCTGAGCCCACTATAACGGAATTGGCCGGCCGTCTCAAAAATTCCGGAATGTGCGGATCAGGAGGCAACGGGTACGCACCGGCCCCTTTGGAGCTATTTACCGGATGAGAGGGAAACGTACTTCATGCGGAGGGCATAGAGCATATCGCGTAAGACCGTCTGCTCTTCCGACGTGAGATTGCCTTTGGTTTTCTCTTCGAGCACGGAGAGCAAATCGATAATTTCTTTGGCTTGCGGAAGATTGACCGGAACCGCCTGTTGCTGGGGATCGAGTTTCTCTCCCATGAGCATCAGCGACGACGAGCCCAGGGAAATGACAAAGGAAGAAAACGTCACGGGAAAGGCAGGCGCCTGATGCTCCGAGCCGGCTGCTGACGCCGGCTTGGGAGAATCACTCGGACCGGAGGCTTTCGCAGCCGCCTCGCTCCCGCCGCCACGCCGATCCCGAACGACAAATCCTTCTTCCTGTTCCGCCATAACTCCCTCACCGACGAGTCTGAGTCCGTGCGCGATACCCTACCATAGGCCCCAAGGGCTCGCAAGCCACGAACGACCGTTGAAGCCGCCGTTCCCGTCGGTATAGAGTGGGCCCTCAGCAGAGGAACCGATGTCTGATCGCTTTTCAAAATTGATCGATCTCATGGCCGCGCTCCGGGCTCCGAACGGATGTCCCTGGGACCGGAAACAAACGCACGAATCGCTGAAACCCTATCTACTCGAAGAAGCCTATGAAGTGCTGGAGACCATCGACCACCGGGACACCGCCAAACTGAAGGAAGAGCTCGGCGACGTCCTGCTCCAGGTCATCTTTCACAGCCAGATTGCGACCGAAGCCGGAACATTCACCGTCGACGACGTCATCGATCACCTCGCCGCCAAACTTGTGCGGCGACATCCCCATGTCTTCGGTGGTCCGGACACGGCGACCAAACCCGCGAACGGAGAACAGGTCCTGAGCCAGTGGGAGGAGATTAAGCGGGCCGAACGCCAGGCGGCAGGCGGCTCACAGTCGGCGCTGGACGGGGTGCCGAAAGCACTCCCGGCATTGCTCCGTGCATATCAAGTCCAGGCCCGCGCGTCGCGTGTGGGATTCGACTGGTCGCACGATGCCGCCGGACTGGCCGATGTGTTCAACAAGATCGCGGAGGAAATCGGTGAACTACAAGAGGCTCTTGCGGCGGAACCCGCACCGTCCGGTTCCACTTCGGGCGCAGACGACGTCGCTGGGGAGCTCGGCGATCTGCTCTTCTCTCTCGTCAATCTGGCCCGGTTTCTCAAGGTCAACCCCGAAGATGCCCTGCGGCTCTCCACCAACCGGTTCGTAGACCGGTTCGTCCTGGTGGAGTCCCAGGCTGCCGAACAACAGCGACCGCTGTCCGCTATGACGGCACAAGAACTGGACAGGCTCTGGGAAAATGCCAAGCGCCGGCTGCGCGACGCAGCCGTGCGGCCTGACTCACTGCCGACGACAAAGGATCTCTCCTCATGAGCGACGAACAGCATCCCTATCAAGAAGGCAAACGCGCCGGGGCCCATCCTCTCGTAGTGGTCTTTGCCATTCTGCTGGGTCTCTGGCTCTTTGTCGCGCTGATCGTGCCCAGCTCACGTAATAAACAAGCGACCGGAACGGAAGGCCCTGCGGGTCCGGTGGTGGAGGATCCGGAAGCGGCACCGGTCATTTTTAAAGTCCAGACCAGCGTCACCGAAATGAATGTGGTCGGAATCGTGGTGCCGCCGGAAGCCACCGATAGCCAGGTAGCCGGTCTCTTAAAGCAGCTGAAGACCGAGCGGCTGGCCGGCACCCTGGGAGATCATATTCCGCCCACGACGCCCGGCCATAAGCTCGGGGACCACGCCGTGGCGGATATCTATATCTTTTCTGATAAACAATACGCTGAGCCGGAGGCGCTTAAGACCCTGGCTCTCGGCGCTCATGCGCCTGGTACGCTCCTGCCGCGGGCAATACCCTTTGAAGTGACGATGGAAGAGGTCCGTGGCCACTATCGAATCGACCTGAACGACACCGGAGCCCCGGATAAAGGATCGCTGGGCTACACCGACGAATCCGGCGTGCATTCCAAACGCTATCGGGCTATTTTCTAGTGAAATCCTGCACATTTCGTTCTGATTTGTAACGGGCTGTCCACAGATCCGATTTCCCTGTCAAGGGCCGTTCAGGCTCTCATTGTCCCTACAAGATCTAGGGGAGGGATGCCACATGCACCCCAATGCCTAAATCTCGGGCAAGGAGCTCATCAACCGACAGAACAAGCAGATTCCGACGGATGAGGAGCGCTATCCACAAGG
>OMJA01000035.1 GCA_900299245.1 Nitrospiraceae bacterium | reverse complement strand
CTCTTTCCCGGCACGCAGATCTATAAGCTGGAAGAAAACTATCGCAGCACGCAGCCGATTCTGAATCTGGCGAACTGCATTATCGACGAGGCGGCGGAGAAGTATACGAAACGGCTCTTCACGCGGAAGATCGACGGGCCGTTGCCGTCCCTGGTGGAAGCGGCGGGTGAGAACACGCAGTCCCGCTTTATCGCGCAGAAGATTCTGGAACTGCGTGAAGAGGGCGTCCCGCTGAGTGAAGTCGCGGTGCTGTTCCGGTCCAGTTTTCATTCGTTCGATCTGGAAATCGAGCTGTCCCGCAAGGGGCTGCCCTTCATTAAGCGGGGCGGAGTCAAATTTATCGAGACGGCGCACGTAAAGGATTTGCTCGCGCATGTGCGGGTGATTGCCAATCCGCTGGATACGGTGAGTTGGAATCGGGTGCTGATGCTGGTGGACGGGGTCGGGCCGAAGAAGGCGCACGACCTGCTCGCGGCGATCGTGAAGGGCGGACAGCCGTTCGACGTGTTGCGCGGGGTGGGCGGCCGTTCCGGGCAGGGGCTCAAGAATCTGGCCGATACGCTGGAGAGTTTGTCGGGCGCCGATGACCGTTCGCCGTCGGAGCAGGTGAACCATATCTATGAGTACTATCTTCCGATTCTCAAAGAACAGTACGACGACTATCCCAAGCGCACGCGGGACCTCGATCATCTCCATACGATTGCCGAGGGCTATCCCGGCGTGACGGAGTTTCTTGCCGACCTGGCGCTGGAGCCGCCGGATGGAAGTGCGTCGGGCGTGGATGCGCCGGACCGGGACGACGAGCGGATGGTGCTGTCGACGATTCACTCAGCCAAGGGGTTGGAATGGCAGGCCGTGTTCGTCATCTGGATTGTAGACGGCCGGTTTCCGTCGGTCTATTCGTTCGTCGCTGATGAGGAATTGGAGGAGGAGCGGCGGTTATTCTATGTCTCCGTCACGCGGGCGAAGCGCCATCTGTTTCTGACCTATCCTATTAATGTCTACGATAAGAGCAGCGGGATGCTGCTGTCGAAACCGTCCCGGTTTCTGGATCATGTTTCCCCGGATCTGTTTGACACCGTGGCTCTGGTTGAAGAGGGCGGGCGGGGAAGTCATTGGGGAAGTTATCACGATCAGGACTACTAGCGTTCCGGATCTGTGATCCCTGGCCGTTTTTTTCCTGAGGTCGCATGCTGGGTGTTTTTATGCATCGCTGGCTCGCGGTGTTATGCGGCCTGATTCTCCTGTGCGCGGGCGGAGCCGGTCGGTCCATGGCCGCGGAGCCGACGGCTTCGGGGGCGGCCAAGATGTGGGCGCAGCTCATCAGTGGAGCGACGGCGCTTCGGTTGCCGACCGGTTTTCTGCGGGCTATCCCGCCAGACTTTGTGCGGTTTGAATTCGACGATCTGCGCACCTACGCGGCCGAGTATCATCCGGGGGAGCATCGGATGGTGTTGAACCGGACGCTGTCTTTCCATGCGGCGGGGAGGGATGTGCGGCCGCTGACGACGATGACGCCCAAAGAGCTGGAAGTGCTGTATCACGAGTTATTCCATGCCTATATCGACTATCTTGAATCGGAGGAGTCCGGAGGAAGGTTGCCGGGTCCTGAGCAGGGGCTGATCGAGTTCGCCCGAGAGATGCAGGTGTGCCGGTATCGGGAGGTGTTCATTACTCCGGTGGTTCAGCGGAGTCATGAGACGGAGGTCCGGTATCTTTCAGATCCCGAGGCGTGGGAAGCGCTCAATGAAACCTGGGCGGTGTTTGTCGGGTGGGCTGTCTGGAATCAGTTAGAGATTGAAAAGAAGGGGGGGCGGTTCATGAGTGAGTCCCCTCAGCTGTCCATGGAGTGGGTGGCCCGGTTTCGTCGGGCGATTGAGACCGGCGAACTCCGGGGGTACTACGTTCCGCAGGATCCTGACGAGCGGCGGGTGACGCAGAAGCGTTTTCTTGCCGGCAAGTCCCAGATTTCCCTTGGGGAAAGTCAGCGCCTGATGAAGCAAGTGCTTGGTTTGCCAGAAAAAATCATCGGGGCTGCCGAAAAAGCCGCTGGTCAGATCAAAAATATTTCTGTCGGCCATCCATGCCCGGCTATGGCCCCATAGGACGAAAAAAGTGGCGAGGAGGCCATTTCTCCTCTTGACATGGCGCAACTTCGTCAATAGAATCCAGCGTTTCTTGAAATAGCCTAGTTCGCCAGATCAGCTGTTTCTCCTCCTTGATGAGGGGAGAGAGCTGTGTGCGGACAGGCTTACTCTAGTTTTTCAGTGTGAAGATGGCGAAAGATTTCGCTGAATTCGAAACGGATTTTTGAGCGCGAAGACGCAGTCGAGTTGGAGTGGGCAGGTACCCAAGTGGCCAAAGGGGGCAGACTGTAAATCTGCTGGCTTATGTCTTCCAAGGTTCGAATCCTTGCCTGCCCACCAGCGTTCGGTTTGTATGGGTCGATGCGTGTGACGGAAGTATAGCAGGCCGCATCGGGTTGAGATCGCGACAGTGCTGACGAAGATATTCGGGCGGGCGTAGCTCAGTGGTAGAGTTCCAGCCTTCCAAGCTGGCTGTCGTGGGTTCAAATCCCATCGCCCGCTCCATCGAGTTGAATTGTGTGTCTTGGGTGGAATGAAGATGACGGACCGCAAAGCCCACGTAGCTCAGTTGGTAGAGCACGTCCTTGGTAAGGACGAGGTCACGCGTTCAATCCGCGTCGTGGGCTCCACTCATCCGGTTGCCACGACTTGGTGCGTTCGAGGTTAACGGTTGCGAAGAGAGTCGCTTCGCACGCTTGTCATTTGATTGAAGGAGATTGAGGTTATGGCGAAGGCGAAATTTGAGCGGAAGAAGCCGCACGTAAACATCGGGACGATCGGGCACGTGGACCACGGGAAGACGACGTTGACGGCGGCGT
>OMJA01000034.1 GCA_900299245.1 Nitrospiraceae bacterium | reverse complement strand
TCGTTGACGGAGGTGCAGATCGCGCCGGGGAAGGGCGGATAGCCGGGGGGCGCATAGTTCAGCGGTGCCGGCACCGTGCCTTGCACGTCACGCATGTAGGCGTGGCAGAGGCGATCGAGCTCGCCCGTGGTGACGCCAACCTTGATGAACGGGGTGATGTAGTCGAGGACTTCGGAGGCAAGGCGGCAAGCCACGCGCATTTGGGCGATGTCTTCGGCGGTATTGATATGGATGCTCATGCTGCTTCGCCTGAAATGTGATGGCCCAGCCACTCGCTGCGCCTTTACTGTTCGCAAAGCGGGATTATCTCACCTTCGTGACGAGAAAGCAGGGAAATACCGGAGCAAGGGCGGCCGCGCAGCGGTGGGGCGCATGGTTTCCGTGCGGTGCAAGGGGCTTGAGCGAAAGGCCGCTTTGTTGCTACAATCGCGGGCTGACTTGATGGCGGTCCGGAAACGAGCCGCTGCGGGTCGGGAATTATCGCTGTTTTTTGTAAATCGCTGGTCCGCCCATCCGGGGTGTTCCTTTTCAGGAATGTCGGGGCGGACTTCAGACCCTAACCCTCTTGGAGTAACTCACATGTCCGTGACCATGCGCGAAATGCTGGAAGCCGGTTGCCACTTTGGCCACCAAACCCGCTTCTGGAACCCGAAGATGGCCCCCTTCATCTTCGGTCATCGCAACAAGATCCACATCATCAACCTCGAAAAGACCCTGCCGATGTTCCAGGACGCGCTGAAGTACGTGCGTCAGCTGGCAGCAAACCGCGGCACCGTGCTTTTCGTGGGTACCAAGCGTCAGTCGCGCGAGATTCTGGCTGAAGAAGCCGGCCGCGCTGGCATGCCTTACGTCGACGCCCGCTGGCTCGGCGGCATGCTGACGAACTTCAAGACCATTCGTCTCAGCATCGATAAGATGAAAAAGATGGAAACCATCTTGCAGAACCCCAGTGAGCACGGCCTCAAGAAAAAAGAAGTCATGCTCATGCAGAAAGATATCGTCAAGCTGCAAAAGTATCTCTCCGGCATCAAGTCGATGCGCGGTCTTCCCGGCGCCATTTTCGTGCTGGATACCCGCATCGAAAAGATTGCCGTGCAGGAAGCGACCCGGCTGGGTATTCCGGTCATCGCGATTCTGGACAGCAATTGCGATCCGTACAACATCACCTACCCGATCCCGGGCAACGACGACGCGATCCGCTCCATCAAGCTGATCACCTCGAAGATCGCGGACGCCTGCATCGAAGGCGCCCATATCAAGACCCAGCGCGATGAGGCCGACTTCCAGGCCGCTCCGGCAGCAGGCGGCAAACCGGCCGTGGCGAGCGCGGCACCGGTCGCGTAGGTATTTACAGACAACCGTATACTCATCTCATCGCGTAAGGATAGAGGACCATGGCAGGATCAAGTCACCTCGTAAAAGAACTTCGTGAAAAAACCGGCGCCGGCATCCTGGATTGCCAGAAGGCGCTGACTGAAAACGGCGACGACATCGAAAAGGCGATCGATTATCTCCGGCAAAAAGGCTTGGCTGCGGCCGCCAAGAAAGCCGGACGGGAAACCAATCAGGGATTGATCCATTCCTATATCCATATGGGCGGAAAAATCGGCGTCCTGATCGAAGTCAATTGCGAAACGGATTTCGTCGCCCGCAACGAAGAATTCAAAGCTTTCGTCAATGATCTCGCCCTCCAGATCGCCGCGGCCAAACCCTCCTATGTGAAACGCGAGGATATCCCGGCCGAACTGATCGAACGGGAAAAAGCCATATTCGAAGGGCAGGCAAAAGAGTTGGGGAAACCCCCGGCAGCTTGGCCCAAGATTGTGGAAGGAAAACTTGAA
Source organism: Nitrospiraceae bacterium (assembly GCA_900299245.1). Lineage (GTDB taxonomy): Bacteria > Nitrospirota > Nitrospiria > Nitrospirales > Nitrospiraceae > Nitrospira_D. Next base: position 838 of record OMJA01000034.1, on the reverse strand, counting down.
AAGTTCTACCAGGAAAGCTGCCTGCTGGAGCAATCCTTCATCAAGGATCCGGCGGTGACCGTCAAGGACTTGGTGGCGCAGAAGATTTCCAAGATCGGTGAGAACATGAACATCCGGCGCTTCACCCGCTTTCAATTAGGCGAAGCATGAGTTCTGCGAAATACCGGCGCCTCCTGCTGAAAGTCAGCGGGGAGATGTTGGCCGGTGAGCAGGGCTATGGTATTCAGCCGTCCATTCTCGAAGGGCTGGCACAAGAAATCGCCTCTGTGGTTGCCCTGGATGTCCAGGTTGCCGTCGTCATCGGCGGCGGCAACATTTTCCGCGGGCTTGCCGCAAGCGCTTCCGGAATGGAACGCGCCTCAGCCGACTACATGGGTATGCTCGCCACCGTGATGAACGCGCTCGCGCTTCAGAACGCGCTCGAGCGGGTCGGCGTCATCACTCGCGTCCAGTCTGCCATTGAAATGCGCCAACTGGCCGAAGGCTACATCCGCCGCCGGGCCATCCGTCATCTGGAAAAAAATCGCGTCGTCATCTTTGCCGGCGGCACCGGCAACCCCTATTTCTCGACCGACACCGCCGCCGCGCTGCGGGCCATGGAAATCGGCGCGCAAGTGATCCTCAAAGGAACCAAGGTTGACGGGATTTACGACTCCGATCCGGTCAAAAATCCGTCGGCCAAGAAGTACAGCGAGATCCCGTTCCTTTCGATCCTGAATCAAAACCTGAAGGTCATGGACTCGACCGCCATCAGTCTGTGCATGGACAACAACCTTCCCCTCATCGTGTTCAAGTTGACCGAACAGGGGAACTTCAAGCGGGTCGCACTCGGCGAACC
>OMJA01000033.1 GCA_900299245.1 Nitrospiraceae bacterium | reverse complement strand
CGAAGTCCTCTGCAACCTGATCGCCTACCATTACCAGAAGGAGCCGTCGCACGCCGAAGGCAGCCGCTTCCTCGAGGCGGTCCGCAAGACGCTCCGCCACGTCGAGGGCACCTACGGCATCGCCGTCCTCTGCGCCGACTGTCCCGACGAGATCGTCGCCGCCCGCAAGGCGTCCCCGCTCGTCCTCGGGGTGGGCGATCAGGAGTACATCCTCGCCAGCGACGCCGCGGCGATCGTCAGCCGCACCCAGAACGTCGTCTACCTGAAGGACGGCGAGCTCGTGCACCTGACGCCGCTCACCTTCGCCATCTCCACGCTCGACCAGGCCGACGTGTCGCCGGTGGTGGACAAGATCACCTGGACCGTGGGCGAGGCCGACCTCAACGGCTACGCCCACTTCATGGAGAAGGAGATCTTCGAGCAGCCCCTGGCGCTGGAAAACACGATGCGCGGGCGCTTCTCGGAGGACGGCAGCACCGCCCAGTTCGGCGGCCTCAACCTTTCCGCCGCCGAGTTCCGCCAGATCGACCGGCTGCTGTTCTGCGCCTGCGGCTCCGCCTGGCACGCCTGCCTCGTGGCCGAGCACCTGGTCGAGTCCTTCGCCCGCGTGCCCGTCGAGGTCGACTACGCCTCGGAATTCCGGTACCGCAACGTGCCGCTCGACCGCAACACGCTCTGCTGGGTCATCAGCCAGTCCGGCGAGACGATCGACACCCTCGCCGCCCTGCGCGAGGCCAAGCGCAAGGGCCACCGGGTGCTCGCGATCAACAACGTCGTCGGCTCCACCATCGCCCGCGAGGCCGATGGCGGCGTCTACCAGCACGTCGGCCCCGAGATCGGCGTCGCCTCGACCAAGGCCTTCACCTCCCAGCTCCTGCTCGGCGCGATGATCGCCCTCTACATCGCCCGGATGCGCGACATGAGCTTCAGTGATGGCGTCCAGTACGTGCAGTCCCTCAAGGGCGCGCCGGACCTTGTCCGCACCGTGCTGAAGCAGGCGCCCAAGATCCGGAAGATCGCGAAGAAGTACGCCAAGCACGCCGACTTCCTCTTCCTCGGCCGGCTCTCCCTCTTCCCCGTGGCCCTCGAGGGCGCGCTCAAGCTGAAGGAGATCTCCTACATCCACGCCGAGGGCTACCCCACCGCCGAGATGAAGCACGGCCCGATCGCGCTCGTGAGCGAGCAGTGCCCGAGCGTCTTCCTCGTGCCGAAGGGCGATGTCTTCAACAAGATCGTCTCCAGTATGCAGGAGATCAAGGCGCGCAAGGGCCCGATCATCGCGGTCGTGACCGCCGGCAGCGAAATTCCGCCCGGCGTGGCCGACGAGGTCATTCCCATCCCCGACTGCCATCCCGCCGTCCTGCCGATTGTCGCCACCATCCCCGTGCAGCTCCTCAGCTACTACATCGCCCTCGAGCGCGGCTGCGACGTCGACAAGCCGCGCAACCTCGCGAAGTCAGTGACGGTGGAGTAGATTCCCTATAACAATCCCGAAAGGGGAAGTGAGGGTAAGATTTACGGCAGAGATTGACGTCGAGGGGCTGTCAGAATTTGCCGTTCCAGAAGCGTATCAAGAACGCCACGAGATCTTCCAATCCCTTCTCTGGCATAAGTATACCGCCAGGGAGATATCCGACTACCTGAACAAGTTGGGGTACAGGACTCCCCGAGGCGGGACCTACTATCCGAAGTTGGTAGGTGCCACGATATCGAAGCTGAGGAGGAGGCGGAAGAGTGTAAAAGTGACCGGTCCGAAGGTCTCAAAACTGACTTTCTGGCTAAAAGCTTAATCACTGCTATTACATGACATTATTGGCTTTCGGCGGTCCGTTGCTGAAGAGGTGACCGTATAAATATGGGGGATTTATGGTCTGCCCCGCCCTCAGTAATGCTCCAGATGCTCGATTGAAGGACGCCGTCCGTCGGCAGCTCTTCGCCCTGAACCTAGACAACTGCCTCGGAGTATCCCTGACCCTCAGGCAAGGCATGGATGGATTTACCCTGGACGGGATTCGGGCGTCTCAGAACCTGCGGCATTTCCTGAACCGTTTAAACAGCTCGGTCTATGGGAAGCGGTTCAAGCGTTTCGGCGTAAGGTTGAACGTGGTCCCGGTACAGGAACGGTCCTACAGCGGCAGGATCCACTACCACCTGATCCTTCAGAATCCCTTTCCCGACGATTCCGCCGCATTTGAACGCCTCATCGAGTCCGAATGGTCCAAGACCCACTTCGGGTTCCTCCAGAATCACGTGGACGAAGGGATCGACCACGGCTGGACCGACTACATCACCAAGTTCAAGACCGCCAGCGATGGCGTCGACTGGGAGAACTATCACTGGAACTGACGGGTACACACCCCTGCTCCAGCTCTCCGTCCAATGGGTATCTCAAGCAGGTACCCTTGATCATTCCCCATACCCATATGCCAACAACCCAATCAATCCAGACTACTCCTGTACCAACCAATCCATCAACTGAGCATAAAAAAGGAGGCCAAGGTTATCCCTGGCCTCCGAAACTATACAGCAGGAAGCTGACCCGCTATGAGAACCTCTAGAACTTCAGTTCAAAGGTGGCCTGCACCGATTGAGGGCTTTGGAACTCACGCGGGATGCCATAGTACAAATTCTTTACTTTGTTGGCATCTTCGTAGAACTCGTTGAACTTGGTGATCGTATGGCGATTGAGCAGGTTGTTGACGTTGATTGACACCCGACCATCGACCTTCTTCCAAGCCAGTCGATAACCGAGAGAGGTATTTAACTCCCAGACCCAAGGGGTATTACCTAGCGATCCACGCGGTACCATCATGTAGCTGTTGGCGTAGCCCGAAACACCCGGCTCGCTCGGCGGCTGGCCCATTTTGTTGATTGGCCTTCCTGAACTGAGGGTGTTGGTGACACCTATTGAGAATTTCGGAAATGGGCGATAAACTCCGTACATTTTGAACACATGTCGGCGATCGTTAGGAAGATTGCCATAGGTGTTGTGCATAAAATCGGGACCATCATACGCGGCGCTGATTCCCGGGTCGTTTTGTTCATTGTCGCTTTTTACCCAGCCCTCGAAGTTACCATAATTATGCGACCAAGTGTAGGAGCCGCGAACACTCAGACGGGACGAGAAGCTGCGCTCCACCTCCAGCTGCACAGCATAGTATTTCCGAATGGGCGCTGGCATATTTAGGTCGTCCACGGAAAGAGTTACGGGGGCCAGCTTACCGCTACCCGTGGCGTCTGCCATGAAGGTCAGACTCCGACCGGGATTGAAAAGGACGTAATCGGCGTCCGGGCTAAACTCTGCGTTGCCCGTGCGCTTAGCCCATCGGGTAATCGCGAATGGCACTAAGGTGTCGTCGATCACCGACTCGAGATTGCGCGCCATCGCCCGCACAGTGAAGGCCAGGTTCGAATTGACTTGGCGCTGGTAGCCGAGGATCAATTCGCTTTGGTACATCGGCTTGATGTTGAGGTCGACCAGCGTCTTTGGATTGGGAGCCACACCGTCCGAGTTGATGATCGTAGATCCAAGCTGGGAACCTAGAATAGGGGTGCCGTCACTATTCACGCCATTTAGCCCGAAATAGGCTGCAGTATAATATTCGCCACCCGACGCGCGGATGTTGGTGTTAGCGGCGATCGGAATATAGTAGAGACCGTAGTTCGCGAACAGCTTGCTCTTTCCGTCACCCTTTGGGTCGAAGGAAAGACCGAGTCGTGGGGCCCACTGGTTTTTGGCCTCGATAAAGATTTTATTGTCCTTGTTATAGTTCTTGAAGGCTTCATTGCGGACCCCGACTGAACCAAGCAAGCGGTTGCCCAAGAGCTTGATTGTGTCCGTAACATAAAAGCTGCTGTCTTCGACCTTGAACGAGCCGCCTGAGTTGTAAATCAACCGACGGGCGTACTGGCTAGTGTTGGCAACCCCGTTTGTGAGCCCGTTGGCAGGGGCGGCATAGTAGCGCCAGTAAACGCCACCTGAGTAGGAGCTGAGGTCATTGGAGAGGTTATTCTCGGCATCGGCGCCGAGGGTGATCTCGTGGTTCCGGAACAGCCAAGTCGCATCCACCCGGTATTGCTTGCGCCGGTCATCCGCCTTCTGGATCGATCCCTGGCTCCAAGAACCGAGTGGCACTAGAGAGCCCGAACGCCCGTCGTAAATGTAGGGGTTGTTGTCGCCGGATCCAGCATTGGTAAGATTGGAGGCGCCTTTGCCGAATAGAGCGGAAATTTTTATGTTTTCGCTAAAATTGCCGCTGTAACGCATGATATACACCCGGCCGCCACGCTGGATATTCGTCACGCCGCGTGAAGCACCAACCTGCAATTTTTTGAAATCGTAGGCATACGTGGTACGCGCCGTGGTCCGCTCATCCGAGGTGACGGTGAACTCTAACAGATGCGAATTGCTGATGAGCCAGTCGACCTTGCCACCCCAGAACGGATTACGGCTCACATCGCGGTAAAAGCTCGTGGCGTACGTGCCGGCGTATTCGCTCTTATTGGCTCTTCCGTCGTACAGCGCGTAGAAAAATAGCCTATTCTTCAGAAGGGGACCGGATGCGAAGGCTTGATACTCGAGCGCCCGAGATTTACCGATGTCCGGGGCACTGTAAATCGATCCGTCGGATTGGTAAGTCCGGGGGACATCTCGGCGGAAGCGTTCCGGCGTGGTGACAACCGAGAAGCCGCTCTGGAACTTATTGCCGCCGGTCTTGGAGGTCACGCTGGTGACCCCGCCCAACGAGCGGCCGTACTGCGCTCCATAGCCGCCGACCTGAACTTGGAAATCTTGCTGGAAATCGAAAGGAACCCGGGTGTAGTCCGTCCCGTGGCGGAAATCCGTGATGTTAAAGCCATTGAGGAAATAGTTGTTTTCCGCGACTGAGGCGCCCGCGAACGACGGAACCGAGCCAAAGGCTCCATCACCCCGGATGACTCCAGGACTGAGAAGCATCACAGACGAGAGATCTCGCTGCAGCGGTAGGTCATCCACGGTTTCTTTGCTCAAATTCAGAGCTGCTCCCGTCTGGGAGCTATCAATCATCGTCTGAAGCTCTGCGACGTCGAGGCTTTGCATGCGTACAGTCGCCTCGGGCTTTACAGAGGTGCCCGCGCCGAGCCTGACGGCCAGATTATCGTATTTTTGAATTTCCCCTCCGCGACCCTTGACCGTCACCGAGTAAGTTCCGACCGGCAGGCCAGGGATGACAAAGTTACCAGTTTGATCCGCGGTGACCACGCGCTCTAGGTTGGTCCCTGCATTGACCGCGGTTACCGTGGCCGCGGCGGTGGCGCTACCATAGATATATCCCTCAGCGTTTCCCTGCGCCATCGCCGCGGGAGAAGAAATCAATACGATCAGGACGAGCGCGAGGAACTTTCGACTCAACTCAGACAGGAATAATCTTGATAAAGCTTTTTGGGTTGGTGGTGTCATTTTGGGTATTTTTTTTGGGGGATTGCGGCTCTTAGGAAAACGAAATTGTCATCGTGAGAGGGACGCCGGAACTGATTCACTCATGATGTCAGACGGAGACGTTGGTTGATATGGTGGGTTGTGCGGTCGTTGGCAATCCCAATCCTAGGCTCCGGACCGGCTTGGCGGTCCGGCCCGGAGCCTGGGATTGG
>OMJA01000032.1 GCA_900299245.1 Nitrospiraceae bacterium | reverse complement strand
GTGATGTCGGCGAAGAACGGCGCGGTGAACGTGATGATTCTCATCACGGCGCTCAGCTTTCTCTACTATCGCCGCGCGAACCGGACGATGACGGTGTCGTGGATAACGACCGGCAACATCGTGATTGGGACGTTGTATGCGGTGGGCATGGCGAATGTGATCTGGCTGTCGATTTATGGATTTTATCTGCCCGCGAAAATCAGAGTCGGTCTCTCCTCGCCGCAAGCCTTTACGACGCTGACCGTGATCGTGGCCGGTGTGGTGATCAATCGTCTCATGTTGAGAGGCGCGATTGTCCACGGTCCGGTCCAATGGGGAAAGATTTCCGTTCGCGGAATGGTGGGGCTCTTCGGTCTGGCGGCGGCGTTCACCTGGGTAATGGGATTGATGGGCTTCATCCGGTCCTCCGGCCGCTTGTCCTGGCACGTCAGCGAGCTGATGGCGGACGTGTCTCCCTGGGCGTTTACTCCGGATCTTGAGTTTGCCGCGAAAATGGTCACGCTGAACATGGTTGTCTTTTGGGGGGCGGTGTTTGCGCTGTTCTGGATGTGCCAGCGCGGACAACAGCCTGTGATGGGAGAAGAGTATTTCGAGGAGAAGGTCCCGGCGCTGGCCCCCTCTTCCTCGCAAGAAGCCTCATCTTGAAGAAAGGGTTGATACGTCTATGAGCGGTCGGATGGTGTGGTGCGGATTGGCGTTGGCTGGAATGATGCTGAGTGTTGGAAGTGTCGGCATTGAGTCTGCCTCTGCGCAGGGCCAGGTGCTGGTATTGGAGGATTTTCAGGGAAAGGAGGCGGATGGATTTCCGTCGTCCTGGGATCATGAAAACCAGCGCAGCCATTCAAAAGGGCGTGAAGCGTATAAAGTGCAGACGGAAAACGGAGTGAATTTTCTGTCGGCCAAGGATGCCGGTCAGCGCATCAAGAAGAAGAAGATCGATTGGGATCCGAAAGCCTATCCCGTGCTGACATGGCGCTGGCGTCTCATCAAGGCTCCCGCCGGAACGGATCAGATCGCGGCGATCTATGCGTCGCTCGATACCGATCTCATGTTTATCCCCGTGTTCACGAAATATGTCTGGAGCGGGACCAAGCCGGAAGGGACCTTGACGGAAGGCGGCATGTTCAGCGGGTCTGAGATCGTGATGCAGAGCGGGACCAAGGAAGTCGGCCAGTGGTTCGAGGAGCGCGTGAATGTGTATGAAGATTTCAAGCGCATTCATCAGCATGAGCCGGCGCCCAAGGCCTGGGGTATTTCGATCATCGCCGCGCCGGGTGTAGAGATTGATTTCGGTTCGCTGGTAGCCAGTCCCGCAAAGTAATCAGAGAGGCTCCTTGTGACCATGACTGAATCTGGTGCCGCTCGGGCCATGTCGACACGCACGCTCGTAGATATTGCGTTCGGTATTTTGGTCATGGGGACGGTGGGAACGCTGATCGGCCTCATCATGGGCAGCGAATTCATGCCCCTGGCGATCGGTATCGGGCTGGTGATGGGGGGGGTCGTCGGGTTTCTTGGCGGACGCCGGTTTTTGATCAGCATTTTAGTCGGAACGGTATTCGGTGGCGCGTTGGCCTGGTTGTTGGCCGGACCCGACCGGATTTCGTACGGGGCGGGCGCCGGGGCGGCGATGGGGGGATTCCTCGGAGTTCAGGTTTCGATGTTGTTGGATATGCGTGCGGCCCGCAAGGCCGAAGCGGCGGGCGCGTCCGTTGAAGGCGTGACTCAGGACGCCCGCCAATAAAGATCACAGTCGCTTTTTCGCGATGCACGGAGACGTATGGAAAACAGGGGTGTGCTGATCGGGTCGATCGTCTTTGTGTTTGGTTCCTTTATTCTCCTCATCGGGATGCTCGTCTACGAATCGTACAAGTCCAAGCAGATGCGGGAATTGGCCATGAGCATACCGACAGAGGCTCGCCCGGTCGCGGCAAAGGCGGCGGCACAGGACTTTTCGATGTATAAGACGAAGGTCGGAGATGAAGGCCGTGAGATGGTCCAGATCCCGGCGGGGCCTTTTACGATGGGCAGCAACGACGGCGATCCGGATGAGGCTCCTGAGCGGCAGGTGTTTTTGATGGGGTACTTCATCGATCGCTATGAAGTCACGCAGGATGAATATCTGCGTTTTGCCAAAATGACCAAGCGCCAGTTTCCCAGGATTGAAGTATTTGAGGATGATCAGTCTAAAGTGTTGAAGCCTGAATTAGCCGCGATGAGCGTTTCATGGGATGACGCGGTGGCGTACTGCAAATGGGCCGGCAAGCGATTGCCGACGGAGGCGGAGTGGGAAAAGGCGGGGCGTGGAGAGGGGAAGCGGAAGTATCCATGGGGCGACAAATTTTTGAACGGTACGGCCAATGTGGACGGGCCGGAAGACGGCTATAAGTATCTTGCGCCGCCCGGCTCGTTTGAGGCGGGCCGGAGCCCGTATGGATTGCATGATATGACGGGAAATGTCGCCGAGTGGGTGGCGGATACCTATGACGAAAATTACTATCGAAAAGGGGGATATCGAGACCCCAAGGGGCCTGATGAGGGTGATCTGAAAGTGGTGCGCGGTGGTTCCTGGAGAGAGACCGAGCAAAACGCCAGGCTCTCCAAGCGATTTGCCGCCAAGCACTGGCGGAATGACATTACCATCGGAATCCGTTGCGCCAGCGACTTGGAGCCGAGCAGCGAAGCGGCTGGTCAGTAGCGGTCATGCTGGAAACCAGATTCAAGGTTGTATTTTTGATCGTGGTTCTGCTGTTTGCGGCGATGCCGATCATCGCCATCCTCCGCGGGACGACCACGACTCCCTTCGAAGAGAATGATCCTGCCTCTCAGATTTCGGTTCAACCGACCGATCCTTCTGCTGTAACTGAAAAGCCGATCGACGAAGAGATGGTCGTGATTCCCGCCGGGCCGTTTCTGCGCGGGACCGACGTGGGAGGGCTTGACGAAGGGCCTCCCCGAGAGATTTATCTCGATGCGTTTCAAATCGACCGCTATGAAGTGACGAATTCGCAATACGGCCAGTTCGCCGCCGCCACCGGCCATCGAAAAGCAGGCCCCCCCTCGCGCTATGCCAAGAATGTTTCGAAGATGCGGGGGCCGAATCAGCCGGCTATCTATGTGTCCTGGGATGATGCGGTGGCCTATTGTCAGTGGAAGGGCCGGCGGCTTCCCACGGAGGCTGAATGGGAAAAAGCGATGCGAGGAACGGACGGCCGTCTGTGGCCATGGGGAAATGCAGAGCAACCTGATGGCGCGAACTGGGCTCGAGTCAATGACGGATTCGAGGCGAGTGCTCCGGCCGGATCATTTATGGCTGATAAAAGTCCATACGGAGTGATGGATGGGGCCGGCAATGTGATGGAGTGGGTCGATGATTGGTACGCGGAGGGGTATTACAAGGAGTCCTCCGAGAGG
>OMJA01000031.1 GCA_900299245.1 Nitrospiraceae bacterium | reverse complement strand
TCTCCCGCCACTCCAAGCGGCACGGCGCCGGCTTCTTCTGCTTTTTCAAAGTTCTGCGCCAGACTGCCCGGCACATTCCACTGCGACACCTTGCCCGTGCGACACCAGGCTGCCGCGGCGGCGGGATCGAGCCACAGAGCCTCTTGCGCGATATCCTGAGCCAATCGTTTGCAGAGACGCGCGAGCCGGCCATCCAGACCGCTGACCTGCGGTTTCCCCTTGGGAAACAGCTCATCGAGATAACTGTTTTCGAAAAACTTTTCTTGGCACTCGGCAAACAGCTGCTCGGCAAACTCCCGGCGGTCTGTCTCTGTCCGCCACTGCTGCCAGATATCCAGGAAGTACACAAAATCGTTCAGCGACTCGATCCATCCGACCACTTTCCAATTGGAGAGGTCCTCGGCTTTCACGCTGCGACTGAGGAATTGCACGGCGTCCGTCGGAAACGCGAGCTGTGCTGACAACTCGGCGTAATCGTCCTGCAACTCCCGGCAAAGTTCCTGGAGCAGCTTCCGCATAGAGAGTCGGAGCTCAAGATTCAGCGCGATGAGCGATGGGGAATCGAATAGAAGCACCTGCCGCCTCCCTCAATAATCAAGATGGAACCAGGGAGACTGTAACGTAGGAGAGAGTGGGCTGCAAGGAGGAACCGGGGCGGGAACCGCGCGGAAACGGCCGGAGACACTCCCTATGAGCATGTATGCGCAGCAGACTGATGAATCACACTGCAGTGAAAACCCTACGGCGATCGATCACGCCGTCGCTTTAAGATGTCCCGCGAACTCCGGCACCAGGACACCCGGCTTCAACAGCTTCATCGTTCCTGATTTTTGAATCATGCGATGACGGAGGATCAGTGGATCCACAATGTTGCCGCAGGACACGCAACGCATGCCGCGCATCCACATGGGCACGCAGCTTTCCTGCAAATCGATCAGATTGTCGACCACCATGAGGCCTTCACATCTGGTGCACTTCATAGCGCCCTCCTCGTCACGAATCATTGTTGCCCGTCCGCACATCCGGCGCCGCTGCTATACAGAGCCTAGCAGCTTGCCGAAATCCTGCTTGCCCGAGAAGAAAGCAAGCAGGATGCCAGTACGCCGCCCCCTTACACTCTTGCGGGTTTCCCCGTCGAATCGTAGAGTGTGCCGGCTGGGGAAACGGCTGTTTCTAAGAGAATGTGACCGAATTGGCCCCATGCGACACAAATGGAGAAAGACCGGCGGATTCCCAGCATTCGAGAGCAGAGTAAGACTGACAAACAATGGCACTGACAGCGACAGAAATTACCCGGGTCGTAGCTGAAGTGGCTCCCGCCCTCATCGGAGGCTGGATCCAAAAGGCCTATCAACCGGCCGCACGAACGATCGTGCTGGAAATCAGAACGCCGGGACATACGCATCGCCTGCTGCTCTCCGCGTCTCCGGCCGCGACACGCATCCATCTGGTGACGCATCCCCTGCACAATCCCTCGGCACCGCCGGCCTTCTGCCAATATCTCCGGGCTCACCTCCACGGCGCGCGCATCGACGACCTTCGGCAGGAAGGCCGGGACCGGATCGTGACACTGCTACTCACAACCAAATCAGGTCCGCAGCGCTTGATTGCCGAACTGACCGGCAACACCGCCAACCTTCTGGTGCTTGATTCCGAGCAACGCGTGCTGAGAGACCTGAATCGCACAACAGGCATGTATGGCAAACCATACCAACCGCCGGTGCTGTCAGCCGGTGCCGGACCGAGGGAGCGGGACGACCGTTTCGCGGCAGCAACAACTGCGCCATTCGGTTTCTCCGCTGCCATCGAATCGCACTATGCGGAGAAAGAATCGGCGGACAACACGACGGCCCTCCGGGACGCCCGCGCAAGCCAGATCAGAAAAGCGATCAAAAGGCAGGGACGGCGAGTGGAGGCCTGGCGGAGCGACCTCGCCAAAGCAGAGAAGTATAAGAACTATGCCCGTTACGGAGAATTGCTCAAGGCCAACCTAGGCACGATCAAAAAGGGACTGGAGTCGATCGTCGTCGTCGACTACTTCGATGAGGCCCTGCCGCAACTCACGATCCCACTCGACCCGACGAAATCCGCCCAGGGCAATATGGACGACTACTTTCGCAAGCAACGGAAACATACGACGGCTGAACGCGAGCTGCTCCCGCGCATCGCACAGGGAGAAGCCGAGATCGACGCCCTGCGCCGGGAACTGCAGTCCATCGAACAAGGAACGTGGCAGCCGGCACCGCCGCAATCACCGGTCTCTACACCTGCCACACGTCCGACTCGATCGCAATCGAGCGATCGACCGGAGGAACGACGCGGCCCGTTCCGCCGCTTCACCTCCTCCGATGGACTCCCGATATTCGTAGGACGGAATGCGCGGGAGAACGACGAACTGACCTTCGGACTTGCGAAGAGCGAGGACCTCTGGCTCCACGCCCGCGGGACCCCTGGCTCTCACGTCGTGATACGCCTGGAAAAAGGACACGAGCCACCACCGGAGACCCTTCGGGACGCCGCCACTCTTGCCTTGCTTTATAGCGATCTCAAGAAAAGCGGAAAAGGCGATGTCATTTATACCCGCCGTAAGTGGGTCAAGAAAGCGAAGGGCCAAGCCCCGGGTGCCGTCACCGTCACACAAGAGAAATCACTCCATATAAGTCTGGACAAGAAACGGTTGGATGCGCTCAAGTCCCGCTCGGCTCAGGGCTAACCCGCTGGATCCCGCCGCGCCTTTCCTAATATTCTCCCGCCATGCTACAGTGCCCATATATGGGCACCCGATCACCACAGGACGACTCCCTGCGAATTCTTTCCGCACTGCTCGCCAGCAAGGGCCTCCAGGAATTTGATCGCACATTAGGTCAGGAGTTGCTGAATGTGCTGGCCTGCGATTTCGTCGGCTTCTACCTGTATAGCGAAACTGCCAAAACCTTTGCCCCGATCTCAAGCCTCCTGACGAACCCCGATTCTCCCGGCTATCGCATCGGACAACTGCCGGCAGAGGGCACCATCAAAGAAGCAGTCGTCCGGCAAGGC
>OMJA01000030.1 GCA_900299245.1 Nitrospiraceae bacterium | reverse complement strand
GTAATTTGAATGACAGCGGGGGTCGTCGGACCTGACGCTCCTGCGAGGTCTGCGGACCAGTTCGGTGCCACAGATCTGATTTTTGCATCCTTTGACTCGCCACCGGCTGAAACCGGCGTATCGATTACCGCCAGCGCCAGTTTTGCCCCGAGTTTTTGCAAGCGGCTTTGGAGCCAGCGCAGAGAAATCAGCCTGGTTCGGGACGAAGCCGGGGTTCCGTCATAGGGAATTAGATACACTTCGCCGGTTTTGGCATCTGCCAGCGCCTGTCCGCCAAAATAGAAAAACACGACCGAATCTTTACCGGTGCGTTTGGGCAGCCAGGAGGCCAAGGCTTCTTCGATGTCGGCCTGGGACGCCAGCTCGTCTTGCAGGAGCAGCGTCTGCGTATCCGGAACATTAAGGGACCTGGCCAGTGATGGGACTGCATCCTTGGCTTCAAACAAGAGCCCGTCACGCCAGCCGGCCCAGGGAGACCGGTACAAACCGACATTCACGACAACGGCATAGCGGTTTGGATCCTGCCCGGTTGCGGGAAGAGTCGGAGTTGGCTGCGCCGCGGGCATAACAGTCGCTGGAGCTGCCGCTGTGCGAGCTGGCACCGCTGCGACAGGTTCCACTATCTGTTGAGCTGGATTTGCCTGGATTTGCGCGACTGCCGGAGCCTGTCTCAAAAGCTTGGTGACGAATTGCCCGACGTAGCCATAAAACTGCATGGTCAGATGGTCGACCGCCTCGGCCATCACCTCGTCCAATCGCTGAGTTGCGCATTGGCCGCTCATCGCGAATTGCGGGGTATAGATTTTCACCGCCTCCGAATAGATCAGCGGGGCATCGGGGACCGGTTGGCCTTGCAGGTCGTAAAAGGTGGCAATCAGCTGGATATCGAATTGTGCCATGTAGCGATCATCCGAGCCGGTGCGGGTGCGCGCCGTGAGCGACTGATGGATGAGCTTGATCGTGGCGGAGACGGGCGTAGACCCTACGGGGACGGAGACCGGCTTCGGGACACCCGCTGTGTCTACGACCGACATCTGGGTAAATCTAGCCCGGCCGGTCTCTTGAAACGATTGGATAATCGCCTGTCCGAGTTGGCCTTTCCAGGCAATGTCGGCGCAGGCCTGGTGTTCCAGGACGGCATTCTTTACTGATGGGTCAAAATTCACTGCTACTGCGGCCGCGATGACCGGTTGCGGCGTTGGAGCATCCCCGAGATCCGGCATTCTGAATTTGACGTCGTTACAGGCTGCCGTTACAGAGAAGACAACCGCCAATAGTGCGGCAACGTAGGGGGACGTGGGGCGTATAAACATCCGGATAAGATACCCGATAGCCTTGATGGATACAACGAGGATGTTGCCATGTCATAGCCGGAAGGACTCGGGCTCGGGCGACCTTGACCTTTGGAACGGGCGGGAGGATGATAAATAAAAATCTTGTGCTGAACCCTTCACCCGGAGGTCGGCTATGGTACCTGTCAGATTGGTCACTGCCGTGCTGTCGTGCGGTGCGTTGCTGTTGTCTGCGTGCAGTCAGCAACCGCTCTCGCGCATCAATCAATACGTTGGAGGCCCCGGTGACAGTGCGTCACTTGCGGCCTCTGCTCAACCGGTTTCAAACAGCGGGCCGATCAGTGCCGGACTGGTGCTTATCAATGACACCTCGGCCTCAGGGGCCGCGACGGTGTTGTCAGATAAGGCTAGGGCCTTTCTGACTCAACAGGTCCGTGAGCGAGTCGAAGGGGCGACGCCGATTCGTATTGCCCAGGTGTTGACGGTAGCGAGTGCTTCGCAGACTCAAGGTCCTGAGGGACTGGCAAAACTGGCTCGTGAACAGGGCCTCACTCATCTGCTCGTTGCGGTCTTCTCCAGTGACGAATCGGAAATTCCAACTTATCTTCCGCTGACGGGCGACCCTGAGCAGGGTGGATCCCGCCCCGGGGTGCCTGGTTTTGAGGCTGTCAATTATGCATTGGCCGAATTGGCTCTGGTCGATTCTCGAAACGGGCAGGTTGTCGCCCGTGCCGATGGCCGGGCCTGGGCCAGACTGAACCGGCTCTACGTTCCCAAGGTATCGAATTCCTATCCGGTCATTCACAGGTCCCTCCGTGTGGCCCCGATCTATCCGCCTGAAACCGAGGCGAAGGATGTGCTGCGCAGCCTGGCTGCCGATGAAGCCTTGGAGCAAGCAGCCGTTCGATTGCATGAGGCCTGGGCGAAGTCCTGAGTCCGTCTCTATAGGCTTGCCGGCCATCGGCCGGGTCGTTATATCCTTGACCTGGCCGGAGGGTCTCCACTATCCTGCGCCGGTTGAACGGAGACCCTCTCACGGCTGGAGGCATCTATGCGCTGGTTGCATGTTGTGACGGTGTTGCTGATGGCGACGGTGTGGTCGGCTTGCTCCTCGACCCATTGGGTCCACCCCACCAAAAAAGAGGAGTTCCTAACCTACGACTGGAACCAGTGCGAGCGTGATTGGCTCAATAAGATGGCCGTAAACCCCGGAGCCGCCGGGATGGCCGATAATCAGTCGCTCATGCGCCAGCGAATCTATGCCTGTCTGAAGCAAAAAGGCTGGCGGCAGATCGAAAACGAGTAGATTGCCGCCAGGGCGGCCTCTATAAGCAGGACATCTCTCCCGATTCACCCATGACCGCACTCCCGGCTATCGTTTCCCGTGGATGATCTCACCCGACAGCTCACGAAACAATTCGGTCTTGCGGAGTTTCGTCCGGGCCAGCGTGACGTCATGCAGGCCGTATTGGCCCGTCGCGACGTTCTGGTCGTTATGCCGACCGGGCGTGGGAAATCGCTGTGCTACCAGCTCCCGGCGACGCTCCTGCCGGGGCTGACGCTGGTGATCTCACCCCTCATCGCCTTGATGCAGGATCAAGTCGAGAGCCTCAAACAGCGCAACATCTCCGCCGCCGCCTTTCACTCGGGCCTGACCGAGCAACAACGAGACAAAGTGATCCAGGGGCTCCACCTGCAAAGCCTCAAACTGCTCTACGTGGCGCCGGAGCGGATTCAACACGAAGGCTTTCTGCGTCTGATCAGGAAATGCCTGGTGTCGCTGCTGGTCGTCGACGAAGCGCATTGCATTTCCCAATGGGGCCATGATTTCAGGCCCGACTATATGAAGATCGGGCGTCTGCGTCAGGAGCTGAACAATCCTCCCTGTCTGGCGCTGACGGCGACGGCAACGACGCGGGTGCAGGCCGATATCGGCGAGCGTCTGGCGCTGCGCGATCCGTTATCGGTCGTGACGGGATTCCGCCGCGAGAATCTGGCTTTGTCCGTCCGGCTCTGTGCCTCATTGGGGGAGAAACTGGCGGCGCTCGATCGCCTGGTGAAGCAGTGCGACAAGGGAACCGTTCTGGTCTACGGCGCGACCCGCCGGACGGTCGAGGAGGTCGCGAGCTGGCTCGGCCAATCCTATCCCGCCGTCGGCTATTACCATGCCGGTCTTTCCGATGAAGAACGGCGGCTGGTGCATGAGGAGTTCCG
>OMJA01000029.1 GCA_900299245.1 Nitrospiraceae bacterium | reverse complement strand
TGTGGCTGCGCCTGGCTTGTGCTATACAATCGCCCGCAGCCAACGATTCATTATCAGCATCAAGATCAGCATCAAGGGAGTCATCATGCCGCGAGGACGCGAGAAAGATCGGAAGACCCGCAAGAAGCACCGCAAGAATGTGAAGCGGGTGAAAGCTCTGGTGAAAGCACGCCAGAAGGGAAAGCGGACCGGAAAGAAGAGTTAAGGCGGAGTAGGCCTGAGGCCTACTCTGCTGTCGTGAGGCGGGTGATTTCCGCCTTGATGTGCTGTTCCGCGAGTTCGGGAACGATTCGTTGCACCGCTTGTTCGACGGTCTGCTCCGCAGTCGCCCGGACAATATCATCGGCGATGAGCGGGGCGTGTTTGAGAGTCGCCTGCCTGATTTCTTCTTTGACCAGCAGATCGATCGATCCCAGGTGTTCCCGCACGACGTCGGGGAGTTGTTTCCGCACGCTGGCTTCGGCCAGTTCGCGGACCGATTGGTCGATCACGTCCTTGATGGCTGGGTTTGCGATATCGGACACAGCCTGACGAATCAGCGCTTCGTTGGCGGCCATTTCCTGCCTGATGAGTGAGGGCAGTTCCTGCACGAGCAGCGGATGGACGATTGTCGTCAGCTGTTCCTGTGAGAGGATTTCCCCCAATTGTCCGTCCAGTTCATGTTTCACAGCCGAGTGAATGCCGGTTGTGAGTTCTTTCTCGATGGCCTGCGGGAGCAGATCGGCGATCCGCTTTTCCGTCCGTTCGGTCATCGACTCCAGCAGTTGTCCGAAGAGGCCTTTCATGGCTTCCTCAGGGCCGGAAACCGAGGACGCGGCTTTCGTGGCGGTCGTAGATTCCGGCTGATGGTCTATGGTGAGATCCTCCTGCTCGTCTGAGACGGCTAACTGGTCCATCACCGCGTCGTCATCGTCCGTATCTGTCGATGTGGAGTCCGGCGGCCAGACTCGACGTTTGAGGCGATTGCCATTTTTCTGCGGCTGTTCTTTCTGCTGCAAAGTCTTAATGACGTCGAGCAGATCTTCCGATTGAAAGGGCTTGTTTAAGAAGGCTTTCACACCCAGCGTCCGGAGCAGGCTTTCGTCGGGGCGGTCGGCCGGATTTACGAGTGAAATCAGATAGGTCTCGCTCAAGTTATCCAGTTTGTTCACTTCTTTGCAGAAACCGGAGAACGTGATGTTGTCGAGATGGTAGTCGGCGATAATTAATGCAGGGCTGATGCGGCGGGCCGCCTCAAGGGCTGCGGGACCGTCCTGAAATCCGACGACGTCAAACCCTTCGGGCGTCGAGATTTGCTCAACCATTCGCCTGACGGCCGGACTGCTATCGACGATGAAAATAGAAGAAGGCACCTAATTCTCCAATTGTATTGAAGTATTACGAAGCTAGCAGGGGGGGTATTCTTTGTCAAGAAATCGCAGCATCCCGCCTCGTTTTGACACTGTGTTATCAGCGCCTTACAATCCGGCGCGTGTTCTGAGGCAACGCGATACAGCCTGGAGAAGTCTGTGATGGGATCCTATCAAGTTGTGTTTTTCGATGCGGCTCAGACCTTGTTTCATATTAATGGCTCGGTCGCGGAGATCTATTTGCGGTATGCCGTGCGTCACGGATTTCGGCAGACCCCGACGTCGATTGAGTCGATCAAACAGGCGTTCAGTCGGGCTTTTCAAGACGCCTCGCCACCGGTGTTTGCGCCGACGGAGCCGGCGGCGCTCAAGCAAAGCGAGCGGCTGTGGTGGTTCGATATTGTTCACAATGTGTTTTATCGAGTGGGGATGTTCGAAAGATTCGACGAATTTTTCGAGGAAGTCTTCCAGGTGTTCGAAGATCCGAACACCTGGAAGCTGTATCCGGAGACGGAATTGGTGCTGCGTCAACTCAAGGGGCAGGGGCTGGAACTGGGTATTATCTCGAATTTCGATTCCCGGTTGTTTCCGGTGTTGCGCGGGCTGGGCATCGAACAGTTTTTCGACACCATCACGATTTCGAGCTTGTCCCAGGCGGCGAAGCCTGCTCCGAAAATCTTCCACCTGGCGTTGGAGAAGCACGCGGTCGACCCAGAGGATGCGGTGCATGTCGGGGACAGTTTGAGAGAGGATGTGGAAGGCGCAAGGAAAGCCGGGCTGACGAGCGTGCTGATCGACCGGTCGGAGGCTGAGATCGCGCCGGGGATTCATCGCATCCGGTCACTGGATCAACTTCAACCGTTACTTGCCCGCTTGTAGCAGCAGCGGGACGAGATCCTTCGCGCGCCCGCGCAGGGCGATGTCGACAAGGTCCGATTGCGGCGTCTGGTCGAGGTTCACTTCGATCACACAGGCGCCGGCCTCTTTCGCGACCGAGGCAAATCCCGCCGCCGGATACACCACGCCGGAGGTGCCGATCACGAGCAGCACCTCGCAAGCCTGTAGCTGTTTCGCGCAGCGGGCAAGATCCTCTTCCCGTAACGATTCTCCGAACCAGACGATATGGGGCCGCAGCAGTCCTCCGCATCGTCCGCAATGGGGCAGAAGCGGCAGCGGTATCAGGTGATTTTCCGTCACGGCACCGCACTCTGTGCAGCGAACCATCCAGATGTTGCCGTGAATTTCGGAAAGCCTGGTCGATCCTGCCGCCCGGTGCAGTCCATCCACGTTTTGCGTGATGAGCCAGACATTGCCGATGCGCGATTCCGACGAGGCGATGGCAAGGTGGGCGCTGTTCGGACGTTTCGTGGCGATGAGCTCCCGCCGCCAGTTGTACCATTCCCAGACCAGCCGCGGATCCCGCTCAAACGCTTCCGGTGTGGCCAGATCTTCCGCTCGAAAATTGCGCCATAACCCGTCGGTTCCGCGAAATGTCGGAACGCCGCTGTCGGCGGAGATACCGGCACCGGTCAGGATGGTCACGGCCTGCGCGGATGCGAGACGGGATTGGGCTTCTAAGAGACTCATGCGTGCCTATTTTATCCCACTCGCACGTCTTGCTATAGTACCGAACTTCATTATGAGGGAGTTGCCATGAAGAACATTCTGATGGTCGGGGCCGGGTCGGTGGGCGGGTTTTTCGGCGCGCATCTGGCCAAGAACAATCCCAATGTATCCTTTCTGCTCAGACCGAAGACGCTGGCGGCTGTGAAGCAGAACGGATTGACCATCCGGAGCGCGAACGGGACCTTCACGGTCCGTCCGCAGGCCGCGGCGGATCCCAAGGAGTTGCCGAAACCCGATCTGATTATCCTGGGCGTGAAGGCCTTCGACCTCGACGAGGTCATGACGCAGATTGAACCGGTGTTGACGGAGAATACGGTCATTCTGACGTTGCAGAACGGCATCGATACCGAAGACCGGATCATTTCGCGCGTCCAGCGCGACTGTGTCGTTGGTGGGGTGGCGTTCATCTATTCGAAAATTGCCGCGCCCGGGGTGATCGATCACTATAAAAAGGGCGCTGTGGCGATCGGCGAATTAATGGGGCATGAGAGCGGGCGTGTCCTGAAGATCAAGGAGCTGTTCGCGGCTGCCGGCATTCCCTGCCATCTTTCCAAAGACATCCGCCGGAGCAAGTGGGAGAAGATGTGCTGGAACTGCGTCTTCAATCCGATCACGGTGTTGATCGACGACAAGGTGGCCAAGGCGTTG
>OMJA01000028.1 GCA_900299245.1 Nitrospiraceae bacterium | reverse complement strand
TCGAGACTCATCAGGCACCTCCCTTATGTCGCTGCAACGGCAAACCGTTGCCTATGGTTCAATGCAATGAACGAATGGGACCGCGGGACTAACGAGGATGGATAACTCACAACGGCACATTACAGGATCCATCAATTTTGTTTGGCCATCCTAGCAAAGCCCAAAAAAGACTGTCAATTATATATTCCGACCATCGCTTCGACGATCATCACTTCGAAAATTTTATAACGTCCTGATTTTCAACACAACTTCACAGAAGGCCCACGGCATCCGAAAGAAGGCCTAGGCCAAGCTTGACCGGATAGGCCATTCGCCCCAAACAGATGTCGCATCCAGGCGCGCGCAAGGGGGAAAAGCAATCTTTCCGTTGGAATTTGACACTTTGGATTGCCGATCACCGCCAATCCGGTTAGACTGTCGGACTATGCCAAATCGAGTTTTGATTCCCGGCGAAGACGACACGGGAACTCATGTAGGTGGCGTGCATAAGCGGCCCCCCATCCCGGATAATACGCTCAAAGCTGAATGTCCGAAGTTCATGGCCCATGGGCCATGCGGGGGCGTGCGCAAAGGCGGCCTCTGCGAAGTCTACCCGGACATGAAATGCCCCTGGGTATCGATGTTTATTGAGCTGGAAAAAATCGGCCAGACTGACTGGATGAAACAAGTCTAGATGAGATGAGGCATGAACCGTGAAACGTGAAACGACGCAGCGAAAGTCACAGTCGAAAACCACGAAACTGGGTTACAACGAACGGCATGCCAAGAGCGGCATCACGGCGCCGTTGCCCGATATCGAGACCTTCCCGAACCAGTATAAGGGTTACGAGATTACCATCGAGATTCCCGAATATACCGCCATCTGCCCAAAGACGAACCTGCCGGATTTCGGCACCGTGACGATCCATTACATGCCCAACAAGGCGTGTCTCGAACTGAAATCTCTCAAGATGTATATCCACGCCTACCGCAACCTGGGCATCTTCTATGAAAACGCCGTCAATCGAATCCTCCGCGATGTCGTGAAGTCCTGCCACCCCGTCTGGGCCACCGTCACCGGCGGATTCACCGCACGCGGCGGGCTCTCGAGCAAAATCGAGGCAAAATATCCGTAATCTGCCCCTCAAACTCAAAACGCGCGCTCTTCTGAAAATTCCTCCTACCCGTACGTAACCCGATCTATCGGAATATCACCTACGCCTCTCTTTCCTTCCCGCACGCGCCTTCACTGCCCTCAAGTTACCGGCACCAATCACCGATGAGCTGCATGAACAGACACGTGTGCCCGACTGCCGGGTGCCAAACAAGGTCTGCCCCTGTCTGGATGTTCGGCCTGGACCGGCACTTCCCCTCATCGAGACCGAACACTAGCAGGTATCCGCCTTTTTGCGACAAGAACTTTTGACGTCCACCGAGGAAGCAGCATGAAACTCTCGACCTGCACCTATCCCGCGTCTCGCCAGATCCCGGTCTCGAGCATTCCCCCAAAAGATCCGGCTCGCACGCTCGTCATTCTGTTCGGCCCTTCCCATTTACTGGATGCGCCGGGCCCCATCCAGACTGTCCTGTCGGCCTATGCCGGATCCGCAACCATCGGCTGCTCCAGCTCGGGAGAGATTTTCGGCACCCGGATCCAGGACGACACGCTGGTCGTCGGACTTCTGGAGTTCGACTCCACGACCGTCCGCACCGCGTCGGCCCAGGTCACGGATCCGGAGCATTCTTTCGACGCGGCACAGGCCCTTGCCAAACGATTGATGGATCCCGCACTCCGCGGCGTCCTGGTGTTGTCCGACGGGCTCGGCGTGAACGGCAGCGAATTGATCCGCGGACTCAACGCGGTGCTCCCGGCCCAGGTGGTGACCTCAGGAGGATTAGCCGGAGACGGCGACCGATTCAAACGAACGTGGGTGGTGAAAGACGGGCTCCCGGTATCCGGGTATGTGACCGCCGTCGGATTCTATGGCTCGGCGATCCGGCTCACATACGGATCCAAAGGCGGATGGGACCTCTTTGGACCGGAGCGGCTGATCACCCGTTCGCAAGGAAACGTGCTTTTCGAATTGAACCGCAAACCGGCACTCCAGCTCTATAAAGACTACTTGGGTGACCTTGCGAGTGGCCTGCCCGGCACCGCGCTCCACTTCCCCCTCGCGATCCGGCACACGCAACAAGATGCGAAACGCCTGGTCCGCACGATTCTGGCCATCGACGAAGCGGCTCAATCCCTGACCTTCGCGGGCGATATGCCGGAAGGCGCCTATGCCCAGTTCATGCGCGCCAATTTCGACCGGCTGATTCAAGGTGCCTCCGATGCCGCCACGCTGGCGGCCACACCGGACACGGCATCTTCTCCGACCCTCTCGATTGCCATCAGCTGCGTGGGACGGCGCATTGTGCTCGGTGAACGAACCGAAGAGGAAGTCGAGGCGGTCTTCGACGTCTTGCCCAAAGGAGCGCAGCAAATCGGGGTTTACTCCTACGGTGAGATCTCGCCCTATAACACGGGACACTGCGATCTCCACAATCAGACCATGACCCTCACCACGATTTCAGAGGCCGCCTGAGGTTGACGATGCATCCACTCCTGCGACGACAACTGAAACGACTGGGCCTTGATCCCGCACAACGCCCGACAGACCCGGCCGACTGG
>OMJA01000027.1 GCA_900299245.1 Nitrospiraceae bacterium | reverse complement strand
GGCTTCAATTCCGCGTATGCGACCGAAATCAGCGGTGACAGCCCCGCTGAACGCGCGTCATTCAGGCTGTTCTTCGACAATCTCGTCAAACTGGACCCAGAGCATCGGATTTACGATGCTGTGTGGGCGCGTTTCTCGCAGGAAATTCGGACCCTGTTGCAGAACAAGTACGTCTTCGCTCCATTCTGGCATTTTCAGAATGGCGCCGCTGAATACAAAGACTGGCAAGCACGTCTCGACTCCAGCCAGCAGATGATTGCGGGTGCGATCCGTCAGTTTGATACGTCGCGGATGCTGACCATTGTCTTTGACCGGCTGTACGTGCTGCGCAACCAGATCGTCCATGGTGGCGCGACGTGGAACAGCTCGATCAATCGCAGTCAGGTGAAAGACGGAGCGGCTGTCCTTGGTTGGATGCTGCCGCTCTTCATCGACATCATGATGGAGAACCCGGGACAGGACTGGGGGCGCCCCTACTATCCGGTGGTTGAGTAAACTGCCTGCGTCCTGTCCCCCTTGTTTCCCGGTTATATTTCATCGGTTTGGCGCTTGAACTCGGTACTTCGGGTTCGGTGTGGTGCCAATTTTGAAAACGGGCCTGCGACTGGCCGAGCCTGAGAAGCGACGCTGGTGTCCGGAACTGACACCCCACAGTGATCATATGTGCCTGCTGACGACCGACTGCGGCCACGCACTAGCGCTGCCCCATAGGTCGTCAGTGTTGCGGGCAGGAACAGCGGGCCCCGCAGACCCCGAGTTGGCAAGCACGGTGCATCTCATGAACTTCACTGTTTGGTCGGAGCCTCCCTCTCCCCTTGAGCAGCAGCTTAACCAGGCTGCCGTCCTGGCCCTGAAGGCACACACGATCTTGCGGGCCCGGAAGCGGCTCCCGAGAAAGCTCAAGTCCGAACTGGGGCTGTTCATGTTGCCAGATCCCAAGCGAGCCGGTGAACTCGTTGAACACGCCCGGCACCTCTTTTGCGAACGCAGCGACGCCGTGGCAGCCATCCGGCTCCTCGAACAGGGAATTTTACTCGACCAGATTACTGCTCTTGAATTGGGATGGTCTGCGCTGCGTGCCGACCTGTACGAGAAGATTGGCATCATGGCCCCCAGAACGGCACTCAGGCTCTATGCCATGGGCATCAAGTTCAAATATCTGGACGCCGATGACTATGCCGAGCAGGTATATTCACGCGCCTCGATCATCGACGAGCTGTTTCTCTGGTCTGCCAACAATTTCTCCTGGATGTTCGCGACTGGCGAATCCTCCGGGGGGATCGAGAAGCGCAAGGGTGTGGCCATGGCCGAGTGGGCCTGCGCGCGGTCCGGTTGGGGCTGCTGGTGCTTCACCAACACGCTCGCCGCCAGCTATGCGCGTATCGGTGACTTTGCCCGGGCCATTGCCTGGCAGGAGGTATCCTTCGACCTCGCGCCAGACGGTAAAAAATCCGACCTCGCACGGGATCTCCTGCTTTTCAGGGAGGGGGTTCCCATCCAGTCAGCCGGCGAAGTGGCCGCCGGTGGCGAAACCTCTTATGAAAACCTCGCCCAGATCGATGTAGATCAGTTATGGGCCGGCGCCGTGCGAATCATGAGCGTCCAAGGTCCGACATTTCACTGACGAGACATCCATGAATGACGCATCCGACAACGTCATCCGGTTCGTTCCCCGGCCTCTCGAGATCGTTGCTCTCGCGCATCTCGTGCAACACGGCCGCTACGCCAATCCGCGCTATGATTCGTTCTGGCTCGGCAGCGAAGAGGAACTTTCCGACAATGGTGAGGGCTTTCATATCAACTGGTCCGTGAAGCCTCACTCGGGGAACAAGTGGGAGGTCATCAAGGTGACCCGCACGTTCACGCCCGGCGAAGAACCAGAGGACGAGATCGAAAGCTCCGGTTCGATCGACCTTGAAGCCATGCGGTCCTATCTCGAAAAAACGGAATTTCCGATCGGCGACGAGCTCTTCGAGATCCTCAAGACCAGATCAGACTGACACATACCGGCCGCCTGCCTACTTTTGCCTTTGCATGCGCAACGTCACCCTTTCCTCCAGGGGGACCTCCTGGGTCAGGATCGTGACGTCTCCAGGTTTCCGGAAAGGTTTCCGGGACGCGAGGCTGGGGCTGCCGTGGGCCACCCACGAACTTGGGCGGCGAAATTTTGACTTCGGCTGGTGGTACGAGTTCGGCCGGCTGTTCGCCGCCAGTCCTCTTTCCGCTCCCTGGGACGTGATGCCCACCAGAAGCGCCTACGTCACACGAGACCTTATCAACGCTCTCAACAGGGCAACTGACGAGGGAGATTGGCCGGTGCAACGTGGCCTGGCGGGCCGAAAGTAATGGCAGCAGACTTAGTTCACGCTACCGTTTCGGAACGCATCCGGGGAACCCTGGTAGGCCTTGCCATCGGCGACGCACTCGGCGCGCCGGTAGAGTTCAGGGACCGCGGAACCTTCGACTACGTCTCCGAAATGCTGCCCGGCGGGTACTTCAGATTGCCCGCCGGCGCATGGACGGACGACACCGCCATGGCGCTTTGCCTGGCGGATAGTCTGCTCGGCAATGCAGACCTCGACCCGATAGACCTTCTGGATCGTTTTCTGCGCTGGATCGATATCAATGATAACACCAGCACCGGTCGATGCGTGGGCATTGGCCAGAACACCTTCGTCACCCTCGGCAATTACCGGCGTACCGGGAACGCAATAGCGCTGCCCGTAAAGGGTCGATCTGACGGGAACGGATCGCTTATGCGCGTCGCACCGGTCGCCTGCCGGCACTGGCTGGACCGCGCAAAGGCACGCAGCATTGCCCGCGCCCAGTCCTACACCACCCATGCGTCGGACCTCGCCGCCGCCGCCTGCGAGGCAATGACGTCGCTGCAGTGCACTCTGATCGCGGGCACCCCCTTGCGAGAGGCGTTAAGCGAACTTCACGGCCTGTCATGCCCCGCTGACATCACAACGGTTCTACGTGGAAGCTGGAAGACCAAATCCGTTGCAGAGATCCGATCGTCTG
>OMJA01000026.1 GCA_900299245.1 Nitrospiraceae bacterium | reverse complement strand
TCGATACCTATTTACTGCGCGGTCTGTCGGATCATGCCGATTTTCTGTTGCGGGTGCATGGGACGGAATTGAAAGATACCCAGCAGTTTCTGGTGGATCTGCAGAACAGCGCGTTCGGCAGATATCTCACCAGTGTCGTGCTGTTCAACGGTGTCACGAAGAAGCCCAATTATGTGCCGGGCTTTCCCGAACAGCTGAAGAACGACCTCAAGGGATCGAGCGAACCGGGGCCCTATGTCATGGTCATTCCGATCCGCAAGGACACGGAGTGGTGGGCGCTTCCGCAGGAAAAGCGTGCGGCGATGATGCAGGAGCATACCGAAGCGGCGCTGCCCTACAATAAATCCGTCAAGCGGAAGCTCTACCATTCGACGGGGCTCGATGACTTCGATTTCATCACCTACTTTGAGACGGCCAAGCCCGAAGAGTTTCATTCGTTGATCCTGGCCTTGAATAAGGTGAAGGAAGCCAGGCATAACCGGCGCGTGGGGAATCCGACGCTGGTGGGGACGGTCCGGTCGCTGGATCAGTTGATCGAAGTGTTGGCGCAATAGCGCGCGATGAGCGAGGGAATATCATGACGACAGGAACGCTGCTCTACGAAGGCAAAGCCAAGAAGATTTTTACCGCCGAGCGGGCCGACGAAGTCGTGCAGTACTTCAAGGACGACGCGACCGCGTTCAATGCGCAGAAGCGCGGTACCATCGTCGACAAGGGCGTCATTAACAACAAGGTGTCGGAGCGCTTGTTTACGCTGTTGGAGGCGGAAGGCATCCGCACGCATTTTGTGAAGCGGCTCAGCGATCGGGAGATGCTGACCAAGAAAGTGACGATTGTTCCGGTGGAAGTCGTGGTGCGGAACATCATTGCGGGAAGCCTGGCGAAGCGGTTGGGCCTGAAAGAAGGCGATCCGATTCAGCCGGCGATCGTGGAGTTCTATTACAAGGACGACGCCCTGGGCGATCCGCTGGTGAACGACGATCATTTGCGGCTGATGAATATCGCGACGCCGGCGCTGCTCAAGGATCTGCGTGATCTGGGGCTCAAAATCAACGCGGTGCTGAAGCCGTTCTTCGCCGAACGGAAGATGCAGCTCGTGGATTTCAAGCTGGAGTTCGGGGTGTTTCACAACAAACTCGTTCTGGCCGATGAGATTTCCCCGGATACCTGCCGTCTTTGGGACATGGCGACCGGCGATTCGATGGACAAGGACCGGTTCCGGAAGGACATGGGGAAGATCGAAGAGGCGTATCAGGAAGTGTTGAAGAGGGTCTGCGGATGAGACGGGGTTGATGCGCTTCTTGCTCGCGCCCCGCGCATCTCGGACTTAATTGAAATAAGATTGCGGGCGATGCTCGGTGCATGCGCGTAGGGAAGCGCAGCAACCCTGTCTCACCCGCGAAGGGTAAGGGAAGTGAAGTGAAGTGAAGTGAAGTGAAGAGGGGAGAAGAGTGTGAGACGCTTCGTGATGTTTGTGCGCGATAACGGTCCCCTTATTTCACTGGGGATCGGGACGACCTGTGTCGCGGCCTTTGCGCTGCTGACGGAGTCGACGCTGCACAAGCTGGGTTTTCTGGCGCTGACACTGTTGGGCGTGGGACTGATGGCGGGCATCAGTTGGGCCAGGAAACATATGACGGAGTTGTCGAAGCCGCCGGATACAGGGGCGTGAAGAGGGGATTGGAGCGGTCAGGAGTACTGCTGCTGCTCGCTGCCCGCGCGCCGGGGATCCATTAGAGTGGGATAAATGGAACGTGCTCGGTCAATGCGCGCAGTCAGCAGCACTCCTGACCACTCCTGTGGGGGAGTGGTCGTGAAGAGGAGAAAGAGGGGAAACAGATGAAGGCGAAGATTCATGTGACGTTGAAGCAGGGGATTCTGGATCCGCAGGGGAAGGCGATCGAGCATGCGCTGGATTCGCTCGGGTTCACGAATGCGGCGAATGTGCGGGTGGGCAAGTACATGGAAGTGGACGTGCAGGAAACGGACAAGGCCAAAGCCGACGCGCAGGTGAAGCAGATGTGCGAAAAGCTGCTGGCCAACACCATCATCGAAGAATATCGTTACGAGCTGGTCTGACCATGAATGTTGGAGTCATTGTTTTCCCCGGCAGTAATTGCGATCACGATTGCCAGCATGTGTTTCAGCATGTGCTGGGGCAATCGGTGCAGATGATCTGGCACAAGGAAACTTCGCTCAAGGGGGTCGATGCGGTGATCCTCCCTGGCGGGTTTTCGTATGGCGACTATCTCCGGACCGGCGCGATCGCGCGATTCTCGCCGGTGATGGGCGCGGTGAAGGCGTTTGCCAAGGACGGCGGGGCGGTCATCGGCATCTGCAACGGGTTTCAGATTCTGCTGGAAGCCGGCCTGTTGCCCGGGGCCATGCTCCGGAACAAGTCGCTCCATTTTATCTGCAAGGACGTGCATGTGAGGGTCGAGAACGCGGCGACGGCCTTTACCGAGGCCTGTGAGCCCGGCCAGGTATTGAAGATTCCCGTCGCCCATGCGGACGGTAACTACTACACCGATCCGGTCACGCTCGCGGCGATGCAGGCGAATGCGCAAGTCGTGCTGCGCTATTGCACGCCGGAGGGGAAGG
The DNA here is from genome assembly GCA_900299245.1 of Nitrospiraceae bacterium. Taxonomy (GTDB): domain Bacteria; phylum Nitrospirota; class Nitrospiria; order Nitrospirales; family Nitrospiraceae; genus Nitrospira_D. The sequence continues at coordinate 1,212 of OMJA01000026.1, read as the reverse complement.
TCACGCCGGAAGCGAATCCTAACGGCTCGCTCGACAATATCGCCGGGATCATCAATTCGGAGGGAAATGTGTTGGGGATGATGCCGCATCCGGAGCGTTGTGCCGAAGATATTTTAGGAAATAAGGACGGGAAGCTGATCTTTCAATCGTTGCTCAAAGCGATGAAGGTGAAGGTCTAAGGCAGGGGCACACGTATTGATCAGGCAGTCTTTGCAGCGGAGGTAAATATGACGCGGGTGATGATGGCGGGCGTGTTGGCGGTCATGGTGGCAATTGGAACGGGTGTTCCGGTCTGGGCGGGTGAGGAAGACGGCAGCCAGATCAAGATTGTGAGCCCGGAAAACGGCGCGGTGGTGAAGGGCGATATGCTCGAACTGAAATATGAACTGGCAAAGGGCCAGCATGCGACTCATGCCCACGTGTATCTGGATGGACAATATCAGAAGGGCTTCTCGGGGACCTTCAAAGGCCTGGCCCCCGGCAAGCACGAGATCAAGGTTGTGGCCGCCAATCATGACCACAAGGCGCTGGCCGCCGAAGCGGTGGTCACGGTCGATGTGCAATAAGTCTCAGAACGGTTGATTGCCAATAGAGGAACGGGTCGATGGCGTTTGTCATAACGAAAGAACTGATCGCGCAGCACAATCTCACTGACGACGAGTTCAAAAAGATCGTCGACATACTCGGCCGGGAGCCGAATCTGACGGAGCTCGGCATGTTTTCCGTCATGTGGTCGGAACATTGCTCCTACAAGTCGTCACGCGTGCATTTGAAGAAGCTGCCCACGACGGGGCCGCGCGTCATCCAGGGGCCCGGCGAAAACGCCGGTGTGGTGGATATCGGCGACGGGCTCTGCGTGGTGTTCAAAATGGAGTCCCACAATCATCCGTCGTTCATCGAGCCGTATCAGGGCGCGGCGACCGGGGTGGGCGGGATTCTGCGCGATGTGTTTACGATGGGGGCGCGGCCGATTGCCCTGCTGGATTCGTTGCGTTTCGGCGGGCTGGATACAGCGAAGAACCGCCACATTGTCAAAGGCGTCGTGGCGGGGATCGCCGGTTACGGCAATTGCATGGGCGTCCCGACGGTGGGCGGCGAAGTCGTGTTCAACGATATCTATTCGTTGAATCCACTGGTGAATGCGTTCTGCCTCGGGATCGCGCAGAAGGATAAAATTTTCCTCGGGACTGCGGCCGGCGTCGGCAACCCGGT
>OMJA01000025.1 GCA_900299245.1 Nitrospiraceae bacterium | reverse complement strand
TCGGTCATGGTGACCACCAAGCTGCCTCCGTTCGCCAAGCCGGGTCAGGCCCTGGACGTCGTCGTTTCCTCCATGGCCAACGCAAAGAGCTTGCAAGGCGGGACGCTGCTTCTGACCCCTTTGAAGGCGGCCAACCAACAGGTATTTGCCGTAGCGCAGGGCCCGGTCTCGGTGGGGGGATTTTTGGGAGGGGTCGGCGGTCCGGGAGGCGCCACGGTCACCAAGAATCATCAGGCGGCGGGAGTCGTACCTGCAGGGGCCATCATCGAGAAAGAGCTGGTGGTCAATATTGATGCGTGGGAGAACGTTTCGATCCTGTTACGCCAACCGGATTTCACCACGGCGATTCGGACGGCTGAAGCGATCGATGGTGTATTCGGAAAAGGAAGCGCGGCACCTGTGAACGCCGGGCTCGTGAAAGCCACGATTCCAACCGCCTTTCACGGTCGAGTCGTCGAATATATCGCCTCCATCGAAGGGCTGGATGTATCGGTCGATATCGCTGCCAAGGTTGTCGTCAACGAACGAACCGGAACTGTAGTGCTCGGCGAGCATGTTCGGATCTCCACCTGCGCCATCTCGCACGGCAATCTGACCATCTCAGTAAAAAATACTCTTAATGTCTCCCAACCGGGTGCGCCGCTGATCGGATCAGCCAGTAGCCAGCCGGCCACTGTGACTGAGGATGTGCAGACCGAAGTGAAGGAGCAGGAGTCCCGCTTAATTGTCGTCGATGAGACCGTCACGCTGGGAGAAGTCGTCCGGGCACTGAACGCGGTGGGAGTGACGCCCAGAGATCTGGTCTCAATTCTTTCAGCATTGCGGGCCGCAGGAGCACTGCAAGCCAATCTTGAGATAATATAGTTAAGATCTTGTTATGTAAGCACACTCAAGACGCTAGCTATGTCATGAAAGGATCCGGCGGAGACAGAAAATGACCATTAACGATTCCACACAGGCACAGCTTCTCGCTTCGCCGACATTTACGAGTCCCCTTGGTAATCCTGATGAGATCGCCTCACTGAAAGCCAAAGGGAACCAGGGAGATCGGGAAGAACTCATCAAGGCAGCTAAGCAATATGAAGCATTCTTCGTGTCGTATCTGATGAAAGTCATGAGGGAAACGGTCCACGAATCAGAAATGACCGGGAAAATGGGCTCATACTTCTACTCTTTTTATGATCAAGAAATCGGCAATAGGGCCGCTGAATCCGGAGGGATCGGAATTACCCAAATGGTTCAGGAATACATCGAAAAGAATTATCCGCCGAGCGCTAAAGTTCCAGGCAGTAGTGACCGATAAGATACGCGACAGGGCTTGAAGCCACCGGAAGGGGAGAGCCCCGGGTGGCTCACCCACATCCCAGCAGAAGGAGAGAGACATGCAGATCCCAAGTTCAGGTCGTTCCGATCAACTGGCCAAGATTCTCTTAGGCACGCAGGAGACGAAGGGTCCGTCGACGCAGCGGCAACCGTCACAGCAAGAGACGGGGAACGACCGGGTCCAGATTTCCGATCAGGCCAAAGAACTGCAACGAATCCGCGCGCTGGGCCAGACACCGGATCAGGAACGGGCCGCGCGTGTCGAGCACATTAAGAATGCCATTGAAAACGGCACCTACGATGTGAGCGGCCGCAAGGTCGGCGACGCCCTCATCAAGCAAGTCCTGACCGACGCGGTCGTGTAACAACGATCCGCGTCGTCACGCGGCCAGGACGGCTGCGTCATGTCCGAAGCAGGTTCGCAGGGAGCGCGTATGCCTTCGGTTTCAACGACACTATCGAAACAACTCACTGACATTCTCCTCCGGGAGCAGGCGACCTGCCAGGCTCTTCTCGACACGGTCGAGGCGGAACGTCACGCAATCAAAACTCTGGCCATCGGCGAATTTCACCCGATCAATGTCCGGCGCATCGCGGTTCTGGAACAACTCCAGACCATCGCCGACGCCCGCGAACTGGCGGTTCGCCAGGTTGCCGATGCGGCCGCACTGCCCGGGCCGATCTCGTCGCTGCAGATGCTGCTGGATCGCTGGAAAGAACCTGAGGTGACGGCGATTCGCCGCCAATACGAGGCCGTGCTCGTCACTGCAAAACGCGCCAGAGAAGAGATCAAGCTGAACGTCGCCCTCATCGAAAATTTTCGAGGCTTCATCGAACAGGCCCTGACCGCCGGAGCGACCGCCATGACAGACGGGAAAGGCTATAACCGGACAGGGCAGCCAGCCTCCGTCAATCCGATGTCCGCCGTGCTTTACCAGCAGGGATAGCCTATGGTCGGTTTAAATTCGCTTTTCGATATTGCCCGCACCGCGCTCGCAACCTCTCAGCAGGCGCTGACCGTCACCGGTCATAACGTCTCCAATGTGAATACTCCCGGCTACTCACGACAGGAAGCCGTTATTACGGAGCGGCCGCCGCTTAACGGTCAACCCGGCATGATGGGGACTGGCGTGCAGGCGACATCCATACGGCGATATGTCGACCAATTCGTGAATAAGCAACTCACCTCCTCGAATCAAACGCTTGGCCGGTTGTCGTTATCTCGAGATGAGCTGTTCCGGTTGCAAAACATCTTCGCCGATAGCACGGGCCAGGGAGTCGGAGCCAGCCTGAACGACTTCTTCGCGGGATTACAAGATGTTTCGACCTCTCCGGGTGAGTTACCTGCCCGCTCGGTGTTATTAGCCAACGCGTCCCGCCTGGCCACGAGCCTCAACCAGGCGGCCTCCGATCTTGCGACGGCAAAACAGTCGCTAAACTTTCAGGTTACGCAGACGATTACTGAGATCAACAGCCTGTCCGAACAACTCGCAGAGCTGAACGGAAAGATTATCACCGCCGAAATCACCGGACAGAATGCCAACGATCTCAGAGATCAGCGTGAACTGGCTCTCAACGAACTGGCGAAACGCGTTGACATCACCAGCATTGAGACCGGGACCGGAGGATTGACTATTTTTGCAGCACGGGGGCAGGTGCTTGTCGAAGGGGACAGCCATCGGGACCTGGCCGCCGTCCCGGCAGCCAGCCTCAATGGGTTAGTCGAAGTCGGCTATTCGACGGGAGGAACCCGTACCGTCAGCATCGACGCACAGATCACAAACGGCCGCCTGCGAAGCCTGCTCGACTTGCGCGACACCACCGTCCAGAATCTTCAAGACAACTTCGATCGCATAGCCGCCACGCTTTCGAATGCCGTGAACATCATTCACCGGCAGGGCTACGGATTGGACGGCTCAACGGGGCGTGATTTCTTCTCTCCGCCCAGCGTAACAATCACCGCAGATGCCAACAACCAGGGTTCGGCGGCTATTGGCACAGGGGCTATCACAGCGAACAGCTTGCTGACCTTTCACGATTACGAAATCCGGTTTTCTTCAGCCACTGCCTATTCCATCGTAGACACGACGACTGGGGCAACCGTGCGTGGCAACTATACCGGGACCGCCATTTCTGCCCCTTCGACCGCAAGCCCTTTTTCCGTCATCACCGGCACAAATGATACCTTGACTGTATCGGTCGACGGCGTGGCGTCGGGAACCATTACACTAGCCGGAGCGGCTTCTCCGGGGCAGTCGTATACATCCGGAGCAGCACTAGCCCAGGAAATACAAAACAAAATTAATGCAGATTCGGCCCTGCAGGCCGCAGGGGTAACGGCTTCCGTCACCTTCGACACCACAACCAGTCGTTTTGTCATCACATCGAATGGGACATCGGCATCCTCCGCCGTCAACGTCACCGGCGGGACGGCACGGACGACCCTGGGACTGCTGAGCGGAACCGGCACAGCCGCCTCAGGCACCTACAGCACACCCACGACATTTATATTCGACGGCCAAAGCGTGACCCTGTCAGGAACTCCCGCAAGCAGCGACGTGTTCCGGGTAAACTCCTATCGCGATGCAGCCGCGAATATGTCAGTGGCACTCACCGATCCCGCGTCAGTCGCCGCCTCATCGAGTAGAACGGGACTTCCCGGAAATAACGATTCAATCCTGCAGCTTGTCGCATTACAACATACAGACTTCAGCAGCTTAAACAACGGTACGCTGACAGATGCCTATCGCAGTGCCGCGGCAAATCTCGGTGTTTCCGCACAAACCGCCGATCGCGACTTAACCGCTCAGGAGGTGTTGAGCGACCAGATTCAGACATTCCGAGCACAAGTATCCAGCGTCTCGATCGACGAAGAACTCATCAATCTCGTGAAGTTTCAGCGGGCTTTCGAAGCCGCTTCAAGACTGGTTCAAACGACTAATGAGATGTACGACACCCTGTTGTCGCTGAAGCGCTGAAGAGGGTAGGAAGCCATGCGCGTTACTGAACAACAGACTTTCGGTATCCTGGCCAATAATCTGGCACGATCGCGAGCACGCTCTCTGGAGATTCAGCAACAAGTGTCGACCGGAAAAAAGGTTCAACGGCCATCCGATGATCCAAGCTCCTTCAATCATATTGCGCTCGACAAGTCTTCGCTGGCATCCATCGAGCAGCGGTTACGGAATATTTCTTTCGGGCGGACACGATTGGATCTTAGCGACAACCTTTTGACAGGCACGACCGACACCTTGAGCCGGATTCAGCAGCTCGCCGTGCAGTTCAGAAGTGATACCAACGGATTGCCTGAGCGCGTGATCGGGTCCCGTGAAATCAGACAGCTATTCTCGGTCGTTCTGCAAAACTCCAATGCTGAACTTAACGGACAAGCGGTCTTTACCGGAACCAGCACACATGGACGGACCACCGGGCTGGCTATTACGACCCCCGTGACCCTCACCAACGGAACCAATGACACGCTGGTCGTTTCAGTCGATGGAGTGACATCCGGAACCATCGATTTGACCTCCGCCACCGGAAGCTTTACCGGTGCGCAGTTAGCCGCCCGAGTCCAAACCCAAATCAATGCGGACGCAGCCTTAACCGCGAGCAACAAACAAGTCACCGTCACGTTCGACACCGATCATCTGGTCATTGCCTCCGACACCCACGGGCCACTGTCGACTGTCAGTATCACCGGCGCAACGGCGCGGACGTCGCTGGGACTGGTAGGGGGAAGCCGGACCACAGGCGCGAGCCCTTTTGCAATGACGGCCACCACCAGCCCGGGATCGACAAATACCGGCGGCTTGCTCGTCAGCCAGGGCACCGTCTTCGATGAGAATCAAGTGACGCTGGACGACTATGTGATCCGGTTTTCCTCCGCCACCACCTATGACGTGCTCGATGTGACCGGTCCGGTCGGCGTGACACGGAATACGGCCAATACCGGAAACGCGTTCGCCTCCGATGCCGGCATCATCGGACCAGCCAATTTGACTCTGAATAATTACGCCATTCAATTTACCTCAAGCACCCAGTACAACATCGTGAACACCACAACGGGCACCACCCTGTCCTCCGGCAACACATATGTGTCCGGCAATGCGATCGAATTCGATGGCCTGCGTGTAATGCTCAGCAACGGGCAACAGGGCGGCCCCCAAAGCGGTGATAGTTTTTCGGTGAGTCTTAGTCCCAGGACTGTGCTTGCGAACCAAACCTACAGCACCGGGACTGAAATCAGCTTCGAAGGACTGCGGCTTCAATTGACCACCGGTAGCAGCGGCCCTGCAGCCGGAGATAGATTTTCGGTAGTCACCGGAGTGCAATACCAAGGAGACACAGGCGTTCATCACATTGAAGTCGGCAATAATCAAACCGTGCAGACCAATGTGACGGGCGATCGCGTGTTCATCGGGCCCAATGTCGACCTGTTTGCGAGCATCAAGAATCTTGCGACGTCTCTTCGGAGCAACTATAGAGGTGGAATCACCGACACGATCGGAGATATCGGCGAAGGTCTGAGCCAGGCTGGTGCTGTCATCGGAGAAGTCGGCGCCTTGTCCAACCGCCTCACGGCAAGTGGGGACCGGCTCCTGGATTCCAAGACTTTCTTTTCGAGAACCCTCTCCGAAACCGAAGACGTTGATCTTGCGAAAGCCATCTCTGATCTGACGCTCCAGCAATATGCCATCGAAGCAGCCAGCCGCACGCTGAATCAGGTGTTCAGTAATTC
>OMJA01000024.1 GCA_900299245.1 Nitrospiraceae bacterium | reverse complement strand
TCGCTGCCGTCCGGGTTATAGATGCGCAAACCGAAGTCGGCTTTCTTGCTTGGGACAAGCGCCAGGATGCCGTCGCTGCCCAGGCCCCAGTTGCGGTCGCAGACGGCTTTGATGTTCTTGGGTGAGAGTTTGAACGTCAGTTCCTTGGGGTCCATCACGATGTAATCGTTGCCGAGGCCGTGGCCGCGAAAGAATCCGTTCTTCATGCTGGGGCTCCTCGTGAGTGTCTGTGGATTGAATCGGGCGAGAAACCTAGCACGAAGGAGAGGCGAAGAAAAAGGGGGAAGTTACGGCTACACGATCGTCACGCCGGATGGCCTTTCGATCAGCTCGATCTCATAGCCGTCCGGGGCGTCGATGAAGAGAAAGCGGCTGCCGGAAGCGGTTTGTGTGGGACCGTCGGTGATTTTTACGCCCTTGGCTGTAAGTGCGGCGATGGTGTCGTCGAGGCTCTCCACCTGAAAGGCGAGATGAACGAGATCCTCCTGCACTCTCACGGGCCCGCTCGGGGGGAAGCTGGTCAGTTCGATCAACTCCTCGCTGTTGGGAACTTTCAAAAACGCCAGATGCGATCCGCGCGGTGAGGTCTTGCGCTCCAGAACCTCCAAGCCCAATACGCCGGTGTAGAACGCGATGGTCTGCTCCATGTCGCTGACACGCATTCTGGTATGGAGAAGTTTGGTCACGTGCATACGATCATCAGCCTTTCCTGGCCGGTCCCGCCGTTTTTCTGAGCAGCATCTCTGAGCTGCCCGGTATGAGGAAATCCGGCATCGGCCCGATTTCTTGAAACCCGTGTTTCTGATAGAAGGCTCTGGCCGTCGTGTTGAAATCGGACACGCAGGCGAAGAGATTCTTGGTTCTGGCGAAGACTGCGCGCTCGACGTGAGCCAGCAACGCTCCGCCGATGCCCGTGTTTCTTGCCCATGGAGCCACTCCCAGCAGTTCCAGGTAATCTCCCAGCAAGAACTTCTCACGGATCAACCCCACACCCGCGACTGTGTCGTCCACCACGGCGACGATCGCATCCCGCCCTTGGGGGATCGGCGCAAAAATACGATTCCAGTCGGTACTGGTATACCCGAGGGTCTTCCAGGGATCGGAGTCGGCCAGGAGTTGCACGACGGCGTCGCGGTCGGCGGCCTGCATGGGTCTGATATGGGGCGTGCTCATGGGTTGCGTTGTTTGCAGGCCAATAATTCGCTCACAGTCATGGGCTTCAACGATTTGCGGGGAAGGATATCGGCGGTCAGCCGCTCGATCACCGCTCTGGTCTGTTTGCCCTTGCCGTTGGCATGCAGCACCACGATGCTGCCGGGTTTCGCGCGCTTTTCGATGCGGGCCAGGATCTGATCCGCCGTCAGCGTCGGATCGGGATCGCCGGACTCGATGCTCCACTGGATATACCGCAGGCCCAGGAGCTTCACGACATCGACCGTGGTGTCGTTGTATTCCCCGTAAGGCGGTCGAAAGAGCGTGGCGTCGTGGGCGTAGTGCTCGCTCAGGAGCCTGACTGGAGCATGAATTTCTTTCTGCTGCTCCTCGGCATTGTGCATGGGCAGATGCGCGTGCACTTCCCCATGGGTGCCGATTTCGAAATACTCGATCCCCAATAGGTGTTCGACTTCGGCATCATGCTTCGCGATCCATTTGCCGGACATGAAGAAGGTGGCGGGAATCTGGTGCTGGATCAAGTAGTCTACCAGCGCCTGGTCATAACCCGGGCTCTTTTTCACGGGACAGAGATCGAACGTCAGCGCGATTCCCGGGCAGGAGGGCGGGCCGGACTTGATGACCTGGGCCGTCGCGTCGGGAGATGAAAAGGCTCCCAGGCTTCCGATCAGCAGAGCGCTCAATATCCGTGGAAATTGTTTCAAGGACATGGCCACAAGTATACCTCAAGCAACGGGAAGATGAATTGACCGCCGGGCGCTTCCGCTGTTACCGTGCAGGCATGCAACTCGGTTCCTGGGAAATCGGCCGTGCGTTGGGGATTCCCATTCGGGTCCACGCCTCCTGGTTCCTCGTTTTTTTTCTCGTGACATCCAGCCTGGCGTCGGGGTTTCTGCCTGCCAATCTGCCGGGATTGTCGGAAGAGCGCTATTGGGGCATGGGCGCCGTTGCGGCCGTGCTGCTGTTCGTGTCGGTCCTGCTCCATGAGCTGGGCCATGCGTACGTCGCGTTGACCTATCGGATTGCGATCAGCCAGATCACTCTCTTTATTTTCGGCGGCGTTGCGCATATGCGGGAAGAGCCGCCGCATCCGCGCGCGGAATTTCTTATCGCGATTGCCGGTCCGGCGGTGAGCGTGGCGCTGGGGTTATTCTGTCTGGGATCGGTAGAGCTGGCCGACAGGGTCGGCGATGCTGCAGGCTGGAAAGGGCTGATGATGCTGGGCAGCCTGCTGGGGTTCGTCAATTTGCAGTTGGGTCTGTTCAATTTGATTCCGGGATTTCCGTTGGACGGCGGGCGGATCCTGCGCGCGGGGCTCTGGGCCTGGGGGAAAGACTTCTACCGTGCGACCGTTCAGGCCACGTGGGTCGGCCTGGTGTTCGGTGTCCTGTTCGGATTGGCGGGCGTGATGGTCGTGATTGCCGCGCTCAGCGGAGATCTGCCCGGATCGATGGCTTCCGACGGCGGCTGGGTCATCCTCCTGGCGACGTTTCTGTTTGCGACCGCACTGGCCAGCCGCCGGCAGGCCAGGCTGCGGCAATCGTTGGCTGTTGTCCCGGTTGGCGATCTGATGGTCCGTACGGTCGTGGCAATTCCGCCGGATTGCACGGTTGCCGACGCCGTGAATCAGTATTTTGTTCCGCACGGGTACGGAGGATTTCCAGTTGTGTCCAACGGAGCCCTGGTCGGGCTGGTCACTGTGATGGATGTTCAAGCTGTCGCGCAAACGCTCTGGGCGTGGAAACAGATCGGACAAATTATGCGCCCGGCGTCGCCTGGTTTGACGATTGAGCCGGATATGCCGGTGTTGGACGCCATGCAACGGATGAATCAGGAAGGGCTGGATCGCCTGGTCGTCGTGCAGGAAGGCCAGGTCATCGGCCTCGTGACCCATTCGGCGATCGTGCACTATCTGCAATTGCACAAGGCGTGAGGTGTGAATCGAATGGCGTGAATCCGAAGGGGTCCCCTTCACCCGTCTGATCGAGCTACGGAGATATTCTGGGCGATGGCGACACGGATGAGATGGACCACGAGCAGGAAGCCGTAGACCACGCAGAAGAACTTGAACGTGACGCGGTAGAAGTCCATTAAAAGGACGGGCAGGCACAGGGCAAAAATCAGGCTGGCCACGAGCGTGACAAAGGTGAGCCGCCGACAGAATTCGTAGGACGGCTCTTTCCCGATCGGCTTCAGCGCCCGGGCATAACGCTCCGCCCGTTGGAGGCGGGCTTCGTGCAACGTATCGTCCGCGGGGCCCCAGTAGCGGAGATTGAAGTAGCCCAGGATGATGAAGAGCCAGGGCAGAGACCAGAGCGGCCAGAACTGCATGCCCGCATAGCTTTCGCTGCTCACCAGCGTAGCATAGGACGGCGCGTAGAGCAGGCCCAAGACCAGCGGCAATACGCGTTCATCGCCCGGCGGTTCCTTTTCAGGGCCGCCGTGGATCAGTTCCCGTTCGAACAACGGATATCCGTATTTGAGCACAACCAACGCGATGGCGGCGCTCATGGTTTTGTCGGGAATATAGCGCACGCAGTTTTGGAACCAGTTCACCACATACCAGCTGACGCTTTCTCCCCACTGCACTCCCAACATTGATTCGATGGACGCCCGCACGACGCTTTCCCACTGGATGACGCGCGCGCTGAGCGCTTCCGCCACGTCCGGATTCAGCGCGAAGACGGTGCGCTCATTCAGCGCCGCTTGCACAAGTGTGCCGGGAATGCTCATGACGACCGCGCCGACCACGCCGAAACTCAGCAGGAACCAGGTATGGGCCAGGGCCGAGCTCTTGGAGGTCCGCACATATTTTTGAAAACTTGTCTGCCTGGCCAGCACGCCCCAGAAGAGTGCGCCGGTCATATTCACGAGCGACCAGGGGAAAATCACGACATCGGCTCCGGCTTCCGGATAGAGCAGCCAGTTCACGACGGAATTGGAGAGCAGCGCGACGATGGCGCCCCACCAGGGGCCCAAGAGAAACGCCACCAGCGCCGTTCCGGTCATATCCAGGAACAGAATGCTTTCCATGTGGCGGCTGAGGGTCAGTCCGACATAGTTCAGCATCACGCCGGCCGCGACGATGACGCTGGTTTCGTACAAGAGGAGATAGGAGGATCCGCGGAGCGGTTTTGAAGAAAAGAAATCGATCGTCGAGGCGGTTTCGACGGCAGCCCGTTCGGTCTGCGGCGATCCTTTTGGTTCTTTCCTCGCTTGGATCCGGTGCTGAATATCGAGGAGCTTTTCCATCACGGTCAACAGCGCCGCGATAAAGCCCGCGATTGTCCCGCCCAGCATCAACAGTTCTTTGCCGAAATCGTCAGACATGCCAGTCCCTCTTTACGCCGGTAGCCATTGTATCGAGGAAGGGGGCGATCTCCTAGAAAAAGGCCGGAAGTTGCATGGGCGGGATGCTGAAAAAGTCCGCCAGCGGCGTTCTCGCATCATTCAGACCCTCAACGTACCCCTGAGGGTACGCCTCGGTCCTTCATTCGCTGCGGCCTTGCTGGACGAACTGTTTGAGCACCCCGCTGGATTGGCCGTGATTAGGGAGTGGCGGGCTGCGCAGATGGAGCGGGTGCGGCCTGGGCGTGTTGCTGGAGTTTGTGGGCCACGACCGCGCCGAAGAGCAACAGGACGGCCGAGTAGTAGACCCAGAGGAGCATGAGAACGATTTCCAGCAGCGATCCGTAGAGACGCACATAGACCGTGGCGTAGCCGCTATAGGTCACGAAAAGCAGTTTGGCCGCGACCCAGAGCAGGCCGAACGTGATGCCGCCGATCATCGCTTCACGCCAGGCCGGTCGGCGGCGCGGAACGAAGCGGTACAAGCCGGTGACCGTCAAAAAGGCGAGGACAAAAGGAATCGTATAGGTCAGCAGAAAATCATGGGCGGCCAGCGCGACCAGATCCAGTCCCCAGAGCTGCGGCACATAGCTGGTGAGAAAGTTGATAATCTGCGTCGACACGTAGGAAATGATGAGGAGCAGGCCGGTGGCGCCCAGTGACGCAACGGAAATCGCCGTGGAGATGAGGGGGTGGCGCTTCCAGGTACTTTCGAAGACGACGTTCAAGGCATAGTCCAACTCATAAAATACCAGGGCTCCGAACCAGGCGAACGACAGAAACACCGCCCAGCGCACCGTTTCCAGCACACTGATGCGATGGAGTTCTTCGGCCAGCCGTTCGCCCAGCGAAGGCAGGAATCCCTTGAGAAAGCTCAGGAGGAACTGCTCGCCGATCACGTCCTGGCTGACTAGAAAGCTGACGCCGTACAACAAGAGAAAGACGAGCGGAAACAGGGAGAGCAGCGAAAAGAACGCCAGCGATGCCGCCAGACTGGCGCAGCCGTGGCGCTGAAAGGACTTGAGGAGATCGAGGGTGAACCGGATGGCTTGCATCATGGATCCGCTCAGGATGCTTGCGATGGATGTGTCCGGCGCGGTGTCGGATGCTCGATGGAATGGGCCCACCCTAGCACGGGTTTCCGCGCGGCGCATCCTATTTGACGAACCGGAATCGCTATTTCAACGAGAGGGCTGCCTGGGTTGCCAGGTTCACAATCGGGTCCGGATAGAGTCCGAAGAACACCACCCCGGCAATGGCGCAGGCCAGGACAATGGAGAGGGCCGGAGTTGAGACGAATCTGGGCGACAACGCGCTGACCGCTTCCGGTTCCCGCATGTACATCACCATCACCAGCCGCAGGTAGAAGTAGGCCGAAATCGCGGCAAAGACCAGGGCCAGCACGGCCAGCCAGGTAAGACCAGCCTGGACGGCGGACATGAACACGTAGAACTTCCCGATGAATCCCGCCGTCGGCGGGATGCCGGCCAGTGAGACCATGAAGACCAGCATGAGCAGGGCGGCGAATGGATGCCGCTTGGCCAGACCGCTGAAGTCTTCAATCTCGTCCCCCTCCAGGCCGCCCTTCCGCAACATGGCGATGATGGTGAAGGCGCCGAAGGTCATGAACGCGTACAGGGCGATATAGAGCATGACGCTGGAGACGGCGGCAGAGGCTTCAGCCGGGGCCAGGCGTCCTGCCGCCACCACGCCGATCAAGGCATAGCCTGCGTGGGCAATGCTCGAATAGGCGAGCATGCGCTTCACGTTCGTCTGGACGAGCGCAACGATGTTGCCCAGGATCAGCGTACCGATGCAGAGCAGCAGGAACAGCAACGACCAGTTGGCCCGCACGCCGCCGAGGCCCTCGACGAAGACCCGCATGAAGGCGCCGAAACTGGCGGCTTTCGACGCCACCGCCATAAAAGCCGTGACGGACGTCGGAGCGCCCTGATAGACGTCCGGGGTCCACATGTGGAACGGGACCACCGCCAGTTTGAAACTGAACCCCACGGCAATGAGGATCGTCGCGAAGAGGAGCAGGGGATCGTCCAGACTCCGTCCGGCGATCGCGGTGGCGATGGCCGGGAGTTGCGTGCTGCCGGCCGAGCCGTACAACAAAGAAATTCCGTAGAGTAGAATGCCAGATGAAAACGCGCCGAGCACGAAGTACTTCGCCGAGGCTTCCAGCGATTTGGCCTCAGCCCGCTTCAGCCCCGCCATGACATAGAGCGAGAGGGACATGAGCTCGGTGCCGAGATAGATCGTAAGCAGATCGGCGCCGGAGACCATGACCATCATGCCGGAGAGGGCGAGCAGAATGAACCCATAATACTCGCCGAGACAGATGCGCTCTTCTTTCAGATAGGAGAACGACAGGAGAATCGTCAGTCCGGTCACGAAATAGAGCAGCAGCTTCCAGAAGCAGGAGTAGTTGTCGATCACTACCAGGCCGCCGAAGGCCGTCGTCGGCGAACCGAAGCGCGCGGCGGTCAATCCCATGCAAACCGCCATCGTGCCCAGGCTGAGCCAGGCGAGGCCGTCTTTCCTGGACGACGGCGTGATCGGGTCCAAAACCAGGACCGCGCAGGCGGCGAAGATGACCAGCAATTCCGGCAGAATGGCAAACAGATCGTGGGCTGAGAGCATCATGGGCGCGCCGCCTCCGTCGACTGGACGGTCTGCGCGGCCGGAACCGGCTCGACGACCGGGCTGATCTGGCCGGTTGAGGTCGGAGACTCCTGCGGCCCGTGCGTCGCGCGGGCGATGACGTTCGTGACCGAGGCGTGCATGCGGCTCAGAATCGGGTTGGGAAACAAGCCGATCCAGAAGACCAGCACGACCAGCGGAACCAGCGTCGCCATCTCGCGCCGGTTGAGATCGGTCAGTTTCGGCAGGTGATGAGGCGACGGCACGCCGAAGGCGACGCGCTGGACCATCCAGAGCATGTAGGCCGCGGCCAGGATAATGCCCAGCGAGGCGAGCGCCGCGGCAATCTTGCTCCAGAGGAACGTGCCGGCCAGGACCAGGAATTCACCCACAAAGCTGTTGGTACCGGGAAGACCCAGGGAAGACAGCGAAAAAATCACAAGCAGCGTGGCATACTGCGGCATCGGTTTTGTCAGCCCGACATTGTCGGCGATCTGCCGGCTGTGCGTCCGTTCATAGATCACACCGACGCAGAGGAAGAGCCCGCCGGTGGTGATGCCGTGGTTGACCATCTGCATCACGGCGCCTTCGATCCCCTGCTGGTTGAACATGAAGAGGCCGAGCGTCACAAACCCCATGTGGCTCACGCTGGAGTAGGCGATGAGTTTTTTCAGATCCGCCTGGGCCAGCGCCATATAGGCGCCATACACGATGGCGATGATCGAGAGGACCACGATCATGGGAGCGAAGTCCTTGGAGGCATCCGGCAGCATAGGCAGACTGAAGCGCAGAAAACCGTAGGTGCCCATCTTCAGTAGAACGCTGGCGAGGATCACGCTGCCGGCGGTTGGCGCTTCGACGTGGGCGTCCGGCAGCCAGGTGTGGAACGGGAACATCGGGACCTTCACCGCGAAGGCGGCGAAGAACGCGAGGAAGAGCCAGAATTGCAGTCGGGGCGCATAAGCCTGCTGGCTGAGCTGTACGATGTCGAAGGTATGGCCGCCCTGGAAATACAGAGCCAGAATCGCGACCAGCAACAGGATGCTGCCGGCCAGCGTGTACAGGAAAAACTTGATGGCAGCGTACAGGCGGTTCGGCCCGCCCCAGACACCGATGAGGAGATACATCGGGATCAGCATCGCTTCCCAGAACACATAGAACAGGACGAAATCCAATGCGGCGAAGACGCCGATCATGGCGCCTTCCATGATCAGCAGCATAGCCATGAAACTGCTGACCCGCGTCTCGATCGAGCGCCAGGAAATCGCCACGCAGAGCGGCATGAGCACGGTCGTCATCAGGACGAGCGGCAGGCTGATTCCGTCCAGCCCCAGGTGATAGTGGATGGGCGGCGAGGTAATCCAGGTCACATCTTCGGCAAACTGCATCCGGCTGGATGCGCCATCGAAGAGCCACCAGAGGGGCAGCGAGAGCAGCAGGTCGGCGACCGAGACTCCCAGCGCCACCATCCGGACGCTGGTTTCTTTGACGAAGAACAGCGCGGCCGCGCCTGCCAGCGGCAGGAGGATCAGCAATGTCAGCCAGGGAAATCCGCCCGATTGCATAGGACCTCAGAACACCAAAAAGACCGTCACCAGAATAACCATGCCGAGCGCCATGGCGAGCGCATAATGCTGGGTCTGTCCGCTTTGGACCAGGCGCAACAGCCAACCGCCCCAGGCGATCCCGCGCGCGACGCCGTTGACTGCGCCGTCGATCACGGCCACATCGATCCGCTTCCACATGTCGGCCGCCACGGCGAAGGTCGGCCGCACGAACGCGCGGTCATAAGCCTCGTCCACATACCATTTATTCAACGAGCCGTCATACAGGGCTTTCCAGCGGGCGGCGAACTGATCCGGCAGCTGGGGATTCAAGACATACACGTAGTAAGCTCCGGCGATCCCGGTCAGTCCCATGAGCGTCGCGATGATCATGATGATCATGCCGGCCTCGCCGTGATGGGCCGGGGCGGCGTCGCCCTGCGCAAACACCGGGGCGAGAAATTCGGGGATCCCGATGTAGCCGGCTGCGATGCTCAGGACGGCGAGCACGATCAGCGGGAACGTCATCGTCTGTGACGGCTCGTGCACGTGTTTGGCGTGCTTTTTGTCAACATGGGAGGGACCCCAGAACGTCACGAAGACCAGCCTGAAGCTATAGAACGCGGTCATGAGGGCGGTCAGCAATCCCAGCACCGTCAGGGCCTGGCCGAGCGGGCCGGAGGACCAGGCGCTCACCAACAGGTCGTCTTTGCTGAAGAAGCCGGCGGTCAACGGAAATCCGGCCAGGGCCAGCGAGCCGACGATGAAGGTCCAGTAGGTGACCGGCAGCTTGTCCTTCAGGCCGCCCATATGGCGCATGTCCTGCTCGTGATGCAGCGCGATAATCACCGAGCCGCAACCGAGGAAGAGCAGGGCTTTGAACGCGCCGTGTGTCAGTAAGTGATACATGCCGGCGCTGTAGGCGCCAAGGCCGCAGGCCATGACCATATAGCCCAGCTGGCTGACGGTCGAGTAGGCGACCACGCGCTTGATGTCGGTCTGGGTCAACGCGATCGTCGCGCCGAGCACCATCGTGGCGGCGCCGACCAGCGCGACGACGGTCATCGTCGCCGACGATTATCCGCTGGCCAAGGCCGCGCGCTCGATCGCCTTCGGCAAGTTCCTGAACGCTGGCCAGACCTGCATCGCGCCCGATTATGTGCTGGTCC
>OMJA01000023.1 GCA_900299245.1 Nitrospiraceae bacterium | reverse complement strand
GTTGCCCTCCTGGCTGGCGGCAATCCGCAGGATCCCTTCTGTCGGCTTGTTGGCGGCATGGCGTTCGGTCGGCATTTCGATGCCGTGGTCGATGGCGTTACGAACAAGGTGTACCAGCGGATCGCCGATTTCGTCGGCCACCGACTTATCGAGCTCCGTTTCTTCACCGTGGGTTTCGAGCCGGACCTGCTTGCCGAGTTTGGAGGAGAGATCGCGAACCATGCGTGGCAGTTTAGCCATCACTTTCTTGATGGGCAGCATACGGGTCTTCATCACGGCCAGTTGCAAGTCTGTGGTGACCAGATTCAGCTGGGTGAGCGTTTCGCTCAATGCGCGGACTTGCGGGTCGGTTTCGTGGGTCTGTTCGAGGACGCCTCCGATCTTGATCAGGCGATTCCGTCCGAGTACCAACTCGCCGACCAGATTCATGACCGAGTCGAGTCGTCTCGTTTCCACTCGGATGGTGGCGTCTTCCTCACCCTTTGCCGGCTTCTCCTGTTTCTGCAGCGCTTGATCCAGCGCTTTTTCAGTGATGGCTTTCGCCTGAATCAGGAGTTCGCCCAGCGGTTGTTTGGCGTCTCCCTGTTTTGACTGAGCCGTTAGGGCATCGAAGACTTGTTCTTTTGTCGCCAACCCTTCGTTGACCAGGATTTCACCGAGTTGGGGTGCAGGCGCTTCCGTAGCCGGAGCTGTTGCGGGCGGCACGGGCGCTGTCGCCGGTGTCTGCGAAGCTGTTGGCATGACGGGAGCCGCGGCCGGGGCAGGAGCCGAGGCTCCAATGTTGCCTGCCAGGACGTCATCGAGCTTCTTCGCCATAGCTTCGACGGGGATATTCACGTCGGTGCCCTTTGCACGGATGTCACTCATAATGAGCTTCACCGTGTCGACGGTCTCGAGAATGACGGTGATAATTTCCGGGACGACCGCCATTTCTCCCTGGCGAAGTTTATTCAGGATGCTTTCAGCCCGGTGGGTGACGTCAACCAGATGATTGAACCCCAGGAAGCCGGCCGACCCTTTCATGCTGTGCATGGCTCTAAAGATTTCGTTGAGGAGGTCTTTGTTGTCCGGCTGTGTTTCCAGCTCGACAAACTTCTGATCGAGACCGTCGATCATTTCCGTCGTCTCGGTCAGAAAGTCGTTGAGTATTTCCTGAGTTTCTTCGTCCATGGCACCCTCCGATGAGATCGTCCGTGATGCGTGATAGGCTTCTACGATGTTCGGCTGCGGTCTGCCAGGACCTCAGCTCGTCACCCGCCACGGCTCACATGTACGCTCCTAGTTGAATCCGAACTGTTTCAAAATCTCGTCCGCCACATCCTGATTGATCGAGGTATTCTTCGAAGCCTCCAGCTGTTTCAGCATTTCCGATGCCTTGCTGGCTTCGTCTTTACCCGCACCTTTTGTATAGGGACCGAAGACAACGACCAGCTCGAGCAGTTTGTGCTCGACTTCTTCCACAATCGTCACCAGCTTGTTGACCCGTTGTGCGACCAGATCCTGGAACGACAAGGCGGTGATGATGTCGATGAGCGGCTTATCATCTTTTGCCATTCCGTTCCGGATGGCCTTGACCGCGGCGGCGTTGTCTCCGGTCAGGTTCCGCTCAAGGGCATCGAGCTGCGCATAGAGCCGCTTGCGGTTGTCCTCAATGGTCTCGACCAGCTGCATGACCTTATGCGTGCCTTCTTCCGTTAGTTTTCTGAGATCGCGGAGATGTGTGGTGGCGTCAGGGAGCTGCTCGGTGGTGGCGCTCATCGGGGCGCTGAATTGCGAAATGGTCTTGATCGTCTTGTCGATGAAGCGGGTCAACTCCCCAAGCTTTTCATAGAGCGCGGTGTCGGGATTCTCGGGATCGATGTCGTCACTCGCGTCCTTCGGTTGGGCGCTGGTGTGTACGGTTGCTCGTGGGATCATGGGAGGATCCTTCCTATTTGAAGATCTTGTTGATCTTCTCCTGCATGGTTTCGGCGGTGAACGGCTTCACGACGTAGTTGTTCACGCCAGCCTGAATGGCTTCGATGAGATTCTCTTTCTGGGCTTCGGCGGTGACCATGAGCACGGGAATGTGCTTGAGTTTCTCGTCTGCGCGGATGGCCCGAAGCATTTCGATACCGGGCATCACGGGCATGTTCCAGTCGGAGACGACAAACCCGAAGGTGTCGGCACGGAGTTTCTGCAGGGCCTCCTGCCCGTTCTCCGCTTCTTCCATATTGGCAAAGCCCAGTTGCTTGAGAATGTTCTTCACAATGCGTCGCATCGTGGACATGTCATCGACGACGAGTATCTTCATATTGAGATCTGCTGGCATGGGTCCTCCTCTTCTTACAGTTTCTGGTACACGACCGAACGTCCGACGTGCTGTGAACGAAAGACGTCACTCATTTTTGTCAATGACTCTGAGAAGCCGATAATGAGATAGCCGTTGGGCTTCAACGCGCCGGCTAAGTCGGTGACAATCTGATGCTTTGCCTTCTCATCGAAGTAGATGAGGCAGTTGCGACAAAATATGATGTCTATGCCACGTACAAGCTTCAAGCGCGGACGATCGTACAGGTTGAGGTTCATGAACTTGACGCGGCTCTTGATGGTTGACGAGATCGCAAAGTTCTCGCCTTGGGCATTGAAATGTCTTGTCTTCAGGTGCGGCGGAACATGTCGCAGGGCGTGTGCGGTATAGACACCGGCCTTTGCCAGTTTGAGAATCGGTTCACTGATGTCGGTTCCGAGTATCTCGATGTTCCAGTTCACGAGGGGGGCATAATCTGACAGCATGAGTGCCAGGGTGTAGGGTTCATCGCCTGATGAACAGGCGGCACTCCAGATACGGATTTGCCGGGAGGCTTTGTTGGCCTCCATGACAGCGGGGATGATCGTCTTGATGAAAGAATCGAGCTGCGGTTGATCTCGGTAGAAATAGGTTTCGTTCGTGGTGATGAGCCCGTAGAGCGAAACCAGTTCCCGGTCCCGGTAGGTGTCGAACCGCAAGAAATTCAGGTAGTCGGCATAGGTGGCGAGTCGATGTTCTTTCAAGCGCGGCGCCAGCCTGCTTTCCAGAAGATATTTCTGATTGTCCTGGAAAGTGATGCCGGTGGATTCGTAGATGAAGTCGCGGAACAGTTTAAACGTATCGGCGTCCATGCCGCGTTTACTGTGGTCTGCATCCGCTTTAATGACAGCGTTCCCCATGCCTCTCCTCATCGTCGTACGTGTGCCTTGCGGACAAAGGCTCCTCACAGGCGTGAGATAGGCCTTGACCGTCGGCGGCGCTACCGGTCATCTGCAGGCGGTGCAACGCGCTACGCTGCTTGAGACCGACTGTGCATCCAGTCATGGATGTCGCGTCGCAGAAAGCGCCAGTGCTTTCCGATCTTCGAGGCCGGCAGTTCGCCGACACGAGCGAGCTTGTAGACGGTGGATTTGGGGACGCGCAGAAAGCGTGCCACCTCCTGAACCGTCAGGATCTCGCCATCCGTTGTGTCTGCCTGTGTCATGATTGATGCGGTCATCGGATTATTCATAGTGAGTGGGTTATCGGTGTGCCGAATACAAAACTTGAGTCTGCGCTGAGCCTCGATAACGCAAGGCTGCTCTCAGTAGTGCTCGCTGGTGAGTGTGCGTGCAGTGTGTGCTATATAGGATAAGAGCGATGTGGCTCAGGTTTGATTCGCTACCGACCGATGAAGTATTCGTTATCCACCGCCAACCATCAGGAACCGCGCTAAATGGCAACGATCATTTCGATCGCATCGGGAAAGGGCGGAGTCGGTAAGAGTGTGGTTTCGGCAAATCTCGCGTTGCTGCTGGCGAAGCGTGGAAAGCGCGTGGTGCTGGCGGATCTCGACGTCGGCGGAGCGGATAGCCACATCCTCTTCGGATTATTGAATCCCCCGGTGACTTTGACCGATTTCCTCAACCGTCGCATTCCGAAACTGGCTGATATCGCCCAACCTCTGTCGGTGCACAGCAATCTGCGCATCATTCCGGGAACCGGTGACACCCTGGCGACGGCCAACATGTCGTATTCCAAGAAAAAGCGGTTGATTAAGAACTTTCAGGAGTTGGAGACGGATATTATTGTCGCCGATATCGGGGCCGGTACGAGTTACCACGCGCTCGATTTCTTCTTGATGGCCGACCATCATGTTGCTGTGGCCACGCCTGACCCTACCTCTGTTCTGGATCTCTATCGCTTCATCAAGCTTGCGGCCATCCGGCGTGTTCTCTCTTCGTTCCTCGCTCGCGATGCCATGGCCGAAGCCTTGTCCGATCGTGACTTCAGCAGTGTTGAAGAGGTTCTGGATGTAGCCGGGAAAACCGATGAAGCGGGCCGGGGGATAGCCGAGTCGACGTTGCGGACTTTTCAGCCTGCATTGATCCTGAATCGTATCGCCGGTCGTTCTCGCGTCAACGTCTTGCAGCTACGCAAGTTGCTTAAGGAATATGTCGGCGGCGATCTTCAGCTTCTTGGGGAAATTCCAGAAGACCCGGCTATGGAGCGGGCCGTGCGTAGTTATCTTCCTGTCACGGAACGGGAGCCCGCTGCCCCTGCGTCGGTGGCCCTTGCACAGATTGCGGATACGCTTCTCCAGACGATCCAAGCAAAACAAGCGGCCGCTTAGCCGCTTCCGTCCTACTCTGACTCACATCATGAATGCGTCTTTGGGACGCGAGCGCTAGGCGTTGTTCTGCCGACGGGCTCGGAGGCGTTCAGCCTGGGTTTGTATGATATGCCGGATGATGTGTTCATGATCGTCGGGCGTCAAGTCAACGTATTGAGTTGCAATCAGATGACCCGGAGTCCCGGACAGAGGAGATGTACGGATGACTTTCGCTGTCGTGTGAACAGGAGTAAACGGAGGAAGGATCATTTTCAACGATAATAGATCTGCCTCTTTGAAGGAGCGCGGCGAGATGAAGCTGATTCCTCCCCCGCTGATGTTGACTTCTGTTACACGGGCAATTGAGATGCTGTCAGGCTTGATATGAGCCATTCCTCGAAGCAGGACCTCCATCAGCCAGTCGACCTTCATGATCCATGGCAGCAACGGCGAGTCGGCCAGGGCATCCCCGGATTTTGCCAGTAGATCAGCTGTGGGTTTGCCTACGGCTGCTGCAATCATGTCATCTGTCAGCGGCGGTGTGCCCGGCTGTGGTGCGTCCGGCGCCTCGTTTGCCAGACGGAATTCCATCAAGAGATGATCGTCGACACGGATCCATTCCCGACGCTCATCGGTCGCGGTAGAAGCCTCATGCAATGATTGGGTGTGATTAGCCGTCTGCACGAAGTCATTCCTCCCGCTTGTTACGCTGCTACGCAAAGAGTGGCGGCCTGTGCCGGGGCGAGGGGAATTGATGTGTGAACCACGACCCGATTACGCCCCTGCGCTTTGGCTTCGTAGAGTGCACTGTCTGCTGCATTCACCCAATCATCGACTGATGCGATGGCGGGATTGCAGACATCGGCAATCCCGATGCTTGTTGTCAGTCGAACGATACCGTCTTCGACCACGAAGGCATGGTTTTCAATCTGGCTGCGTAGCCGCTCTGCCAGTGTGTGTGCCTGCCGTATTGACGTGTGAGGAAGAACGATCGCAAATTCTTCGCCGCCGTAACGCCCGACAACATCGACATCTCTTACCGTCTCGGACATTAAGGTGGCGAGTTCTTTCAGTACCGAATCGCCCGCCATATGACCGAGCCGGTCATTCACCGTTTTGAAATAATCGAGATCCAAAATCATGAGACAGGCCGGAGCACTGTAACGAAGCCCGGACTTTAACTCGCGCGTGAGCGGTTCATCCAAAGCGCGGCGGTTCAAGACGCCGGTTAACGGGTCTCGCAGCGCCATATCTTGAAGGTCTTGGTGAGCATCGGCATTCCGTAACGTCAGTGAAAGCGATGTTCCGATGGTAGACAGAAACTGTTGCTCGTCTTCGGTAAACGACTGCGAGTTATCCCGTTGCACATGTAAAACACCGATTGCGTGGGGCCCGATTGCCAGGGGGATGTCGTGCATCGCGGGCATGTCGTTTTGCGCTTGAACAGAAAAACTCTCGTCGTGTCGTGTCAGGTGTGAAGAGCGGGAGCCGACAAGACGCAGTGTTGTCGCTCCGGACGTGACTCGTTGCACTGTTTTACCAAGACGGCCGAGCAACTGCGTGCGAAGCTCCTGTTCGCACTCCAGATCGTGGTCTTTGGACCAGGTCCAGACCTGCTCGGGATTGGTGCGCACCAGGCCGATCAGTGTGGCGTCGATGAGCGCGGGGACTTGTGCAAACAGCGCATGGACGACGGCTTCAGGATCCAGCGATCTGGCCAGAGCCTGAGTCAATTGGTTTAAGCCTGCCAAACGCCGGTTGAATTGCCTGAGCGTGTCTCGTTCCCTAGCCAGCGACTGATTGGCCGTTGCCAGATCGCCGGACAGATGTTGCACTTCTAAAAAGGCTTTGCGGTTAGTCAAACCGCTTGCAAGTGAATCGATCATCCGGGAAAGTGAACAGGGCCAGTTGAGATAGTCGAAGGCTCCTCGGCGGAGAAACTGCGCAACCGACGTAGCATTCGCATTGCGTCCGATCAGAATCACGCACAAATCGCTTTGTTGTCCGGCGATCTCATCGAGGAACGCCATCGTTTCTGCGGTTCCGGCGCCGACTTGATAGATAATGGCCTGAAGGCCGGCTGTGAGGTTGTCGTTGAGAGTAAATTGTCGTTTATTTACGGGAATACACTGGAAACCGCGGCGGGCGAGCTGAACCCAGCGAGGGTCCCGATGCAGGGCGGCTGTCCCGACAAGGAGAATGCGCGCAGGGCCTTCTTGGACTTGTGTGTTCACCTGGTCCTCTTGTTATTGTCTCGAACAGGTTCAGGGATTGTAGACTCGGTCTCATGGCGCTCACGAGCTTCTGCGGAAACGGAGACGCGATCGTGCTGCTGATCGACCGGCTCGACCGGACGAGCTGGTTTCGCAGGCTGAAGAGCCCGTTGATATGTTCGAACCACATTATGAATCTGATGTACGTCGATTCCCATGTCAGTCTCCCGGGTGCGATTGGTTAGATGTGTCGCTCAATCGTCCCTGAGTCTGAGGATATTCCGCCATTCCATTGGCGTAACCCTTGAATGCGCTGACGTGTTCTTGCAGCTTCGTCAAGGAGTGCAATGATTCCCGCTTGGGCAACTTTGATCTGTTCTTGAATTTGCCGATCCAGGTTCTGTACCCGTACTATGGATTCCGGTGCTAAAACGGCGAGAGGAAGAAGCAAATCTCGTTGGTGATAGTACTCAATCACACGATTCCACTCTCCTCTGGCAGCGGCCATTCCCGCTGCCTCGGTCAGACTCTCGATCGTAGGATTCACGTTGCTGGGGCTTTGTGGCATAAGGTCAACGTGTCATTGCAAGCGGTGCCTGCTGTTGTGCTGCAATTTCTCTCCAGGCTTCCCGTAAGGTCATAAGACAACGAGACGGTCCGTCAAGTTTGCGGCTCAGGTGCTTGGTATTGGCCTCAATTAATTCAGAGAGCATGTAATCGTATAAACGGTGGAGAGATTTGGCGATGTCCCCTCCTTGCTCGTAATCCAATACACTGTCGAGCTCTCCGATGATGGAAATGGCTCTGCCGATGAATCGCGCTTTGTCCGGAAAATTGTTCGTTTCAATTGCCCGTCGGGTCAGTTCGATGGACTGGATGGCCGCATCATATAGCAGGACCACTAGCTGCACCCGAGATGATGTGAGGACTTGTGTCTGTTGGTACTGCTGGACGTATTGAGCAACCATAAAAATGTGTGTCCCCTACCGTACGATGGGATTAATTCCCATTCGAAGAGTTTGATTGTAGAAGTGAGCTGCTCTGGCTCTGGAGACGCTTAAGAAGACCGTCGAGTGCCGCGTACTGTGCTTTCAGGCGTTCTTCATACTTGGAGACCGCGTCCTCTTTTCTCAGAATATCGGCGGAAAGATCGGTAATCTGCTTGGAAAGACCGTTTTTCCTCAACGTCAATTGACCGGAAGCCACATTTGTGAGGGCGTCAATCGTAGTGTTAAGCACTTGTGCGATGCCGGTGCTGCCTGTCTGGTTGATGAACAGATTTCTCACGTTCGCGTAGTTTGCGCTTAACGCCGTATCGAGCTTGGCATCGTCGACAGTAATCGTTCCTTCGCGATCGGTCTTGAATCCGAGTGCGCCGACTGTATTTAATGAGGAAGTTCCTGTCATAGTGGTGGAGAGAGCCGTCCGAATCTGAGAAAGCACGCCGCGTACGGTAGGCTCGTTGAAGAAATTGCCGCCTTTTTTGGTCGCCACATCGTATGTAGTCCGCTCGTTGATAAACTTGACGACTTCGTTATAGGCGGTTGCCAGTCCTTTAATATTGTCTTTCACAGCGGTGACATCGCGACTCACGTTCACTTGAACGGTCGAGGTGCCGGTGGTTTTCAGCAATGTAAGCGTGACTCCCGCGATGGCGTCTGAGATGGCATTGGTGCTGCGGGTGACGGTCACGGGGTTCAGTGCCGGATCGCCGACGATGGCGACTGCGTCCTGTGCGGCTTGAAGGGTGTCGACGCCTCCGGTCCCGCCGCTATTCGTAAAGTCCAGAGTGGTATTGTCGGCGACAATGGTAATGCCGTTCGAGGCGCCAGTACTTGTTGAACTCAAAACGAGGCGATAGGCTGGAGTCGTATCTGACCCGGTATTGATAATAGACGCTGTCGCGCCTGCGCCCAGATCGTTGATGGCACTCTTGAGATCTTCAAGCGTGGCTGTATCGCTGAGCGTGATGGTCTGATCTGTTCCGCTTCCGACCCGGAATGTAAATGTGCCTGACGCGCCTCCGACAATATCGGTGGTTGTCGTAGCGACGCTCGTAGCTGCTTTATTCGTGATCTGGTGGGCTTGCGCCAGCTGTGTGACCCTGACCGAGTACGTGCCCGATGTGGCAGTGGATGACCCGATGGCGGTCATCGCAGTGGTATCGGACACGCTCGTCGTGGTCCGGTCAAACGATGTTGAGAGCCGCAACTTGTCTGCGGCACCCTGGAGGGCGATCAGTTTGGTGCTCAGCGTCGCATAATCCGTTGATTTCGAGCTGAGGTCACCCTTCTGGGCGGTCAGGCGGTCAACTGGCAGGTGTGCGACCTTTACCAGTTGATCCACCACTTGACCGAAATCAAGTCCGTTGCCCAACCCGCCGAAACTGATCGTCGCCATGTCCCGTTTCTCCTCACCGGCTCAGGCTTGTTCCTTGAGCAGCAAGCCTTTCGAAGTGTTGAAGAACTTTGCGAGTTCCAGCACTTCTTTTGGTGGAAACTGGCGAATCACTTCCCCGGAGTCTTTCTCGATGACTTTGACGACTACCCGATCGGTAGAATCATCGATTTCAAACTTCAAGTTAGTGTCGTGCGCTTTAATATCTTCGCTGACCTTTGCCACCGCTTGCTCGAGCGCCGTTCGGTCGACCGGAGCGGTTGGCGTGTTCTCGGTATCAGATTGCGTCCGTGCGGCAGACGGCTGTTTCGCCGCTGCATGATCCGGTTCACTCCCGCGTGCGGGTGTGGTCAGGAGATCTGCTTTACTGGTTACCGATGTAATCATGGCAGCCTCCGTGTGAACCTTGGGTCAGGACGGCCGCTCACGACGAGCGGCCGTCCATCCCGATTATTACCTCTGCAGCAAGGCCAGAGCCTGTTGCGGGAGGTTATTGGCCTGTGCAAGTACCGAGATGCCGGTTTGAACCAGGATCTGGTTCTTCGTGAACAAGGCCGTTTCATGAGCAACGTCCGCGTCGCGGATACGCGATTCTGCAGCGGT
>OMJA01000022.1 GCA_900299245.1 Nitrospiraceae bacterium | reverse complement strand
GGCCGTCGATCCGAGCTTGACGGAAATCGGCAGCTCGCATTCGTGAATGAGATCGCGGAACTTCTTGTTCCAGGATCCGTCCTGCTCCAGTTGGTCGGAGACCAGGCCGGAGTAGAGCTTTTCCTTGATGGGCTCGAGCATGGAGTACGGGTAGACGACGAACAGATCTCGAGTGGTCTCCCCGATGATGACCTGCAGGGTCACGACGATGACCACCTCGGAAGCCGTGACCACCATGGCGAATTGGGGATTGCTCTCCGAGCGAACATATTCGACCTTGACCGGCATAATCGCCTGCCACGACTTTTCAAGGTCGGCGAGGGCCAGCATCAAAAGCTTCTTGATCATCCGCACCTGGACGGCGGTAAAGTCGCGCCCTTCCGGCTTGACGTGCGTCTGTCCCTTGCCGCCGAAGAAATAGTCGACCAGGAGGTAGACCAGAAAGGCATCCATCACAAACAGCCCGCTTCCCCTCAGGGGGGCCATGTGAAAGACATTGAGCGACGAGGGTATGGGAATCTTTTTCAGGAATTCGCCGAACTTGATCACCTGAGTGCCGACGACGACGAATTCAATCGCTTCCCGCAACACGCCGGTCCAGGCCACCGCCTGGCGGCGTACGAACCGATCGTTGATCATCTCCAGGGTCGGCATGCGTCCCCGGATAATCCGTTCCTGATTGAGGAGGTCGTATCCCTTCACTCCGGTGGCCGGTTCCGCGGCGGCCTCATCCGGCGGCGTGGTTTCGACCTCGCCGGACACCACGCCTTTCAGGAGGGCATCGATCTCGTCTTGCGAAAGAATCTTGTCCATGCGACGGCGCCTACTGAACGACGAAATCCGTGAAATACGCCGTCTTCACGCCAGGCTTCGGCAGAAGACCGTTGATACGCTGGGTCACTTCATCGCGGAGCTGAAACTTTCCTTGAGGGGTGCGAATCGTCGTGGAGTCCTTGCTGGACAGCAGCACGAGCACCGTGTCGCGGAGCTGCGGAATACGACTCGACAGATTGGCCGACACCCCTTCGTTTTCGAGCTCTAACTTCATCGTCAGCTTGAGGTAGCGGATATCCGGGGCATCGGCCAGATTCACGATGAACGGATCCAGGTCGAACATCACGCCGGGGGCTGCCGCTTGCTTTCCGGACGCCTCTCCGTGGCCGTCTGATTTTGAGCCCGCCTCGGCCTTGTGCTCCTCCGCCGCCTCTCCGCCGCCATTGTGCCCGCCCATGAATTTCACGATGATGAATGCGCCGCCAAGTCCTGCCACCAGGGCTGCGGCGACCACCATGATCAAGAGCTTGATAGGAAGTGCCGGCGCCGGCGCCGGGGTTTTGCCTGTTTCTGGAGCTGCTGCTTCGTCTGCCATGTAAACCTCCTCGGGTCGCACAGTTGTCGTCACGGGGGTTTGTGCAATGGATATGCCATTTGCGATTGCACCGGATCTCATCGATCTGGCGGCGAACTGCACGCCAAACGGCGCTGCCGGCGCTGGATTAGGGATGATTGCCTCAACAACTGCCAGGTGACGAGCTAATCTCTTGACGCTGTCAGAAAATTGACGTGGCAGTCTGTGTGAGTGGTCTGTGGATGTCTTGAGATGAGGGGGGCGGATCAGCGGATGTGCAGAGGGAGCCGGAGTGACCCCGTGACCGGGATCACTCAGGCTGCTGCAAAGAGACTATCGTTTCAGATTCACCAACTCCTGGAGAATTTCATCCGATGTGGTGATCACGCGGGAATTGGCCTGGAATCCACGCTGAGCGGCGATCATATCGATAAAACTCTGTCCAAGATCGACGTTCGAGAGTTCCAGCGAGTTGGACAGGACGCGGCCGAGTCCGGCGCTGTCCGGCGCACCGGTGACCGGCTGACCCGAGTTTCCGGACTCCGCAAACGTGTTTTTACCTGTCCTGGTCAAACCGATCGGATCCGGGAATCTGGCAAGGACTACCTGCGCCAAGGCGCGCAACTGTCCGTTGGAGAACCGGCCGCTGATCACCCCGTTCGTATCCACACTAAAGGCCTGCAGAGAGCCGGCCGCGTAGCCGTCCTGGGTCTGCTGTACCAAAGCAGAGGTCGAGCCGAACTGCGTGGTTCCCGTGAGCCCGTTCCCGCCGTCCGTGATGACGCTGTCGCCGAAATTGAGATCGATCAGTTGATCCTGCGTCGCACCGACGAAGTCGACCTGTAGTTCACCGGGGACCGTTCCAACGGTGCCCGCCGCCGTGCTCGTATCGAAACGGATCATCGGCCCTTCCCGTTGAAGTGTGCCGTCCGTTCCGAATGTGAGTGTGCCGGCGCCGACCCGGACGATTCCGAGGGTGGTATCGATATTACTGGAATGATAGTTGGCGGTATTCACGTCCGCCGTGCTCGACACAACATTATAGTTCCAGGTGTTTGCGCCGATCTTGGTGAAATAGGTCGTCAACAGATGATCGTTTCCCAATGAGTCATAGACCGTCAGGGACGTCGTAAAATTGGATGTGCCGACCGGGTCCGTGATATCGAAGTCGGTTCCGGTGGTCGAGGTGCCGGCCAGCATGTTCAGGTTTGCGGCCAGTGTATTGGCGCCGTTGGCGGCAACCACCACCGCGCCGGTATTGGTCGCGGCATCGTTCGTGGTACCTGAAATGCCCGATCGGAATGTGAAGATGTTGCTGGCGCCTACCGTGGCTTCGAAACCGTCATACGCCGATTGCAAATACGGGTTGGCAGCCGTCAAGCCGCGCACGGCGCTCTGGATGGCACTGGCCAGCGCCGATCCAGTCAGGCCGTTCGCGACGGTCACGGTCTGCGCCCCGTCCCCGTTCAGGTTTATCGTGAACGAGTTATTGCCGGCGGCAGTGGTCGTCACGGACGCGGCCGATCCGACGACATTGCCGCGAACTCCGGTCGTCGCAGTACTGGAATTCAGATTGGCCGCCAACAGCGCGGTCGTAGTGGGATTCGGTGCCGCCGTCGTCGTCGGCAGAGAGATATCGCCGATATTGCCTGTAATG
>OMJA01000021.1 GCA_900299245.1 Nitrospiraceae bacterium | reverse complement strand
TCCAAAGACATCCGCCGGAGCAAGTGGGAGAAGATGTGCTGGAACTGCGTCTTCAATCCGATCACGGTGTTGATCGACGACAAGGTGGCCAAGGCGTTGGACCACCCGGAGATGATGCGGGTGATCCATCAGATCGTCGATGAAGTCGCGGCCGTTTCGGCGGCGGTCAAGGTGCCGTTGCCGGCGGATATGGCGGAGCGGGTCGTCAAAGCGACGCAGGAGATCCGGGACATTCACACCTCTATGTATGACGATTGGAAGGCGGGCAGGCAGACGGAAATTGCATACTTGAACGGGTACATTGTTCAGAAAGGACGCGAGTTGGGCATTCCGACTCCCGTGAACGAGGTGATGACGGCCATGATCAAGACGATCACCGAGCAGGAGAAGAAGGGAGCCGGGGTCGTGCGAATCGACGGGGCGGTGGTGCAGGCGGTGTCGCTTGATCCCGCGGCGCTCCGGCAGCTTCCGGAGGAGCATCACGTGGCGGATGTCAGTACGGTGATGCCGGGCATGACCGGGAAAGCGATCAGGGTCAAGGGGCTGCTCGATGTGCCAGCGCTGGCGATCGAGGCCGATCATGTCACGTTTCATTCCCTCGACGGGAAGTATGCCGCCACGCTCACGCTGCAACAGGCGAGAGAGTTCGGTCTGCTGCTCTATGAACTCAACGGAGCGCCGCTGCCCGACGGCAAGGGCGGGCCTTATCGGCTGATTACGCCGGGGCTCGGAGATCTTTGCGCGAACGTCAAAGGCGTGGGGCGGATCGAAGTGCGAGTGGGAAACGGAAAGGATACCAGGCCGCCGGCTGAGGAACGGACGCACTGCTAAATCGTGGAGTCTGACGATCGGTCAGCTCATGCCGTACGCGCGGTTTTGATGACCCGGATCGCTTTCCACCGCTCCGAGCGATAGCGCCAGAGCAGCAACGCCATTCTTACGGTCCAGTCCGCGATCATCGCCATCCAGACATAGAACACCGGAAGGTGGAGCCAGAGGGCGGCGATCAGTGCCATCGGCACCCGCACGCCCCACATGCCCACCATCGTGGCGCCCATAATGAAACGCGTGTCGCCGGCTCCGCGCAGTGATCCGGCAATCACCATCGTGAGCGCGAGCGGGATCTGGAGGAGCGCTACGATCTTGAGGAACACCGTGCCGAGTTCGATCACGGCCTCGTCGGTGGTGAAGGCGCGCAGGAGCAGGTAGGGAAAGAAGAAAAATACGATGCCCATGCCGGCCATGATGACGAGGGCCAGGCGGTTGGCTTCCCAGTTTTCCAGTTTCGCTCTCGTATATTTGCCGGCGCCGATGCTCTGTCCGACCATCGTGGCGGCGGCGATGGCGAAGCCGTAGCCGGGCAGAAACGACAGCGACTCGATGGAGAGTCCCACCTGATGGGCGGCATAGGAGACGGTGCCGTAGAGCAGCACCAGTTTCGTATAGATGAGGATGCCCGCCTGCTGCCCGATCCGTTCGCCGGAGACCGGAGCCCCGACATGCCACATGGTTCGAATGAGATCCACCCGCAGGTGGGTGGACTGTTGTAAGATCGGCCGGCTGCGCCACCAGAGAAAGGCCACGCCGATACCTTCGGCGATCCCCACGGCAATCGCGGCGCCTTTGACGCCTAACGAGGGCAGGCCCCAGTACCCGTAGACGAGAGGGTAGGCGATTCCGATGTGCAGGAGATTCACCAGGATCATGGCGTACATCGGCGTGCGGGTGTCGCCGGTGCCTTGCAGGATGGAGGACAGGACCTGCAACAGTACCGTGAAAGGGATTACCAGAAAAATGATCGTCGAGTAGGGAATGGCGAGGGCGATCACGCCGGATTCAGCGCCCAGCAATTCCATCGCCAGATGATTCAGCGTCATTCCCAGTGCCGCCAACACGAGTGAAACGGCGATGGACAGACCGAGAAAGTGACGGGCGGCTTCTCCTGCATCGCGTTGCCGTTTGGCGCCCCACAACTGCGCAATGATCACATTCGAGCCCACCGAGAGCCCTGAGACCAGAGTCGTGGCGATGAACGCCAGGAGCTGCCCAAGACCGACGGCGGCAATGGGAATAGCGCCCAGTCCTCCCACCAGAAAGACGGCGACAATGCCTTCGGTTCGTTGAAGCAGGCTGCTGACGGTGACCGGCAAAGCCAGAGTGAGCACGGATTTTCGGATATCGGCGATGCGGGAAGCCATGGGCGCCTATCCTAGCAGGCTGTTGATAAAGGCCGCCAGCGGCGTTCTCGCACGCTCAGAGACTCAACGTACGGCAGAGAGTACGATTCGCCTCTTCGCTTGCTGCGGCCTTGCTGACGGTCTTTCTGAACAGCCTGCGAATCATGATGCCAATGCTCGGGTATCCGTGTGGTATGTGTCTGCGATGATGAAGTGGTCGCGCAATTTGCTGCTAGCAGAACCGGGGCGCTGTCCGGCTAGACAAATGCGGCATCGTTCGTTAGGGTCACGTCATGGATCCCCAAGCGACAGATTGTCAGGTCGATGAGCCGGGGAGGGTCCCCCGCCTGTCCAAGTCGAAATTCATTTCCGGTCTACAGTGCCATAAGCGTCTGCATCTGGAGATCTACCAGCCCTATCTTGCCACGCCGCCTGATGCCGGGACGCAGGCGATTCTGGACATGGGGACGGAGGTCGGGGAATTGGCGCGGCGCCGCTTCCCGGATGGACGCCGGGTGACTGCCGGCTATCGACAGTCTGAGGCCGCGCTTGCGCAGACTGCTGCGCTGACGGC
>OMJA01000020.1 GCA_900299245.1 Nitrospiraceae bacterium | reverse complement strand
GGCAAGGCGTGGGTCTGGAAATCCTGCACCATCTGCAGCTTGTGTTCGACGTCGCGGAGAAAGACATAGGCGGCGGTCAAATCATCCCGCTCCTGGGCCGAGATGAGCTTGTACCGGACAAACCGGTTCAACGCGCCGAGCGTGCTGCGATCCAACAGCCCCGTCACTTTTTTCCCCGCAATGACCTGCACCGTCTGCACCAAGAACTCGATCTCGCGGATCCCGCCGGTTCCGAGCTTCACGTTGCGCCGCTCATGGCCGCGATCGGCCATCTTCGTATCGATCATTTCCTTCACGCCCCGCACATCCTGCACGATCGCCAGCGCGCCGGACAGATCGATCTTGTCTTTGGGCGGGCCGAAGATGAACGGCTTCACCATCTTTAAGAAGTCCAGTCCGACCTCCATAGAGCCGGCCACCGGCCAGGCCTTGAGCAGCGCCAGCCGTTCCCACACCACGCCTCTGGTGGAGTAATATTTCTTATAGTCGTCGAGCGACCGCGCCAGTTGCCCGACCGAGCCTTCGGCGCGCAGACGCAAGTCCACGCGGAAGACATACCCTTCCCGCGTCTGCTCGACCAGCGCCTTCGTCAGTTCGCGCGAGAGGATCTCGAAATATTCCTCGTTGGAAATACCAACGGCGCCGGGCTTCTCCTTCTGCCTACCGCGCGGCGCCTTGGTTTCGCCATCATGCGAAGCATAGACATAAATCAAATCGACATCCGAGCTGTAGTTCAGCTCATGGCCGCCGAGCTTCCCCATGCCCATCACGGCAAAGCCCGTCTCCACCCACCGCCCCTGCTTCGTCTTGTGCATGGGCACGCCATACTGCTGCCGCAGGTCGGCATCGACAATCTCATAGGCCGCATGGATCAACAGGCTGGCGAGATCGGACAACAACGCCGTCGTCTCCGGCACCGTCGACAGCCGCAGCAGATCGCGCACGCCGATCCGCAGCATCTCACGCCGGCGGAACCGGCGCAGCGCCTCCAGCTTCATCTCC
The DNA here is from genome assembly GCA_900299245.1 of Nitrospiraceae bacterium. GTDB lineage: Bacteria > Nitrospirota > Nitrospiria > Nitrospirales > Nitrospiraceae > Nitrospira_D. The sequence continues at coordinate 2,877 of OMJA01000020.1, read as the reverse complement.
TTCACGGTCAGATGCGCCAGGCTCTTGTGCAGCGCGGTCTCCAGCTCCTTTCGGGCAGGCGGCTTGGAGAGAACCGATTCCTCCGACAGCCAATAGACCAGCATGGGATCGCGAATGACTGTAAAGGCGAGCGCATCGCTGTTTCCGAAGATCGTGCAGAGCAGATCGAGCATGCGCGGCGAGCTGCGCAGATAGTCGAGAAAGGAGGAGCGCGTGACTTCGCCGAACAACCGCTCCCAATGGTTCAGCGCCTGATCCGGATCGGCGGTTCTCGAGATGGAATCCAGCAGGATCGGGAGAATGTCAGCCAACTGACGCCGATGATGAGGCTCCCCCGCCATCGCCTGGAGATTTCTGTCGGCCTGCTCGATATCGTGCAGGTGATAGGCGGACAGAATGGACTCAATCTGCTTGGAATCCCGCTCCGTCGCCAGCAGCACCGGGCGAGGATCGGGCTTACCGGAAATTGACTGAACGTCTCCTCGATCAGACTTGGGAGATGTCGTCTCTGGAGACAACCGTCGATGTGGCTTCTTCTTAGTACCCAAGCATATCCCCTACAGACACTGCTCCTGTTGAAGCTTCCGCAGGATGTTCAAAATGGCTGTCCAGCAAGACCGCAGCAAGTGAGGGGCCGAGGCGTACCCTCCGCGGTACCTTGAGGGTCCGAACGAAGCGAGAACGACGCTGACGGGCATTTTCAACATCCTGGCATTCATGGCGCGGCATTATACTGACCTGCTCCCCTACGCACAATGAAAGCATTCCGGTATACTGGGGCCGCTCAGCCAAAGGATTTAATTGCGATGCCCCTCGATGAACAGCTCAAGCAAGCAGTGAGCGCCCTCTGCGCCGATGTCGAGCCCGACATTCTTCAGGATTTTCTCAGCCGCATGGACCGGGAATACTTCCGCCGGTTCGAGCCGGCCGTCATCGCCGGACACGTTCGCCTCGCCGCACGGCTGACTCCCGACCATCCCTGCGAAGTCACCATTACAGAGCGAACGGATCAGCACTTCGACCTCACGCTCGTCGCCTACGATTACTTTTCCGCCTTCGCCAATATCTGCGGGCTCCTCTCCGCCTTCGGATTAAACATCGAAGACGGCCAGATCTATACCTTCGCGGAAGGAACTGCGCCGACGGCAGCCCGCGCCGGTTATGCCGGCGGGCATCGCATGCGCCCCAAAGGCCGGCCCGGCTTGAGCCGGAAAAAGATCGTGGATGTCTTTCGCGTACAACCGGGACGCGGCATTCCTTTCGGGCCGGAGGATCACCAGCGGCTCATCGGCGAACTTGCCGCCTTGATGAAACAACTCGATGCCGGCGAATTCGACGAAGCGCGCCAGGCCGTGAATCGCCAGCTGGTCGAACAGCTCGGCAAGCGGCGAGGCTCGTTCAGCGGCCTGCTCCATACCGTCCACATCACCTTCGACAATAGCCAGTCGCCGACCGACACGGTGATGGATATTCAATCGGACGACACGCCCGCATTTCTCTACGCCTTCGCCAACGCGCTCGCCATGCGCAACATCTATATCGACAAAGCGCAGTTCGCCATCGAAGGCGGCAAGCTGCACGACCGTTTCTACGTCCGCAACCGCCACGGGCAAAAACTGACCGATCCGGCCGATCAACAGCACCTGCGCCTGACCGCCGTCCTCATCAAGCAATTCACCCACGCCCTCACCTGGGCGCCGGACCCGGCCAAAGCGCTCGAAGCCTTCGATCAGTTCCTCGACCTCACCGTGCAGGACACCAAGGGCAAGGCCCAGCAACAGGCCCTCGCCTTTCTGGGCGACAAGAAGACCTTCCCCCTCCTCGCCCGCCTGCTCGGCACCAGCGACTTTTTATGGGAAGACTTCCTCCGCCGCCAGCACGGCAATCTTCTGCCGCTGCTGCAACATTACCGCGATGCCCCGCTCATCAAGCCGCAAGCGGCCCTGCGGAAGGAACTCGACAAGGTCGTGGACAAGGCTAAGACCGATGAGGCCCGCAAAGACGCCCTGAACCGGTTTAAGGATCAAGAGCTGTTCCGGATCGACATGAAACACATGGTCGAAACTTCCGGCCTGGCCGACTTCTCCCTCGCCCTCACCGAACTGGCCGAAGTCATCGTGAGCCGCAGTCTGCGCGACTGCCAGGCCAAGCTGGAGAAACAGTACGGAGCCCCGAAGCTGGCGAGCAAGAAACCCTGCCCCTTTACCATCCTGGGCCAGGGGAAATTCGGCGGGCGCGAGCTGGGCTATGCCTCCGACATCGAAGTCCTTTTCGTCTACGGCGGCGCCGGGCGCACCAGCGGCAAACAGGGCATCGAAAATAGCGAATACTTCGAGCGGCTCGCGCAGGAACTCCTGCAATGGATCGAAGCCAAGCAGGAAGGCATCTTCCACCTCGACATCCGCCTGCGCCCCCACGGCGGCAAAGGCTCACTGACCAATCCGCTCGAAGAAATCATCAGCTACTACAGCCCGACAGGGCTGGCCGCGCCGTTTGAGCGCCAATCCATGATCAAGCTCCGCACCGTCGCCGGCGACGCCGCCCTCGGCAAACAGGTTGAAGCCCATCGGGATCGCTACGTGTACGGCGGCGATCCCTGGGATCTCCCCACGGCGCTGGATCTGCGCCGGGCGCAATTGAAGCAACTCGTCGAGCCGGGCACGGTGAACGTGAAACACAGCGCCGGCGGCCTCGTCGACATCGAATATGCCGTGCAATATCTGCAAGTGATGCACGGACACAAGCATCCGATCTTGCGGACACCGAACACGATGCAGGCCCTGGCGGGATTGGTGGAGTGCGGGTTAGTGACCAGACAGGACGGCGAGCAGTTGCGCAAAGCCTATCTCTTCATCCGCATGCTCATCGACGGCCTCC
>OMJA01000019.1 GCA_900299245.1 Nitrospiraceae bacterium | reverse complement strand
CGCTCGCCTTTGTAAAACTCGCGGTACATCGCGCGCAATTCAGGAAGCTTGATATCCGTCTTCAGCTTGCAATAGGCGGTGCTTAGAATGCCGCGATTCATGGGCACGAGATGCGGTGTAAACGCGATGGTGACCGTTCCGAGCATTCCCATGACACCGGAGAGTTCCTGCTCAATTTCAGGGATGTGACGGTGCTTGCCGATTTTATAGGGTTCCAACGATTCGTGCGCTTCGGGAAAATGATAGGGCAGGGCCGGACTTCGTCCTGCTCCGGAGATCCCGGATTTTGCATCGATGACGATGGAGTCTGGTTGAACAAGTCCTTTGGCGAACAGCGGTGCCAGCTGCAAAATGGCAGCGGTCGGATAACAGCCGGGTGAAGCGACTAACTTCGCGTTCACGATGGCGCTTCTGTGGAGTTCCGGTAAGCCATAGACGGCTTCTCGGAGCAGTGCCGGATGCGCATGGGGTGTCTGATACCAGGTCTCATAGGCGGCCACATCTTTCAGCCGGTAGTCTGCGCTCAGATCCACCACCAGTTTTCCGGCTTTCATGCAGAGGGCGACCGGATCCTGTGATTTCGTATGAGGGAGTGCCAGAAACAGAGCGTCGGCCCGGTCGGCCAAGGCTTCGGGTGCCAGGGCTTCGAAGGTGTGTTGCACAATGCCGGTGAGGCTCGGGAAGACGGACGCCACGGATTGGCCGGCTGATTTCTCCGAGGTCACTGCGGCGATTTCGAAATCAGGGTGGGCTGCGGCGAGGCGGACGAGTTCCGCGCCGGCATATCCGCTGGCTCCAGCGATCGCGATGCGAAGTTTCTTAGCCATGCACTGGTTTCCTGTACCGCTTTCAGGTTGAAGGCACAAAAAAGGGAAGGCATGGAGCCTTCCCTTTCTCGTTCTCTGGCTCCGGCTGTTTAGCGCTTGGAGTATTGGAAGCGCTTACGAGCACCTTTCTGTCCGTATTTCTTACGTTCCTTCACGCGAGAGTCGCGAGTCAGGAGACCTTCCTTCTTGATCTGCGTGCGCACGGTCGGGCTCAAAGCAACCAGCGCGCGGGCTATGGCGTGACGGAGCGCGCCGGCTTGACCGGTCGGGCCGCCCCCATAGACGGTGGCGTTGATCGAATATTTGCCCGTGAGTCCGGCCATTTCAAGGGGAAGCTGGATGATCTGGCGGAGAGTCAGGCGGGGAAAGGCCTTATCTAAAGGCTTATCATTCACTGTAATTTCACCGCTCGACGTCCCGGTTACCCAGGCTCTGGCTACGGCACATTTTCTGCGGCCCGTTGCGTACTGTGTCACGGCTGCCATATGACTGGTCTCCTTCTGATCCTAATAAGCTAGAGAGAAATGGGTTCCGGATGTTGAGCCTGATGTGGATGATTGGGCCCGACATACACGCGGAGTTTTTTTGCCATGCCGTTGCCGAGCGGAGTCTTGGGTAGCATCCCCTCGATCGCCCGCACCAGCAGTTCCGTCGGGTCCTTCTTGAATAATTGTTGGGCGTCGGTGGTCTTGAGTCCGCCGGGGTAGCCCGAGTGATGGATGTAAAGCTTGTCCTGCATCTTGTTGCCGGTCAAGTGCACCTTCTCGGCGTTGATGATTACGACGTGATCACCCATGTCTACGTTAGGGGTGAAGGTCGGGCGATGCTTGCCGCGGAGAATGCCCGCGACCTTGGCTGCCAAGCGCCCCAAGGTCTTTCCCTCGGCGTTCACGAGGTGCCACTGCTCTTTCACATTGGCCGGTTTTTCGAGATAGGTCATCATGGTCGTCTTCTACTCCTCGCAATTAATCAAACGAAACATCCTAGACTTCTTGTGTGTCGATATCTTTGGTATCGAGCTTCGCCAGCCAGGCATCTAGGTGTTGCCCGCTGCGTCGTTTCCACACGTCCGGGGTGGCGTAAATCGGCGCGTGGGTTCGAAGAGCCAGTGCGATGGCATCGCTTGGTCTGGCATCGATCGATCGTTCCACCCCTTTGTTTTCAAGAAACACGGTGGCGTAGTAGGTGCTGCTTTTCACATCGGTCAGCACCACCCGCTTGGTTGTGATGCCGAAATGCTCCCCGAAACTTTTCACTAAATCGTGACTCATCGGCCGGGGCGGCGTCGCTGCATCCAGGGCGCGGCGAATGGAGTCGCCTTCAGGGGCACCGACCCAGATTGTAAAGGTATCAGCGTCATCGGTTCTGGTCAGAACGATGATTCTCGTATCCGTATTGGAATCCTCAACCACGCGGCTGACTGAGAGCGGGATGAGGTCCTGAGCGTTGAACTGTGCCGTATCTGTCATGATGAACGTCGGGTTAGGAGTCCAATTTTCCGAAATCGTCCGGCTTCAGATTTTCCAGCCACTGTTCGAGTTCTTCCGAACTTTGTTTTCGAATCACGGAGTCATTGGCAAAAATGGGCGCCTCCGACCGGATTGCCAGTGCAATGGCGTCGCTGGGCCGTGAATCAACCGCATATTCAGAATCTTCGTACATCAGATGAACTTTTGCAAAATACGTGTGCTCGTTCAAGTCCGTAATGACCACGCTGATGACTTTGGCGTTATAGGCGTCGAGGAAGGATTTCATGAAATCATGCGTCATGGGACGCGGCGGAGCCACATGCTCCAGCGCGAGACTGATGGCGCTTGCTTCAGATTTTCCAACCCAAATCGGCAGCATTTCCGACTCGTCCTCGTCACGAAGAACAACTATATAAGCGTTGTTATAGGGGTCGAACATCAACCCCTTGACCTGCATTTGCGTAATCATGACAATTTCACCACCGCATCCAAGTAAACGCACTAGGAAGGCGGGAGAAGAATGGAGGACATTAGCATTTTTTAAAAGGGCATGTCAACGAAGTTGGCGACAAGACAGGGAATTTGGTGAGACAATTCCGAGCGCCTTGGCGGCGCCCGGAAAAACTGCGCTCAGCTAGCTTCCTTCCGGACGGAAGTTCTCCGCGATCTTCGATGTGTCGGCCTGTTCGCCAAGTTTTAAGAAGGCCTTCATCTGTTTGCGGACCAACTCCCGTCCGCTTTCGTCGCCGAGGTTGACCTGGTATTCATTGATCACCATCACCCGCATGCCTTCCCACTTCTTCCAGCAGGCGGTACAGACTTTTGCCTTGATTTCCTGTTCCAGCTTGCCAAGAAAAAGGGTGGCCGTAATCGCTTCGCCATTTTGTCCGCAAGTGACGCACGCAACCTCTGCCATATCTGCCATACTCCTTATATAGTAAACGATGTATCTAGATGCTGGGCGGCGGGAACAACCTGACGGTTCGTCTCCCAGTAAAGACGACGGCATTCTAGCAGACGTTTTCTTCAGAAGAAAAGAGGCGATGCCGATTGACCCTCCACGGGCTTCATGTTAGAAGAGGGGCGCATTGCATTCTCGGCTTATCCTGTATGCCCGGATGGCGGAACTGGCAGACGCGCCGGACTCAAAATCCGGTTCTCGCAAGAGAGTGGGAGTTCGACCCTCCCTCTGGGCACCACACTCAGGGATGATACATGCGATGGTAGTAGTCGGCCAGGTAACAACCCAATTTATAGTAGAAAACCCACTTGACAGGTTTACCCTGTTGGCCTATAGTTCCGCGGTCATTAGAATGGACTCATGTACGTGATCACGCAAGGAATCTTGTTGTTCATCATCTCCACACATTATCTTTCTCACAAGGAGGCAGCACATGCGTAAGGTGTTGGCACTGGGAGCCACAATTCTTTTTGTCGGCTCTGTGGGTGTTGCAGGCGCTCAAGAGCGTTTGCAGCAGTCTGGCGGATCCGCGATGGGCGTCGGGACCGGAGTTGGCGACATTTCTGGAAGCGCAAACCGCGTTCAGGCATTTGATCGCAATTCTTTCCTCGATCGGCTGTCGCTTCCTGAAACCATCTATGGCCGTGTGTTAGCCATCGATTTCCCCGCCGGAAAGTTGCACCTGGAAACGGGCGGAAGCTCGCATGACGAAGGGCGCGCCGGTGCCGGTTCCATGAATTCTCTTGTCGTGTTTTTTGACGATAAGACCAACATGGACCAGATCAAGACCATCAACTCCGGCGATGACGTGACCTTGCAGGTCGTTGAAGCCACGTCCAGCACCCAGCAGTTCGGTGTGGGCCGGAAGATCGTTCGGGAAATCACCGTGCTTCGTGGAAACGAGAAGCTCGCAGGATTCGGTGGATTGGGCCAGCGCCCGAATCCCTCGACCGAGCGTGCGATCGAGACGAACAGCGGCAGCACGACCGGCGGCGTAGCCGGGT
>OMJA01000018.1 GCA_900299245.1 Nitrospiraceae bacterium | reverse complement strand
GCCGACGGTCGCCAGAAGCCCGAGATAGGGGTGCAGGAGGTAGACCATGAAAAAATAGACGGGCAGCCAGGGTACATCCAGCGCAGCGGCCGGGGCCGGGCCCGCCATGAAAGTCCGCACCTGATCGAGATCCTGGACGGCCCGGGACGCATCGACTTTTTCGGCTGCATAGGGTGCGCGCAGGACTGCGCTGAAGACCTCGCCTCTCAGCTGCCGATCCAGCCGGCCCCCCAGGCGCATCATGACCTGGCTGCGAATGGCCTCGAGACTGCCAAAAAGCACGTACAGCCCGATCATCAGCAAGCTGAGGACGATCAACGTGGGAACCGACCGGGAAACCAGCACCCGGTCATAAACCTGAAGCATGTAGAACGAGCCCGTCAGGGCGAGCAGGTTTATGACGCCGCTGATGACGGCCAGGCCCACTATGCTTGCCCGCATCCAGCGCGCCAGCGCGGTTACGAAAGACTGGGAGGAGCCGTCCGTTTGCGGAAAAGGCTCCGCATTCGCTGCTCCGGCTGCCGTCATGAGATTAGCCGACACTATCTTTCTTCCAACAGTCAGTGCGTAAGGCGCATTTGCCGCGCAAAATCCGCTGGCCCCCGGCCTCGCCAGGAAAACCGCATTGCAGGCGCAGTAGTTCTACCGGAAGGCACACGACCTTCATTCAGGAGATGCAGCCATTTTGGGGGGATTTGCCCCTTGGAGGTTACGTCGGCGGCGGCGAGCACCGCGCCGGCCATAGAGCCAGCACCCACCAAAGCCGCCTTGAGCAGTCCCGTGGGCCTGTCTCTTTGTATTCACACTGGGAAAAGTCTCGCTGTCCGTGGGCGTCCGCCGGCGTTCGCGAGCCGGATAGCTTCGCCCTGTTCGATGCAGTCCACTGCCCAATTGGACGGCGGCTTGATCTGGGCCGGCGCCGGAGCGTGCCACCTCTCCAGCGCCGTCGTGGACCCGCGTAGATGCGGCCTCGCCCCGAGACCTTAGGAGGGAGGACAGCCACGCGTACCCCTGCGCCTCTTCTCGACGCAGTGGACGCTCACGCCGAAGCGCTGCGCGAGGGTGCTGTTTGAACCCTCAGGCGCACGACAGATGATTTCGCGGTCGATCTCGCAGAGGCGGCGGAGCATGTAAGCCGACATCGCCCTTCTAGCCATCCAGCCTCTCGAAGCGCGCGCTTCTGATGGGAGGGGCACCTCCCCCTCTGGTTTCAAGAAGCATTTGGCCAACGCTGCCTGAGTTCGTGTTTTTCCAGTCCAGCATGAAATGCGGACGGCCATAGTTTGGCTGAAAAGTGAGCCTGTTGTCGCGAAGTTCTCCGGTTATAAATCGCCAGAACCTTCCTTCATCATTTTGCGTTACCGCAATTAATTGTGCGACGCGTTGTTCATCGATGGTCAATAGGATGACAAGAAAAGGGCTCGGCCCTCTCGGGGTCTGGATCATGAATTCATAAGAGCCAATCTTCTGCGTATTTTCCGAATTGCCCGTTGTTCGATAGGCGATCAATCCTTCCGGAAGAGGGAGGCCATTCTTCCGGGCAAAGGCATAGGCATTGGGCAATTCCACAATTCTGGATGCATCTCCCTGTGAGCCGGACGAGCCGCCAGTCACATTGCGGGTATTGCTCCCCTGAAGCAGAAAATTTGTACTGTAGGTATTACTGTCCCAGACAACCTGTTGGCCCTCCGTGGCGATCAGCAATGACCGTCTCAGCTTCGTGGCAAGCGTTGCCATATCGACCGACGAGATGGATAGATGGCTCAGAAGAGACGCGGCAAACGGACTATTTTGGCCCGACGGTCCATCAAGCGCCACTCGACCCGGCGCGGTCGAATAAATGATGATTGAATTCGGCTCAGTTTGAGCTTTCTCGCTTGCGCCGAAAGACGCTGAAAAAGACACAGCATCCCGCTGGGAAGCCAACCGACGCCAGCCATCAGACGGATTGTTCCTGCAGTTGTCGAAAACCAGCAGCCGATTTCTCGCCGCTTTCATTGCTCCCAGAACATCAGCTGCAGGCAACAAGGTCCTCACCGTATCGGGCGTACTCAAATCCGCATCAACCGGCACGAGGTAGGTGTCTTTATCCCAGGAAGCGCCATGGCCCGCGTAATAGAAGGCCGCCAGGTTGGCTGTAGAGGCTGCTGCTTTGAACTTGCTGATAGCTTGCACGAACGTATCGCGGTTCACATCTTGAAGAAGTTCAGTCTTCAGACCTTTGGCTTGAAATGCCTTGGCGATATCTGGCGCATCGCGCTTGACGTTTCCAAGCTGCGCCTCCCATTGGTACTTTGAATTGCCGATCACCAGCGCGATGCCGTTTGCGCCCTGCGCCCTGACAATTGCCGGCGCGGCAAGCAAGAGGCCGGCCCCCGCCAGGGCGCTGCGACGATTGATCTTCGGAAGAACCACCGGAAGCCTATTCACGGGAAGCCAGTCCTCTGTAGCGGCCGATCGCAAAACCTGGGTGTGACTGGAGACAGCGTCGACGGCATACCGGGCAAGTGATGCGACTGCGGCCATTGCTGGCCATTTGGTTACATTGTCCAAGGGGCCATGTCTGCCGCCGCTCAACGCCGTGCAAACCTGCCTCGTGACAACGTTGCGCAGTCAGCGGCCCAACCCCGACGCGCCGCGCGAGGATTTAGGGTGAACCCTCGGGCGCACGCCGAATGATCTCGCGGTCGATCTCGCAGAGGCGGCGCATGACGTCGTCCAGCAGCCCATGAAAAGCGCAGCCTTTTCTTATTCATCGAAAAGACTGCGATTCGTTTACGCGGGTTTGCGCCCCGCGATATAGGCGACCCCTTGCGGGCCAACGCTTTCTGCGTGCGGATAGTTGGCAGGGACTGAGCAACTGTCACCGGCAAGGAACTTCTCCGGCTTGCCGTCTCGCGTAATCGTAATCTCGCCTCCAATCACCATCACACGTGCATGCCACGGATGGGTGTGCTCGGGGTTCTC
>OMJA01000017.1 GCA_900299245.1 Nitrospiraceae bacterium | reverse complement strand
TTCCGTTCTGTTTTCTGCCCCCACGGGCTTCCCCGCTGGCCCCCGTGGATAGGACGGAAGGGTGAAAACCCCCGCCGTACTGAAATGGCGATACCCAAGGGTCCACCCGGTCCGATCGTTCCCATACTGTCCGCGAACGGATTGGAGGTGGCTCTCGAATGATCCGCCGTTCAGTTCAACGCTCGCTCCGTTCTTCGGCCGGCCGGTCTGTGAGATGAGATGAATGATTCCGCCCATGGCCCAGCTGCCATAGAGGTTCGACCCACCTCCGGGAATGATTTCGATCCGTTCGATCCGGTCAGGGACCAGTCCCCAGTTGATCCATCCGCCGAAGCCGTCGTTCAACGGGACGCCGTCCAGCAGCACAAGCGCGCGCCTGGTTCCCAATCCGCGGATGCCGACGAATTGCGCGGTCGGGTGGTTGTAGCGACTGCTAAGGAGACTCGGCTGGACAGCCGGGATGTAGCGTAAGAGATCATCAATCTGCGTGCCGTTCTGAAACGGAGTGCGGCGTATGTCGTCTTGCGTCAACACCGTCGCGGCAGCGGATAGGCTCGACGGCACGGCCGGTACTCTGGTCGCCGTCACGACCACATCGTTCACAACCAGCGCATCCGGCTCTCCGGCATGGGACAGGGGCACCGCGACAGGAGACGAGACGGCAAGGAGCAGGATAGCGATTGCTCCGTGACGAGATCGTCGCGCACCGGGTTGGTCCATCTGGGTCTGCTTAATTCCGCGCCAGCACCGCCGCCACAACCACCACGGCCAGCGCGAGGAGGAGTGAGATCCTCGGCAACCAGCGGGCTGTCCGAACGACGACCTGTTCCCAGGCCGTGCGTGACGATTCCGGGACTGCTATGGCGTGACTGATCCGAGGCCCCATGACAAGGTCGTGCAAGACCGTAAGCACGAGTAGTGCGCCGACCAGCGCGAGTTTCAGTCTGACGATGTGGGGCCATGAGGACGGTACAGTAAGAGCGATTCCCCGTTGGGACAGCAACATGGGACCGGTCAGCAGCAACACCCCGATGGCCGCCCATGACACGACTCGGAATCGCAACGCCGCGGACCTGAATAACGCCATGAATTCCGGCGCGGCTTTCCGGCTTCGGACTAATGGAGCCAGGACCAGGGACAGAAACAGCATCCCTCCGACCCAGACCACGGCGGCCAGGATATGGAGCGAGACAAAGAGGTGATACATCGTTCGCCAATATACCGAAATGATCCGCCGGAGCAAAATGCCCCTCGGCTGATGTCACGACTCCGCAACCATTGACTCTTAGCCTGCACGGCAGGTACAGGAAGTCATGCTGCGCCGAGGCCGCATCATCCTCTGTCCGCTCCTGCTAGCTGTCTTCATGGATTTATCCTTGTGCTGCTGGCTGAATCCCGTCGTGTCGGCGTCTCCGCCTGAGTCCAGTCCCGTTGAGCAGATCGTGGCGCTCGCCCGCAGTTCCCCGATGCTGCCCGTTGGAGAAGGCGCTTTTCTCATGGGCACGGCCCGCACGAGTGACGGCTCATTTAACCTGGCGACGCAGTATGATGACACGGAGCAGCCTCAGCGGCGCATCCAGCTTGATTGGTTCGAGATCGATCGCGACGAAGTCAGTCTGGGAGAATATCTGTCGTGGCTTCAGCGGCAACAACGTCCGCTCCCGGATGAAGTACGGAAGTTGATCGAGCATATGACGGTCGTCCATGCGGTACGGCCGGAGACCCTGGCCCGCTGGCCGGCGCTCTATGTGACCTGGCAGGAGGCTTCGGATTTCTGCCGGGCACAGGGGAAACGGCTGCCGACCGAAGCTGAATGGGAAAAAGCCGCGCGAGGAGAACACGGCACTCTCTTTCCTTGGGGGCACCAACCGCCCACTCCGGAACTCGCGAAGTTCGGACAGTATCACGTCCATGAAATCCCCATTGTTGCGTTCGTTGAACACGGCGAGGAGGGCCGCAGTCCCTATGGCCTCCATCATATGGCTGGTAATGCCGCCGAGTGGGTCAATGACTGGTTCGGGATCGATTATTATGCGACGATGCCGGATCGTAATCCACACGGGCCCGCCACCGGCCGATACAAGGTCGTGCGTGGAGGGTCCTGGAAGAGTGAGCCGGCGCTGTTGCGGACAGCCACCAGAGGCGGAGCGTCACCGGATCGACGTGCCACAACGATCGGATTCCGTTGTGCCAGATCCGTGAAGGACAGTCTCCGGTAAAGCAGATCGCACATCGGCATTCATGAAGATGTGAGGGTGTGAATGATCCAGTTAGTTCTGTTGCTGGTTTTGACAGTGCAAATTCCGATCGGCGCCGGCGTGGCGTTTTCCGCAGGGTCGGACAACGATGAGCGAGGCTGGAAACTCTATTCCAATGCCCGCTTCGGATTCTCTGTCCGCTATCCAGACGACTGGCGCCTTGGTAATCCTATGCAAGACGGAGCCGGGGTAACAATCTCGCCGCCCATCGAGCAGAGTCTCGTCGCCCTCTCCGGCCACATGAACATCGTGGCGGGGACAAGCCCGGACGGCCCGCAGACCCTTGATGAATTTTTCGCGGCCCACCCCCGCATCATGACGGAACTCCATTGCAAGAAAGCAATCGCGTTGACGAGGAGCACCGAGCAAGACCCCTCGCTGGGCGGATTCCCCGAGATCCG
>OMJA01000016.1 GCA_900299245.1 Nitrospiraceae bacterium | reverse complement strand
GCCGACAACGAAGAACAGGTCAAAGACGAAGGCATCGAACTACAGCGTGTGCTGGATGATTTGAAGTCCAAGAACACCAAGTTTGCCCTCGCGATCATTGATGCCTGCCGCGACAATCCGTTCAAGCAGTCGGGCCGCGCTATCGGTGGACGCGGGCTCGCTCCTACGACCGCCGCCACCGGCCAGATGATTATGTTCTCGGCCGGTGCTGGTCAGCAGGCTCTGGACAAGCTGGGCATCTCCGACAAGGACAAGAATGGTGTATTCACGCGCGTTCTGCTCATTGAAATGCGCAAGCCTGGCGTGCCTGTCGATCGTGTGCTGCGCAATGTGCGTAATGAAGTTGTTCGCCTATCAAAGAGTGTCGGACACGAGCAGACGCCCGCTCTCTATGACCAGGCTGTTGGCGATTTCTACTTTACGCCCAAGTGAACCAGCTATCGGCGGCATTAAAGAGCGCCCCGGCAGGGGGTGCGGGGAGCGTCTTCAAAGCCACGTCAGATACGAGCGAGTAGCCCTTGCCTGTGATTTTTTCCGTTGTGTTGGCAGCACGGGTGTTAAAGATTTTTTGCCCGGTCGAGGGGTCAATCCGTATTGCGGCTATCATCACAATTACTCGCTGCGTACCAAGCAAAGGTTACTTGGGGCACTGGTCACAGGCAAGAGCGCTACCCTATTAGCGAGACATGCGTAAGCGTCGGCGGCTGCCCCCGGCGAGTACTTGAGCGGACCAGAGCGCAGAACAGCCCGAAGCTTAGCGGCTCACATAAGCAAGAGCGTCCCCGTCTTGCTGATCGCGTCGTTCAGAGGGTTGGCCTACCCCATCGGCGCTAACGGTTCGTGAGCACTGGTCTGGCCGCCTTGGCCAGCCCGTGGTCTGATCGGCGCGGAGCGTAGGGCCGGCCATGGGCTGACGGCAAGATCGCTTCCGGGGCTGGCCTGAAGGTAATGGCTCATCCGGCTTGATTTCCCGGCGGCGAAGGCCGACTACAAGCCACGAACCCAACGAGCATCTCGTTTGGCCCCAGGAGTGCACATGACCCGCCAGTGCGGCCTCTTTCTCTCAACGTTCCTCATGCTGTCGCCAATTATCGCGCACGCTGACCAGGCGGCGGCGGCCTGCTCGGCCAGCATCTTTCCTGAGGCCAGGACGATCGACATGAAGCTCGGCATCGAAAAGACGGCAATGATCCAGGTATGCGCCGGGATCTCCAACGCCCTCACCAAGGCCATGGACGAGAGCCATTAAATATTTTCGGACGCCGGCGCTTGTCGAAGTTAAACGAATTGCTTCCAGGCAAGCTGAAGCCAACCGTCAGTCGGAAACAGTTGCGCGACGAAAGTGCCGAGAGCGATACTCCCAGAACGTATTTGTACTGAATTTATCACGCTTCTGTTCATTCATGGGCGCCCGCGACTGACCCAGTGTTTCTGGATCCGTTTATGCAGGGCTGTGCATCAACGAGGAGGAAAACCAAGCCATGACTGCCGACACTGAAACCCGACCAGAGCGCCCGGCAGACGTTGGTTCTGTTTTCGATGCCATCGTCGTGGGAGCGGGATTTGCCGGCATGTACATGCTGCATCGCCTGCGCGGTCTTGGCTTATCGGCGCGTGTGTATGAAGCCGGTGGTGGTGTGGGCGGAACATGGTACTGGAACCGCTATCCGGGTGCTCGCTGTGATGTCGAAAGCATGCAGTACTCATTCTCATTCTCGGAGGAGCTTGACCAGGAGTGGAACTGGTCTGAGAAATATGCACCGCAGTCTGAGATCCTCTCCTACGCTAACCACATTGCCGACCGCTTCGACCTCCGTCGCCACATAGTGTTCGATACACGCTTGACTGCGGCGACTTTTGACGAGGTTGAAAATTTCTGGCGTGTCGAGACAGACCGCGGTGACAAGGTAAGCGCCAAGTTCTGTATCATGGCGGTCGGCTGTCTATCGGCACCGAATCGTCCGCGCTTCAAGGGCCTCGAAGATTTCCAAGGGCCGATCTATCACACCGGCGAATGGCCACATGAGGGCGTCGACTTCACTGGTCTCAGGGTTGGCGTCATTGGGACCGGCTCGTCAGCGATTCAGTCGATCCCGATCATTGCCCAGCAGGCGTCGGCCCTCACAGTGTTCCAGCGGACCGCGACCTATTCCGTACCGGCCTGGAACGAGAAACTGACGCCGGAATACCGGCAGTCGATCAAGGCCGATTACCCGGCCCTCAGGGCAAAAGCCCGCGCCCGCCCGACGGGCTTCTATTTTCCCTTCAACATGAAGTCCGCGCTCGAGGCCAGCCCCGAGGAGCGCGAAAAGCAATACGAAGAAGCTTGGGCAAAAGGCGGATTGCCATTCCTGGGGTCGTTCGGAGACCTGCTGTTTGAGAAGAGTGCCAACGACACCATTGCCGACTTCGCCCGACGCAAAATCCGTAGCATCGTCAAGGATCCAAAAACGGCCGAACTGCTTTGCCCGGACAATATTTTCGGCTGCAAGCGGCTATGCGTCGACACCGGCTATTTCGAGACCTACAACCTGCCGCATGTAAAGCTGGTCGATGTCTCCAGAACGCCGATCGAGCGCTTTACCGAAAACGGCATCAAGGTAAATGGCATCGAGCATCGTCTGGATGCTGTCGTTTGTGCCACAGGCTTTGCCGCAATGACCGGATCGTTTGACAAGATTTGCATCACCGGTCGCAAGGGCCAGACGCTTGCCGAAAAATGGCGGGCGGGTCCTCGTGCCTATCTGGGCGTGGCTTCCGCGGGCTTCCCCAACCTGTTCATGATCACTGGTCCCGGCAGCCCCTCGGTTCTTGCCAGCATGATTCAGGCAATCGAGCAGCACGTCGACTGGATGGCAGACTGCATGGGCCACATGCGGGACATCGGTGCACGGACAATCGAGCCGGTCCTCGAGAACGAGGATGCCTGGATCGAGCACGTGAACGACGTTTCGAAGGTCTCCCTGCGATCGACCTGTAGCTCCTGGTATGTAGGCGCCAATATCCCCGGCCGGCCACGTGTCTTCATGCCATACATCGGTGGCTTCCCGGTCTATGTGCAGAAGTGCAACGAAGTCATGACCAACGGCTTCAAGGGCTTTGTTCTGGAAGGCGCTCCCGCTGGAAACACAGAGCCAAAGGTACGATTTACCGAACGCTGGCGGGTTCCTCTCGACATAGAGGTGATTTCACCAGCGGCAGTCGCCGCAAGGCGCGTCCCGGTGGTCTAGTAGCTTGCTGCCCCTGAAACGGCTGCTGGGCTGCTGGTCATGGCCCGGCGGCGTCAGGAGGCTGGCCGTGCGCGTGACAGACCGAACTCGGAACGCGCCGCGACCAAGCCTCGGTCGACATTTCAGGCCGATGGTTCGATGACTTGTGAGTTCGATGCTTCGTTCCGCAGGCCCGCCAGCAATAGCAATGAACTGGCGCCTTTTGGCAGGAGGCCCTGACGGCCCTGGGCCGCACATGGGTGGCAACTCTATGAGCGTTGCTTCACCCTGACCGTTACGCCCCGCCGGCCGCACCGAGTGGCCGCCGGGGCAGGTGTCGAGGCTGATGGCGATCCCGAGGGAGTTGTGAGAGGCTTGGATATGCGCCTCCTGGTGCCCGCCGCTGGTGAATAGGGGATACATGACGCTCAGGACCTTCTTCGCAATCAATGCCGTTCTGGCCATCGGACATGGCCTTGGGTTCATCCTGACGCCGAGCTTCCTGCTTGGTCTCTACCAAT
>OMJA01000015.1 GCA_900299245.1 Nitrospiraceae bacterium | reverse complement strand
TATAAATCGGGGCCTGCTCCAATCTGCCGGCCGCCTCGGCCAATCTCCACCAGTCCTCTTTTTGCAACTTGCCCGTCCGGAGTCCGTGCGAGTCGACGCGCGCCTCCGAACTCAACATGCGCAACACGATCTGCGGCTTGGACATTTCAAGACTGAAGATACCGACCACCGCCTTGGCATGGATTGCGGCGTGCGTCGCAAACCCCAGGGCCAGACTGGTCTTCCCCATGCTGGGCCGGGCCGCCACGATCACCAGGTCGGACGGCTGCAGCCCCGCGGTCAGATCATCGAGGTCGTAGTACCCTGTCGGGACTCCCGTGACATGCTCTTTCCGTTTGGACAGCTTATCGACAAGATCAAGACTCTCTTTGATGATGTCGTTGATCGGCGTGAACGACCGTTCGAGCTTGCCCTGGGCAATGCTGAACACGGAGCGCTCGGCAAAATCGAGCAAGTCGTCGATGGAAGTCGTGCCCTCGTATCCTTTGGTCAGCACTTCCGTCGAAGTGTGAATGAGCTCGCGCGCCACCGCTTTGTCCCGCACGATCTTGCAGTGATAGCGGATATTCGCTGAGCTGGACACAGACTGGACCAGCTCGGCAAGAAATGCGGCACCGCCGACCGATTCCAGTTCGCCCTTGGCTTTCAGCCGCTCGGTCAGAGTAATCTGGTCAATGACTTCGCCGACATCGGACAGATCGAGCATGGCGCGAAACACTTTACGATGGGCCGTGCGGTAGAAGTTCTCTTCGACGAGCAGTTCCATCGCCTTCGGCATGGCCTGATTATCCAACAGAATGGCGCCCAACACAGACTGCTCTGCTTCAAGGTTCTGCGGCGGCAATTTCGGCTGAGAGAGATCGACGGTCGCGAACGGCTTCATGACGTCCTCTTCGATCCGCTCCGTCCGCGTGTGGACCGCCCTGCCAGGCCTTGAGAAGACTGCGCTTGCAACCCGCGGAACAGCCGGTCGACGTTCAACGCAAATCCCGTGGAAGGGATATTACGCCCGAACCGACCGATGAGGTGATCATACCGCCCTCCACCTCCCAGCTCGACTCCGACTCCTTCGGCAAACACGTCGAACACGACCCCATCATAGTAATCAAATCCGCGGAACTCGCCCAAATCGAGAAAGAGCACGTCCTGATAGCCGGCTTCGCACAGCGTCTGATAAACCGTCGTCAACCGGGCAAGCGCCTGAACGGCCGACCGATCTCCCTTGGCCAGCACCCGGCCTCTGGCCAATATCTCGGCCTGTCCGCACAGCTCGGGCGCTTCCAAAATCGCTGCGGCATAGCGGTTCGCAACCCGCTCGCTGGTGAGAATCTCTTGCAAACGAGGAAGATCTTTGCGGGCTGCCGCCTGCTCGGCGCGCTTTTGCCCGGCCGGGGACAGACCTGCTCTGATCAACAACCCTTTAAAAAACCCGACATGCCCGAGCGAGATCTTGAAAGAACGGAGGCCGACCTGCTTCAAACATTCGATCATGAGAATGAGCATCTCGCTGTCGGCAGCGGCATCATCCGCCCCGATATGCTCTGCGCCGACTTGAAAAATTTCCCGATCGCGCCCGGCATGTTCCGGCTCATAGCGGAACACGGACGTACGATAGGACACGCGCAGCGGTAGCTGGGCGCCCATCATACCCATGGCAACGGTTCGGGCAATCTGCGCGGTCGCGTCCGGCCGTAGAAGGAGAATGCGGCCTGTGGTGCGGTCGGCAAACTTGTAGCATTTCTCGATCAGCTCGGGCTCCAACCCGGGAGTCAGAACATCGAGGTATTCAAATGTCGGGAGAATGACCTCGTCATATCCGCGACGGGTCAGACGGCCGAGTAACTGCGCTTCAAGGGCTCTGACCTGTTTCGCGGCGGCAGGCAGAATGGTCGCCATCCCGGACGGGACCAGCGACCGGTCGCGCAAGGGATGGCTCTGTCCAAGATCAACGCGGGTCTTCGAAGAAGCAGGAGGCATAGCAGACCGGTGCGCGTCTACGACCGTTAGGAGAGATTTGCTACTTTGACCGAAAGAATATTGGAACTGGACTTGATCTTATCCAGCACGGCCGCAGGGAATACCGTATCCGATCCGATGATCAACAAGGCATTCCCGCCGCGCTTTTCGAGCGCACACTGCATGCGGACGATATTGATGTTGTTTTCGCCGAGCACATGACCCACCATTCCGATCACGCCAGGGCGATCGACATTGTGGATAAACAGCATGTGTCCTTCGGGAACCACTTCGACCTTGAAGCTGTCGATTTCCCCCCCCCGGGCATCTTTCTTATGGTAGAGCGTGCCGGCCACCTGGTGCGTGGCCTTTCCCGCCTCGACCTTGACGCGAATCAGGCTGGTAAAATCTCCCGCATCCGTACTCTTGACCTCTTTGACTTCGATGCCCCGCTCTTTCGCCACGACCGGAGCATTTACATAATTCACCGGGTTTTCCATGATCGGAGTCAACAAGCCCTTCAAGACACCGATCGTCAGCGGTGCAATCGAAAGTGATGCGACCTCCCCGCTGTATTCCACCGTGACCCGTTCAATTCCGCCCTGGCACAATTGCGACTGCAGCGACCCCATTTTCTCCACCAGCGTGAGATAGGGCTGCAACCGCGGCAACAATTCCGGCGCAATCGAAGGAATGTTCACCGCGCCTCTAGCGACACCCTTCGTAAAGTAGTCCACCACCTGTTCGGCGATCCCGACTGCAACATTTTCCTGCGCTTCCGTCGTCTGGGCACCGATGTGCGGGGTGCAAATAAAATTATCCAGGGCCAAGAGAGGGTTATCCGCCTTGACAGGCTCCTCTTCAAACACGTCGAACGCCGCCGCCGCCACTTTTTTGCTCTTCAAGGCCTCAACCAGGTCGGCTTCGTTGATGATCCCGCCGCGGGCGCAATTTACAATCATCACGCCGGACTTCATCGTCGCAATGGCCTGCGCATTTATGATGCCCTTTGTCTCCGGCGTCAACGGCGTGTGAACTGAGATGATGTCGGCGCTTTTGAACAAGTCCGGCAGGGCCATCATGGTGACGCCCATTTTCTCGGCACGGTCCGCCGCCAAATAGGGGTCGTAGGCGATCACCCGCATGCCGATGCCCTGCGCCATCTTCGTCAAGTGACTGCCGATCTGGCCGACGCCGACGATGCCGAGCACCTTGTTATAGAGCTCGACCCCCATAAACTTGTCCTTCTCCCACTTGCCTGCTTTGACGGACGCCGTGGCCTGCGGAATCCGCCGACTCATGGCGCAGATCATGGACATCGTATGTTCGGCCGTGGTGACGGTATTGCCGCCTGGGGTATTCATCACGACGATGCCGCGTTTGGTAGCCGCCGGGGTATCGACATTATCCAGGCCGGACCCTGCACGGCCCACGATCTTCAACTTCGGTGCAGCCTCGATCAACTCGGCGGTAACTTTGGTACCGGACCTGACGATCAGCCCGTCGGCGTCCTTGATCTCTTTGAGCAACTCATCCTTCGGCATCTTGGATTTCACCACCACGGTGAAACCCGCCTTCTGGAGAAGTTCGACGCCCTGCGTGGACAGACTGTCGCTGATCAGAATCTTCAATCCGGTATTCGCGCTCATCGTGCTCCTCAACCCCTACTTGGCCATCAAGATTTCTTGTGCTTTACCGACACCGCTTCCCAGCTTCACGGGATGACCGAGTCCCTTCAACACCATCTCCGTCGCGGCCACCGCAGTGATCACATCAAACCGGTCGGCATAGCCCATATGCGAAAGGCGGAACACCTTCCCCTTCAATTGGTCCTGCCCGCCGGCCGCAGTAATTCCGTATTGCACGCGAAGATTCTTATAGATGGCCTGCCCGTCCACTCCGTCCGGCGCACAGACCGTCGTCAACGCATCGCTGGGAGAATTCTTCGGGAACAATGCCAGCCCCGCGGCCTTCATCCCTTCCCGCATCGCGTGGGCCAGTTGACCCTGCCGCGCAAACATCTTCTCGAGCCCTTCGGCCTTCATCATCCGGAACACTTCCTGGAGCCCGATGATCAGAGATACCGTCGGCGTAAACAAGGTCTGGTTCTTGGCCTGATTCTCGCGCTCTTTCTTGAAGTTGAAATAGAAGGACGCGTTCTTGGCCTTCTCCGCAAAGGCCCAGGCCTTGTCGCTGACGCTCACGAACGCCATGCCCGGAGGAAGCATCAACGCCTTTTGAGAGCCGGTGATGACCACATCCAAACCCCAGGCATCCGTTTTAATATCAAACACGCCCAATGCCGTGATGGCATCGACGACCAAAATCGTATTCTCATACCCTTTGACGATCTCGCCCAGCGCCTTCACATCGTGAGACACCCCGGTCGAGGTTTCACTCGCCTGAACATACACAGCTTTAATCGACGGGTCCGCCTTCAAGGCATCGGCGACGGCCTTCGGATCGACCGCATGGCCCCACTCCACCTTGATCTCAGTCACCTGCACGCCGAACGCTTTGCAGATCTTGCCCCACCGTTCACCGAACTTCCCGCCATTGATGCACAAGGCCTTGTCGCCGGGGGAGAGAAAATTCGAGACCGACCCTTCCATCCCGCCGGTACCGGAGGAAGCCAGCATGAGGACATCATTCCGAGTCTGGAACAGCCATTTAAGTCCTTCACGAACTTCCGCAAAGATCGGATCAAACTCAGGTGCCCGATGATGAATCATCGGACGAGCCATCGCCAGTAAGACTTCCGGGGGAACAGGCGTAGGACCCGGAGCCAATAGATACCGCTTCAACATTGAC
>OMJA01000014.1 GCA_900299245.1 Nitrospiraceae bacterium | reverse complement strand
TCCAAAAATGTCAGGCCGTCCATCTTGGGCATCTCAACATCAAGAGTAATCACGTCAGGATTGAGCGCCTTCATTTTCTCCCTGGCAACGTAAGGGTCTGGAGCGGCTCCGATCACCTCAATGTCAGGATCTTTGGACAGGAGTTGAGCTAAAACCTGGCGCATCAGTGCCGAGTCATCGACTGTCAGCACACGGATCTTTCCCATTTCGCACCTCATCGAAGCGATCACAAGATCGCAATAGGTTCCACGGATATCTGAGGACGTCAGAATAAGGTGACGTCGCTTTGCTGCTCCTCCTGCTCCTGTCGCAGGTGTTGTTGATACTGAGTTTCCCGGTCGTAGATCGTCCGGTTCTTGATCCGCTCGATCTTCTTCATCAGGACTCGTCCGGAATCCGTGAAATAGTAGACCTTGCGCGGATAGACGTCTCCCAGATTGCTGCTGGCGATGGTGAACCCTTCAGCCTTCAGATAATTCAAGACCCACTCGGTATTTCGGGCCCCGACGTCGATGTTGCCTTCGTAGATTTTACCGGCCCCGAACAGTTTGACTTCCAGCCGTTGGCGCAAGCCGCCCCGTTTGAGGATTCCGTTGATCAATTGCTCCATTGCGAAGGATCCGTACCGTGTCGACTCCCCGCCCCAGGCATCGCCTGACTGATGCTCTTTCGGCGCTGGCAGCATGAAATGATTCATGCCGCCGACACCGGCGATCGGATCACGAATGCAGGCTGAGATACAGGATCCGAGGACGGTATAGACCACCATCGGTTCAGTACTCACGAAGAACTCGCCCGGAAGAATCGACGCGATCTCATGTGGAAACCGGTTATCGCGCATGCGGCGGACGTGAGTGAAACGCTCCGTGTCAACGACAGGCATCGAGGTTACGGCTCCTTCCTGTAGATTGTCGGCGCGATGGTCGAGAAGTCGTGTTTGAGCCACTGGAGGCTTTCCGAGTGGCCGATGAACAGATAGCCGCCCGGCTTCAGATATCGGAAGAATTTCCCTACCAGGCGCTCCTGCGTCGGACGGTCGAAGTAGATCATCACATTCCGGCAGAAAATGAGGTCGAGCGGAGATTTAATCGGGAACTTCTCGCTCATCAGATTGAGATGCCGGAACTTGATCATGTCGGACAAGTGTGGTTTCACCTTGACGAGTCCGGCATTGTTCCCTTTACCCTTGAGGAAATGACGCTGTGCGACATCGGTGGGCACCGTCGAAATACGTTCTTGTGCATAGAGGCCTGCGGACGCGTGCGCCAGAACCCGGGTGGAGATATCGGAGGCCAGGATCCCGAAGTCCCATTGAGCGGGGTTCTTGACGCCTTCGCGGAGCGTGATGGCGATGGTGTAGGGCTCTTCGCCCGTGGAACAAGCCGACGACCAGATCCGGATGCGCTTCTCCCGTTCAAGACTTGGCAGGATCTCGTCGCGGAGAAATTCAAAATGCTTGGGCTCACGAAAGAAGTCGGTTTTATTCGTCGACAGGAGGTCCAGCATGCGGGTAAATTCCGCGCCGCTCGTATCTCCGGTGACGAACTCATAGTATGCCTCGAAGCTGTCGAGACTCAGATCCCGAAGGCGCTTGGAGAGGCGCGAGACGACAAGGGATTGCTTGTTGTCTCCGAGCGAGATCCCGCTCTCGTCATAGAGGAGTGTGCGGATGTGGTCGTATTCTGTTTTAGAAATGGGATAGTCCATGGTCCTAATTCCTGTACCAGACAAAGATCATCATGTAGACGAGATAGGCGGTTGCGATCGTGCCGGAGAAGGTCCAGATCAGCAGGTGTCCGAGGCGACGATGTGTCGTCATGCCGGCGGCCATTGCGCCGACGCTGCCATAGCGAAGACGGTGCAGCCCCATATAGAGGTTGTAGGACCCGAGCCCGATTGTGGTAACGGCCAGGATCATATGAGTCGCGAAGACCGGCATATAGATCGTCCAGTATTGCTCGGTAGTACCTCCGAACTGCTCTCTGCCGAACAGGACTTGTTTCATCACGTAGGCGACAAGCCAGATTCCTACCACGGTGCAGGCAATAATCATTCGCCGGGAATGATGTGAGACATCATGCGCCTTGGCGGCTCGCACTCCGGCCAGGGCAATAAAGTAGGCTCCGGTAATGCTGCATAACACCGCGTACCAAAGGATCGATTTCAGTTCCATGGCATCGTGTCCTTTTGTGAAGGCTCAGGTCTGGCTCTCGCGGTTCTGTATCGGTTGTTACTCGAAGAATCTTTACTGGCTTGGAAGCAGGAGAGGGGTATGCCGGGAGGGGGTACCGGCGGGACGGGCAAAAAGTGCCTGCCCCGCCGGTTGCGTCGAGTTAGAATTCTTCGAAATCGTCGTCCTTCCGGCGGCGATCATGACCGTTGCTGGCGCCCACTCCAGCCGGAGCCTTCTCATCGCTAGGTTTGGCCGAAAGCATCGGCTTCTTCAGGCCAGGCTTTGCCCCGCTGCCGGCCGCTGGCTTTGACTGAGCCGTCACGGCCGGTCTTGCCTCACGTTTCGGAGCCGCGTGACGTTCGCGCTGGCTCTCCCCGCCCGTCTTGAACACTTCTACCTGGCTCATCAGCTCTCTAGCCTGATCCTTCATGGATTGGCTGGCTGAGGTGGTCTCTTCGACCAGAGCCGCGTTTTGCTGCGTGGTCTCGTCCATCTGCATGATGGCTTTGTTGACCTGATCGATGCCGCTGGCCTGTTCCTGCGAGGCGGCCGTGATCTCGGCAATGATGTCGGTGACCCGCTTGACGGAGCTGACGATCTCTTCCAGCGTTTTGCCGGATTGATTGACCAGCTCGCTGCCGTCGTTCACCCGTTGGATCGACTCATTGATCAGGCCCTTGATTTCCTTTGCAGCCGTTGCCGAGCGTTGGGCCAGGTTACGGACTTCTGCGGCCACCACCGCAAATCCTCGACCGTGCTCCCCTGCCCGGGCCGCTTCGACTGCGGCGTTCAAGGCCAGGAGGTTGGTCTGGAAGGCGATTTCATCGATGACCGTGATGATGTCCGCGATCTTCTTGCTGCTCTTGTTGATCTCGCCCATGGCTTCGACCGCGCGGACCGTGACCGATCCGCCCTTGTCGGCGATGTCGCGGGCGGTGATGGCCAGCTGATTGGCCTGCTTGGCGTTGTCGGCGTTCTGTTTCACCGTGGAGGTCATTTCCTCCATGGAGGCGCTGGTTTCCTCGAGGGATGAGGCCTGCTCGCTGGTCCGCTGCGAGAGGTCTTCGTTCCCCTTCGTAATCTGCTCGGCGCCTGCGGTGACACTCTCCGCCGCTTCGCGGACAGTGGTGAGGGCTGTGCTGAGCGTGTTCATGGCGCTGTTCAAGCTGACTTTCATCTGCTCGAATTCGCCTTCGTAGGTACCGGTCATGGTCTTGGTCAGATCGTTGGCGGCCAGGGCCGTCAAGACCGTCTGGGCTTCATGCAGCGGCGTCACGACGGCGTCGAGCATTTTGTTGACGCCCATCGAGAGTGTCTTGAAGAACCCTTCGAATTCCTCGGCATTGATGCGCTCGGTCAGTTGCCCGGCGGCCGCGGCGTTGATGAGTTTATCCACCTCACTTTGGGCTTTCTTCTGATTGGTGATATCAGACCACTCCACGACGTTGCCGACGTATTCGCCTCGTTCGGTCATGATGGCGGCGGCGTTCAGGTCCAGGGTGAGAGAGCCGACCTTGATTTCAGACCGGTACGGAAGATTCTTCGGGTTGTCGAGAAGTTGCCGCTGATGCGCGGGGTTTTTGTGGTAGCCGTCGATGCAGCTACCCACAACTTTGCTGACATCGAAGTTCTGAAATACCTTCCGGATTTCATCCTGGCGGCGAGTCAGCGTGTTCACCGAGGCCTTGTTGACGTAGACGATGGTGTACGTGCGGTCGCACACCATGACGTTGGTCGACGTGTTGTCAAGCGCGGTCTTGATGCGCGCCATTTCGGTGTCCAGCCTGCGCTTTTCCGTCACATCCGCCCACTCGAGCGAGTTGCCCAGGTACTCGCCATTCTCGGAGAGGATGGCGCCGACGTTCAACTCCAGCGTCAGAGGGCCGAGTTGAATATCCGCCTTGTGAGGCAGGTTTTTGGGATTATCGAGCAGACGG
>OMJA01000013.1 GCA_900299245.1 Nitrospiraceae bacterium | reverse complement strand
GCCATGACACAGCCCTTCACCGGCATCTGCGCCTTCATCGCCGCCAGCTTGACCGAATCGACCCGGCTCATCTGCCCGGCGCCGATCCCGACCGTCTGACCGGGTTTCGCATAGATGATGGCGTTCGATTTCACATGCTTACAAACTTTCCACGCGAATGCGCAGGCCGCATACTCCTCGTCCGTGGGCTTTCTGACCGTCGGCACCTGAAGGGCCCGAAGATCCGTCAACACGCCCAGATCGCGGTCCTGGACGATCAAGCCGCCCACGAGCTTCTTGAGATCGACCCCCACCTGCTTCACCTTGGTCAGAGGACCGACATCGAGCAATCGCAAATCCTTCTTCCGCTTCAGTTCAGCCAGCGCGTCCTCGGCAAACCCGGGAGCGATGACCACTTCGACGAACGTCGAGGTGATTTCCTTGGCCGTCGCCAGATCGACCGGACGGTTGAACGCCAACACCCCGCCGAACGCCGAAACCGGATCGGTCTCCCGCGCCTTCACATAGGCTTCGACCGGCGTCGTGCCCAACGCCACGCCGCAGGGATTGTTGTGCTTGATGATCGCCACCGCGCACTCATCATATTCTTTCGCCAACTCCAGAGCGGAATTCGCGTCCAGGAAGTTGTTGTACGACATGGCCTTCCCGTGCAGAATTTTCCCGCGCGACACCGACGGCTCGTTGGAATTGAACTCGCGATAGAACGCACCCTGCTGGTGGGGATTCTCTCCGTACCGGAGAATTTCCGCCAGCTCGAATTGCATCGAGAAGATTTTCGGGAACTTGGCGGCTCCCTCCTGCCCGCTCTGCACCTGCTGTTCGAGATACCCGGCAATCAGGCTGTCGTAGCGCGCCGTGTGCTGAAACACTTTCATCGCGAGTTCGCGCCGCAAGGCATGAGAAACCGTGCCCGCCTTTGCGGCATCCAGCACTCTCGCGTAGTCGGCCGGATCGACGACGACCAGGACATCTTCATGATTCTTCGCTGCGGAACGCAGCATCGACGGCCCGCCGATATCGATATTTTCAATCGCGTCTTCAAACGGGCAATTCGGCTTCGCGATCGTCGCCTCGAAGGGATAGAGATTCACGACCACGACATCGATCGGGCCGATGTTGTGCTGCTTCATCTGATCGACATGCGCCGGGACGGACCGGCGGCCGAGCAGGCCGCCATGGATCTTCGGATGGAGCGTCTTCACCCGGCCGTCGAGAATCTCCGGCGAGCCCGTATAGGCCGCGACGTCCGTCACTTTCACGCCCGCGTCACGCAGGGCTTTGGCCGTGCCGCCGGTCGAAAGAATCTCCGCGCCAAGCGCCTCCAGGCCCTTGGCCATATCAATGACCCCTGTCTTATCTGAAACACTGATCAGCGCCCGCTTGATGCTGGCCATGAGTCACTCCTTGAATCATACGAATAGTGAGAAGTACACATCTTGGGAAGGCGGGAGGGAGAATAACAAACAGGTGATTCAACTTCAAGGACTCCGGCGACCTGCTGTTCGCCAAACGAACTATGCGAATTTCCCCAGGAGGCGCCTACACAGCTCTACCCATTGACACCGTTTTGAGCTCCTCTCTAGACTGCGGTCCCGGCCGGTCCGTACTTCATCCTTCACGGAGAGAAAAGGAGATCGCTTATGCGACGTTTGTCGGGGTTCGTACTGCCGGTCCTGCTGGTTCTGCTTTCAGGATGCGCGGAGAATATCTACAACCTTACCGTCCCGGCTCCGACGCAGGCCGATCAATATGTCGAGACGGACGATCTCGGCAAGATCCCGGCGAAGAAGATCGCCATCACCAGCTTCGGCATCGAGTTTGACACGAATGTCTTTTCCGTCACAAGCACCAGAATCAATAATCAACGGTCGACCTCGACGAAGACCTCGGAAGTCGCGCTCTCCAACGAAGTGATGCAGTCCATCGTCGACGATGCCTACAGCAAACTCATCAAGGATCTGACCGCGGCCGGCTACGAGATCCTTCCCTACGAGTCCTATCGCGACACGCCAGCCTATGAATCGCTCATCAAATCCGTGGGCAAGACGCAATCTCCCGTAGAACTGACGTTCAAGTACGGGGACAATCAGGCGTTTCGGAACAGCGATGCGCTGGTGTTCGCCCCCACCGGAATGGTCTGGTATCAACCGGCAGCAGGCGAAGCCAGCGGCCGCTATGCCACATTGACCAACGTCGGCAGCCAGTTTATGAGCGCGATGGGGCGCGGGTTGAGCGGCGAACAACCGTTGTCGAAGGCGGAAGTGGCGCTGGCCGATGACTTAAAAGCGACGGTGTTGAAGGTGTACTACATCGTCAGCCCCGTTCGGACGGCCGGCATGAAGGAGGGCTACACGATCGTAGGTGACGGCCAGTCGCGCCTGGCCTTCCGCACGCCCGGCGCATCGACGACTCATTTTACATTCAGCAAGAATCCTCCGCCTCTCGACGGCAACGCCTTCGTCCGTTTGAAAAAAGATGTCCTGCTTGAACCGTCGGTCAAATCCTATCAGGACATCGAAAAGCATCTGGATGCCGTCCGTGACATGTTCATGGCCAAACTGAAAGCCGGCAAGTAACCGTTCACTGACGATTCTCGTTTCTCGCCGGGCGCTGAGTTCTTAATCAGCGCCCGGTACGCTCCCGTGAGACCCTGCGCGCGTTGACTTCACCTTCCAGGTCCTCCTAGAATCCGGCCATGAGTTCGTCCTTCGTCCATCTCCATCTGCACACCCAGTTTAGCCTCCTCGACGGCGCGAATCAGATCGAGCCGCTCGTGCAGCAGATCAAGTCATTCGGCCAGCCGGCCGTGGCCATGACCGACCACGGCAATATGTTCGGCGCGATCGAGTTCTACCGGAAAGCCAAGGACGCGGGGGTCAAACCCATCATCGGGTGCGAAGCCTATATGGCGCTGGGCAGCCGCCACGCCAAGAAAGATAGCGGCCTCGCTCACAACGATTATTACCATCTGATTCTCTTGGCGAGAAATCTGACCGGCTATCAGAATCTCATCAAGCTCTCAAGTAAGGCATACCTTGAAGGTTTCTACTATAAGCCTCGGATGGATAAGGAACTTCTCAAGGAGCATCATGAAGGGTTGATCGCCTTGTCCGGGTGCCTCAGCGGCGAGATTCCCTACCTCATCGGCCAGAAAGATATGGCCGGCGCGATGGCCGTGGCGGGTGAATTTCAGGAGATTTTCGGGAAAGAACACTTCTACCTCGAAGTGCAGGCCAACGGTCTCGAGCACCAGCGGATCGCCAATGCCGGCCTGATCGAAATCCACAAAAAGCTGAACATCCCCATGGCAGGCACTAATGACTGCCATTACCTGAAAAAAGAGGACTCGCATCCGCAT
>OMJA01000012.1 GCA_900299245.1 Nitrospiraceae bacterium | reverse complement strand
TCATGGGTGAACGATGCGCCGGGCGACCGGTGAAGCTGACTGACGACGACCCGCTCGGTTCCATTGATGATGAACGTGCCGCGCTCAGTCATCAGCGGCAATTCGCCGACATAGACCTCCTGCTCGCGAACGTCCAACACCTTCTTTCGCGGGCCCTTGTCTTCCTTATCGAACACGACCAGGCGTACGCGAAGCTTGAGCGGAACGGCAAAGGTCATCCCCTGCTCGATACACTCCCGCTCGTCATACTTCGGGGTTCCCAAGGTATAACTGGAGAACTCCAGTACGGCAGTATTGTTGTAGTCAGGAATCGGGAAGACACTGGCCAGCGCGGCCTGCAAGCCCTGATCCTTACGGCGCTCGGGCTCGACTTCCATTTGCAGGAATTCTTCGTACGAGCGCTTTTGGATTTCAATCAGGTCAGGGATATCGATGCTGGCCCGGATGCGTGAGTAATCTTTCCGTTCGACGAACTCTTGAAGAGTCGTTTCGGGCATGCGCACTCCTCCACACACGATGGTTGGCTTGGGGTGCCGTCAGCAGGCACGGCACCCCGAAGACGAACGAACAATGCTGCTTACTTAATCTCGATCTTGGCGCCGCTCTCTTCGAGCTTCTTCTTCATCGTGTCGGACTCTTCCTTGGTCGCGCCGGTCTTCACGGGCTTCGGCGCACCTTCCACGAGATCCTTCGCTTCCTTCAGACCAAGGCTCGTCAATTCGCGAACCACCTTGATGATCTGGATCTTCTTGTCGGCCGGAGCCGCAACAAGAATCACGTCAAAGGAGGTCTTCTCTTCGGCAGCGGCGGCAGCGCCGCCGGCAGCCGGAGCCGCGGCCACGGCGACAGGCGCCGCGGCGGTGACGCCAAAACGGGTCTCCAGACCCTTCACCAACTCCGCCAAATCGAGCACGCTCATGCCCTCAATGGCCTTGATCAATTCTTCCTGCGTTAATTTTGTAGTGGTAGCTGACATGTCTCCCTCCCCTTTCTTTTTGTCCTGAATGGCTGCAACAACTCGCACAAATTTTGACAACACTGCGCTCAGTGTATACACCACGCCGCGTATCGGCCCTTGCATGGCCGACAACAACATAGCAATGAGCACTTCCTTCTTGGGCAGCTTGGCAATGGCCGCGAGATCCGCCGCCTGCACGAGCTTTCCCTCCAACACGCCGACCGTAACCTTGATCTTCTCTTCCCGCTTCTCCGCCCCGATCCAATCGCGCAGGATCTTGGCCGGAAGGACGGGATCGTCGTATCCGATTACCATTCCCGTCGGACCCTTGAGATGCGCCTTGAGGCCGGCCAAACCGGTTCCCTCTGAAGCCCGGATCGCAAGGGTATTCTTCATGATCCGGTATTCGGCCTTCACCCCGCGCAATTGCTTGCGCAGCTCGGTGACTTGGTTCACCGGAAGACCGACAGATTCGGTCAAGATCGCGATTCTGGCACGGCCGAAAATTTCGGCAAGTTCCGCAACCGCTGGTGCTTTCAGATCCTTCTTCATACCTGACCCTTTCTCTGCAGACGCCGGGCATACCGGCGCTCACTTAACTCCACTGCTTGGTCAACGCCATCGCATCCAGCTGCACCCCAGGCCCCATCGTGCTGGAAATCGTCGCGCTTTTCAGATACCGGCCCTTGCAGGACGCCGGCTTGGCCTTGATGACGGATTCAAGAATCGCGGCAGCATTGTCGTACAGCTTGTCGATGTCGAAGGACACCTTTCCGACCGCCACTTGCACGATGCCCGCCTTCTCAACCTTGAACTCAACCCGCCCCTTGCGAATTTCCGCCACCGCTTTTCCGACTTCGAAGGTCACGGTACCGGTCTTCGGATTCGGCATCAGCCCGCGCGGACCGAGCTGCTTACCCAATTTTCCGACAGACGCCATAAGGTCCGGCGTAGAAATGGCGCAATCAAAATCCAACCATCCACCCTTGATCTTCTCCATGAGATCGTCGGATCCCACAAAGTCGGCGCCGGCCTGACGGGCCTCCTGTTCTTTGTCGCCCTTGGCGAACACGAGCACACGGACCTTCTTGCCCGTCCCGTGCGGCAAGGCCGTCGTCCCGCGCACCATCTGGTCTGATCGCTTCGGATCAATACCCAGCCGCAAGGCAATATCGACTGACTCGTCGAACTTCGCATAGGCCGACTTCTTGACGACGTCGACAGCTTCGCGCAAACCGTACATGCGCGGTTCGACTTTCTCCAACGCGGCCTTCATCTTCTTTCCCATACCTCGTACTCCTTCTTCCCGAACGCTTTCCGCTACCCCTGTACTACAACACCCATGCTTCTGGCCGTCCCGGCGATAATCTTGATCGCCCCTTCCAGGTCCGCTGCATTCAAATCAGCCTGTTTCTTCTGAGCGATCTCGCGCAGCTGAGCCTGGGTGATCTTTCCGACTTTATCCTTTTGCGGCACACCGGACCCCTTGATGATGCCCGCCGCCTTCTTCAACAGATCCGACGCCGGAGGCGTCTTCATAATGAAGGTAAAGGTGCGATCCTTGTACACGGTGATGACCACCGGAATGATGCTATCGCCTTCCTTCTGCGTCTTCGCATTGAACTGCTTGCAAAATTCCATAATGTTGACGCCGTGCTGACCGAGCGACGGGCCGACGGGAGGAGCCGGATTGGCCTTCCCTGCAGGAATCTGCAACTTGATGAAAGCGGATACTTCCTTTGCCATGTGAATCTCCTCAGAACGTCAGCGCTGCCACGTTCAACAGCAACAACGGCACACCTTAAATTCGCTCAACCTGCAGGAACCCCAGTTCCACCGGCGTCGAGCGCCCGAAAATACTGACCATCAACTTCAACCGACTGTGATCCTGATCCACCTCGTCCACCAGCCCGTTGAAACCCAGGAACGGGCCGTCGACGATCCGGACATTGTCGCCCTTGATGAACTTCACCTGCTCGCGCGGTCCGGACTGTCCGGCATCCACCTGCTTGAGCAGCGATTCGACTTCCTCGGTCGTCAGCGGAAGCGGGAGGGCACCGCCCCCGACAAATCCGGTGACTTTCGGCGTCTCCTTGATCATCTGCATCGTCTCGTCCTGCAACGGAGTCTCCAGCTCCACCAGCACATAGCCGGGGAAGAACTTCCGCCGCGACGTCCGCCGCTTCCCGTCCTTGATTTCAATCACATCTTCGGTCGGAACCAGGACCTGTCCCAGCTTCTCGACGAGCCCCATCTGACTGGCCCGCTCCAAGAGGCTGGTTTTCACGCGTCCCTCAAACCCCGCGTACGTATGAATGACGTACCAGTTTTTTGTCATGCCCCACCCTCAGGTCAAGAAATCAGGACGCGCCTCCGCGAGACGCACATCCGTCGAACGATCAAATAATCTTACTGACCAGCCACACGAGGAACGAGTCGATCACCGACAAATAGAGCGACATCAGAATACAAAACACAATGACCACGGTCGTTGAACCGATCGTTTCAGCTCTCGTCGGGAACGACACCTTCTTCAGCTCCGCGCGCACTTCCGTGAAGAACAGCTTTATGGATTCGGTCATCCGCTTAAACATCGAGCCCTCCGCCTTCCCGCCCCATCAACCCGCCCCATCACGACGACATTTCCGAGCATGCCCAGTGTGGCAGGGGCACTAGGATTTGAACCTAGACCATCGGTTTTGGAGACCGAGGTGCTGCCATTGACACCATGCCCCTACGAGACCTGTCCGGCCGGCAAAACCGTCCGTCCCCAGCCTACTTCACTTCTTTATGGGCAATATGCTTGCGACAGAATTTGCAGAACTTATTCCGCTCCAACCGGTCAGGATCGTTCTTCTTATTCTTGTTGGTCGAATAGTTCCGCTGCTTGCAGACCGTGCACGCTAAATCGATAACCTCGCGCATCTCACTCTCCTCGTTAGGCGAATACGCTACCAGGCCAAGAGAAAGGGATCGAAATGATCACCCGCTCTTCCAGCCATTCGTTACGCCAGAATTTCGGTGACTACGCCGGAGCCGACCGTCTTGCCGCCCTCACGGACCGCAAAGCGAAGCCCCTGCTCCATGGCGATCGGGCTGATCAACTCGCCCGTCACACTCACGTTATCCCCC
>OMJA01000011.1 GCA_900299245.1 Nitrospiraceae bacterium | reverse complement strand
CCAGATGCGTCAGCGGGTCTCCGATCGACTCGATGACGGTTTTGTCGAGTTCCGTTTCTTCGCCGGATAAAATGAGCTGAATTTTCTTGCCGGCCTTGCCGGACAGATCTCTGACCAACCGGGGAAAGCGGCTGAAGGCGGTGCCGATCGGCAACATGCGGATGCCCATGACCCGCTCCTGAATTTCACGGGTGTTGCGCTCCAACTGTGCCATGCGTTCCAGCAAGACGGGGAGCTGTGCCATCTCGAAGCGGGATCCCAGATCGCTCAACATCGATTGCGTGATGACCAATTCGCCGACCAGATTGATCAGTTTGTCGATCTTCCCGGTATCGACACGGATCGAGGCGGCGTCGCCGGACTTTTTGGACTGGGAGGCCGTTTCCTGCTGCTTTTGCAGCGCCTGCGAAATCTGCTGCGGGGTCGCTGCCTTTTGTTCCACCAGAATGTCGCCCAAGCGCTTCTGGGCCGAGAGCGCTTTATTCAGGACCTCGGGGGTCACAACCCCGCTTTCAACGAGAATCTCTCCGAGCGGTTGTTGTCCCGTCGGTTGCGTCGGAGGAGGCAGGACTGGAGCGGAGGTGACAGGCTGAGCAACAGGCTCGGTGCAGGCTTCAATCGTCAACTGCCCCTCGTCACGGACGAAGTCGAAGACGCCTTCGATTACGGCTTTCTCTTTGACGGTGGTTAGCTCGATTACCCATCCGAGATAGCAGACTTCAGGGTCCAGTTGGCTCATGGGAGGGAGATGGCTGGTATCCAGGGTCCGCGACACAATCGTGCCGAGGTCTTCGAGTTCTCCGATCATGCGGACCGGATCGAGTCCCCGTTGAAAGAGCCATCCCGGAGCAGTCCATGTGATCTGGTAGCGATTGAGTGCCGGGCCGGACTGTGCGACAGGGTGAGCGTGAGTCGTTGAGGAGGACGAAGACTGCGGCGCGGCTTGCTGTCCACCGGCGGAAGACGCGAGTTCCTGTTCCAATCCCTGGAGCATCTCGGGGTCAGGGGCAGGCCCTCCCCGCGCGGCTTCAATGAGCTGCTTGAGACAATCGGTCGATCGTAGCAGGACATCAGTAATGGGGACGGTGACGGACAATTCGCTGTTGCGGAGCTTGTCCAGCAGCGTTTCCATTTTGTGGGTGAACTGACCGACGGCAGTGAATCCAAACATGCCGCTGTTGCCCTTGATGGAGTGGGCCGCGCGGAAGATGCGATTCAACAGGTCGAGATCCTGCGGGCGTTGCTCCAGCTGGAGCAACCCGTCCTCGATGGTAGACAGATGTTCGGCGGATTCTTCGAAGAACGACTCTTGAAACTGGGATAGATCGGTCGACATGGATTTCCCTCACCAAACTCGGGACGAAGGGGTGATGGACGGTTGGATGGCCGTCACCCTCGCAGTCATGGGCGTATCAGCGTGATCATCCGGGCAGAACTTTTTGAATGACTTTCAACATCTGCTCCGGGTTGAACGGTTTCACGATCCAGCCTGTTGCACCGGCGGCTTGTCCGGCTTTTTTCTTATCGTCCGCCGATTCAGTGGTGAGCATGAGGATCGGGGTAAACTTGAATGCCGCCATTTTTCTGATTTCCGTGATCAGGGTGATGCCGTCCATCTCCGGCATATTCAGGTCGGTGACCACGAGGGCCGGCTTCGTGCCGCCATTAAGCTTGCCGACCGCCTCCTTGCCGTTGCCCGCTTCCACCACATCATATCCGGCGTTCTTCAACGTGTAGGCCACCATCTGTCTCATGGTTGAAGAATCGTCGACTACCAGGACTGTCTTTCCCATCTCATCCTCCGCGTCTTGTGGTTCAGTGTTGTATCGGTCTTTTCCAGTTGATCCTAAAACAGGGTGACGGTATCAGCATCCTCGTGGGTTGCTTGAGTCGTGGTCTGTCCGGTCGCTGATGCAAGTACATTCCGTTCGTCATGCATGGTGTAGCTGCGCAGGAGCTGGTTCAGCAGATTCTGACTGCCGTCGAAAGAAGTCGGCCTCCGGCCTGTTTGAATAGCCTGCAGATCGTGCAAGAGGGCCTCCAGCGGTTCGATCACATGTTCGAGCTTTTGCCTGGTCATATCCTGGAATTGCAGCGCCATGACGATGCCGCCGATATCGGCCGCCAGGCGTTCCGCGTGCGACTGCGTATCCCCGACGCTAGCCCGAAGCTGGTTGTTCTTGTCGGTCAACGAGCGGGTCATGTGATCCAGTTTGTTTTTTGATTCCAGGGTTTTGGTCAGATCGACCGAGGCCAATGCTTCAATCTCATGCATTGCCTGCTGGCTTTCCCGTTGGACATCCGTCACTAATTTCTTAATGTTGATTGCCGCCTGGCCAGACCGGTTCGCCAGTTTAGTCACTTCATCGGCCACGACGGCGAAGCCACGGCCATGTTCGCCGGCGCGGGCCGCTTCGATGGCCGCGTTCAATGCCAGCAGTCTTGTCTGGTCGGCGATGAAGGTGATTTCTCCGAGAATGCCGCTGATGGCTTTGGTGCTGTGGTCCATTTTGTCCATGGTATTGGACACGCTCATGGCGATTGATGCGGACATCGCCACATCGGAGACAAACTGGTCCAGCATATGAGTGGTTTCGGCGACGATGTTGTCTTCGCCGGCTCCACCATCCGAGAAGAGTGCGGCGGCGTCGCTCGCCTGCGTCTTGGCGCGATGGGCGATATCCTGGAAGCGCTGGCCTAAATCCATGATGGCCTGCTCGGTTTGGGCGATGACTCCGCGCAATTGCCCGTTCAAGACCGGCACCAGCGGCTCCAGCGTCGCACAGATCGCGAGTTCATGCCGTGCCAATGCCTCCGCTTGTGCGGAATCGGCTTGTGCAGCATCGCTGGCCCGTTGGCTGGCTAACCGGTGCCGGCAATACCAGCCGGCTCCCAGAGCGCCGCACAGGAATCCTGAAAATAGATATGCAGCTTCCCACATTATGACGCCACCCTATCCTTTGCCTTCTCCCATCCCAATTGTGTGAGGCGGGTAGCGACAGCCGCGGGCACATTGGTCAGGTGAACGGACTCGGAGCGGCAGGCTGCGATGAGGAGTTGGAGTGCTGAGATATCCAGTGTGCCTGCCTGTCCAAGATCGATCGTCACGGGCCGGCCGATATCAAGCGCCGCTTGAAGTTGACTCTTGAAGTCAGCGATTTCGAAGATGGTGATGTCCCCTGCCGGCGAACAGAACGTTGAGTCACTCACAGTATCTCCATTCATGATGGTAGTGGACTGCCTGCCAGAGCTTTCCGTGCCTCAATTATCGGTCTCGTTTTTTCAAACATGAGCGGTATCAGGAAAAATCTTAGTTTTATCTCTGGCGAACTCCGGGTTACGGTTTGGCGCCGATGGCGGATGTGTCACGAAACGAGGGAGGAGGTGGAATTCCGCCGGTTTCGTCCGCGGCGGCAGCCGGTGCATTCTCCTGCTCCTCCGGGCGCTGCGGGGCATGTTCAAGAATGACCACCTCGACCCGGCGGTTCTTTGCTCGTTGTTCGGGGGTCAGGTTCTCGGTAAGCGGCCGGGAATCGGCGTAGCCCAGAGCCGCGAGGTGTTCCGCCGGCACCGAGTAGAGTTCTGATAAGACCCGAACGACAATGACGGCGCGGGTGGCGGACAGTTCCCAGTTCGAGGGAAAGAGCGCGGTTCGAATCGGGACATTATCGGTGTGGCCTTCGACGCGGACATGCCGGTTCAACTCGATCATGGCCTGCGACAGCCCCTGAAGAAAGGGCAACGCTTCCGGCCGGACCGCCGCTTCTCCGCTATTGAAGAGCACCTGGTCGGGAATCGTGATGACGATGTCGCCGTTCAACTTTTCATGCAACTGCATGAAGTCGAACTGCGAGTTGGGTTTCACGCTCTTGACGAGCTCGCGAATCTTCTTGATGGCCACCTCTTTGGTGCCGGGCAGATTCGGGGTCATCATAGTGGGACGTTGCTGCCCCAGGGTAAAGGCCATGGACGATGCCGGCGGTGTCGAGATGGGGTGCAAGGCCGCTTTGATCGAGTCGCTGACGGTGCGATACTTGCCCTCGTTGACGGAGGAGACCGAGTACATCACGACAAAGAAGGCGAACAACAGAGTGATGAAGTCGGCATACGAGACCAGCCAACGCTCATGGTTCTCATGTTCTTCATGTTTCTTTTTTGACATATTGTCCTGTAATGCCACCTCGCGGGTGCAGCGTTATTTCTTGGCTTCCTTCGTGCGCTCGGCGTGCGGCAGGAAGCTCTCGAGCTTCTCCTGAAGCAGCCTCGGGTTCTCACCCTGCGCCAGTCCGACCAGTCCCATGATGATGATGTTGCGCGCGCCCGTCTCTTCCTTCAGCTTCATCTTGATTTTATTGGCGAACGGCAGAAAGAACAGATTCGCGGCGCCGACTCCGTAGACGGTTGCCACGAAGGCGACGGCGATGCCTCCGCCGAGCTTGGACGGATCAGCCAGATTTTCCATGACGTGAATCAAACCCAGCACGGCGCCGAGAATGCCGACCGTCGGCGCATAGCCGCCCGCGGCTTCCCAGACTTTGGCGGCCTGCACTTCTGTCTCCTCATGGTGCTCGACTTCGATCTCAAGAATCTCATGGACGGCTTTGGGATCCGTACCGTCGACGATGAGCTGGACGCCTTTTTTAAAAAACGGGTCTTTGATGTCTTTGAGTTTTCCCTCGAGAGCGAGGAGCCCCTGCTTGCGCGAGACGTTGGCCAGATCGAGGATGAGCTTGATGGTGCCCTTCGTATCGATATGGGTTCCCCCGAATACCATTCCGAGAGACGTGACGGCCTTGATGACGACGCCAAGGGTGTTCTGGACACAGCAGGCGCCGATCGTGCCGCCCATCACGATGATGAAGGCCGTGAGCTGCATGATGGAGCCGAGATGGCCCCCTTCCAGCGCCTGCCCGCCGATGATCGATCCGATCGCGAGTACGATCCCGATGATTGTTGCGATATCCACGTCGTCAGCCGTCCTTCTAAAACCGTCAACCGAATGCCGGTCATCCGGTGATGATTCAGTAATACTTTCGAACTATTGTGCTGCAAACTGCGCCTCTGGTACGGTGGCTCCACCGCACTGGAGGACGCAGGACATGGATTCCTCGGACAGCTTGATGCTCGAAGCGAAACAAGCCATTCTGGAAGAACAGCACCGCCGGTTTCAGATGCTCCAGAAAGAGGGCAAGTGGGTCGAGGCGATGCAACAGTTCCAGGCCACGATGCATTGCGCCTCGGATCTGCTGACTGACTCCCTGAATTTGCTCGAACGTGTTCTCGAGACGCATCAGCCGCCACCTTCGAACAATCCCCCGAGCCCTCCTCAGGTTTAGTTCGTCATCGCCTCCATGGCCGCCTGCTCGTTCGGGAGCAGCAGGCGGTTCAGATCCAACACGATTAACAGCCGGTCTTCGATTCGTCCGACGCCCTGGGTAAACTCAGCCCCGGCCGAATTGCCGACCGAGGGCGGCGGTTCGATGGAGAGCTTGGGAACCCGGAGGACCTCCACCACCTCGTCCACGATCAAGCCCACCATGCGCTGGCGCACCAGCACCACCATGATGCGCGAATCGTCGGTACGGTCCGATGACGGCAGCCCGAACCGCCGGCGAAGGTCCAGAACCGGGATGATTCTGCCGCGCAGGTTGATCACCCCTTCGACAAAGTAGGGTGCCTTGGGAACCCGCGTGACCTCCACCATCCGGTTGATTTCCTGGACGCTCAGGACGTCGAGCGCAAACTCTTCCTGTGCAATCCGGCAGGTGACGAACTGGACGAGATCCTCCCCGCCTTTTTCGTTCTGGACGGCTCCGGCCTTTTGATGGACCGGAGCCGTTGATTTGTCTTCAACAATCATCGGCGTCTCCTTTCGTGGCTCCGCCTAGAGCTTGAAGGATCCGACAATGCCCTGCAGTTCGGTGGCCAGCTGACTCAGGTCATGACTGGCTTTCGCCGACTCATTGGCGCCGGATGCCGATT
>OMJA01000010.1 GCA_900299245.1 Nitrospiraceae bacterium | reverse complement strand
ATCCGGATACCGGCGATGTCATTCTGAAGAAGAAGGGCAAGCTGACGGCCGAGATTCTCAAGCGGCTTCCCGACGATACCGTGCGCCACATCATTTTGAGCGACCCGGATGAGCAGAAAGAGCTTGAAGATGTGGAGCGCCGGGCGAAGGAGCAGATTGAAATTCTGCAGACGCTCTACGACGAGAAAGTCGGACGTCTGAAGCGCGGCGACGAATTGCCTCCCGGCGTGATCAAGCTGGTGAAGGTGTATGTCGCGATGAAGCGCAAGATTCAGGTCGGCGACAAGATGGCGGGACGACATGGGAACAAGGGTGTCGTGTCGCGCGTGTTGCCGGAAGAGGATATGCCGTATTTGCCGGACGGCACACCGGTCGAAATCGTGCTGAACCCTCTCGGCGTGCCCTCACGTATGAACGTGGGGCAGATCCTGGAGACTCACCTCGGGTGGGCTGCCAAGGCGCTGGGGATCAAGGTAGCGAGCCCGGTATTCGACGGGGCGTCGGAAAAGGAAATCAAGGATCTGCTCACCAAGGCAAAGTTGCCGCCGAGCGGACAAAGCACACTGGTGGACGGAAGAACCGGCGAGACCTTTTCCAGCCCGGTCACCGTCGGCTACATGTACGTTCTGAAGCTGCACCACCTGGTGGACGATAAGATTCACGCACGGTCCATCGGACCCTATTCTCTTGTGACGCAACAGCCCTTGGGCGGTAAGGCTCAGTTCGGCGGTCAGCGGCTGGGAGAAATGGAAGTCTGGGCCTTGCAGGCGTACGGCGCTGCCTCGACGCTGCAGGAGTTCCTGACGGTCAAGTCCGATGATGTGCCAGGCCGGTCGCGCATGTATGAAGCAATTGTGAAGGGCGAACCGTTCCTTGAACCAGGGTTGCCCGAATCGTTTAATGTCTTGGTCAAAGAGTTGCAGAGCTTGGGGCTCGACGTCGAGTTGCTGAAGTCGCAAGACTAACCACTTGTGTGCCGGCTGAAAGCCGGTATCAGAGGAGGTCCTACATTGGAAGGCGTATATACATTGTTTGAAAAGCCGCGTGATGCGGTGTCGTTCGATTCAATGCGGATTCGCATTGCGTCGCCCGAGAAGATCCGGTCCTGGTCCTACGGCGAAGTGAAGAAGCCGGAGACGATCAATTACCGGTCGTTCAAGCCGGAAAAGGACGGCCTCTTCTGCGCGAAGATATTCGGTCCGATCAAGGACTGGGAGTGTAATTGCGGCAAGTATAAGCGCATGAAGCATCGCGGGATCGTCTGCGATAAGTGCGGCGTCGAAGTCATTCAGTCCAAAGTGCGCCGCGAGCGCATGGGACATATCGAGCTGGCTGCGCCGGTGGCCCACATCTGGTTCTTGAAGGGTGTGCCGAGCCGTATCGGAACCTTGCTCGATATGAGCTTGAAGCAGCTCGAGAAGATTCTCTATTTCGAGAGCTATGTCTGCGTCGATCCGGGATCGACGGATCTGTCCGAAAAAGAATTGGTGCCGGAAGACAAGTTGCGGGCGCTGCAGTCCGAATTCGGATCCAGCGGTTTCAAGGTCGGCATCGGGGCGGAAGCCATTCGCGACCTGCTGCGCAAGATCGACATCAATAGTCTGTGGGATGAGATTCAGATCAAGGCGAAGACGTCGGCATCGGCTGCCTTGAAAAAGAAGTATGCAAAGCGCCTGAAAGTCCTCGAAGCGTTCCGCAAGTCCGGCAATATGCCGGAGTGGATGATCATGGACGTCATTCCGGTATTGCCGCCGGAATTGCGCCCGCTGGTTCCGCTTGACGGCGGCCGGTTTGCGACATCCGATTTGAACGATTTGTATCGCCGCGTGATCAACCGGAATAACCGGCTGAAGCGCTTGATGGAGTTGAAGGCGCCCGGCGTCATCATTCGCAATGAAATGCGCATGCTGCAGGAAGCCGTCGACGCCTTGTTTGATAACGGCCGCCGCGGTCGGGCGATTCGTGGACCCAACAAGCGTCCGCTCAAGTCATTGAGCGATATGCTCAAGGGAAAGCAGGGCCGCTTCCGGCAGAATCTCTTGGGGAAGCGCGTCGACTATTCCGGCCGTACGGTCATCGTAGTCGGCCCGGATCTCCGTTTGAATCAGTGCGGGCTGCCGAAGAAGATGGCGTTGGAGTTGTTCAAGCCGTTCATCTTCCATAAATTGGAGGAGCGCGGTGCGGCGACGACAATCAAGAGTGCCAAGCGCCTGGTTGAAAAAGAGCGCCCAGAAGTATGGGACGTGCTCGACGAAGTCATCCGGGAGCATCCGGTGTTGCTGAATCGCGCTCCAACCCTGCACCGGCTTGGTATTCAAGCCTTTGATCCGGTTCTGGTTGAAGGGAAAGCCATTAAGCTGCACCCGCTCGTGTGCGCGGCGTTCAACGCCGACTTCGACGGAGACCAGATGGCCGTGCACGTGCCGTTGTCTGTCGAAGCGCAGGTTGAGGCGCGAGTGTTGATGATGTCGATCAATAACATCCTGTCTCCGGCGAACGGAAAGCCGATTGCGGTGCCGTCTCAGGACATGGTGTTGGGCGTGTACTGGTTGACCAAAGAGCGAATGGGTGTAAAGGGCGAAAATAAAATCTTCGGGTCGCCCGAGGAAGTGCGGATTGCATACGATGCGCGCGAAGTGGACGAGCATGCGCGTATCAAGGTGCGTCTCGGGAACGCGTTGGTGCAGACCACGGTCGGCCGGGTGCTGTTGTCGGAAATTCTTCCGGCGGGCATGCCGTTCGCCAACGCCAATAAGCTGATGACGAAGAAGGAAATGACCAAGTTGATCGACACGGTCTATCGGCAGACCGGTCACCGGGATACCGTGGTGTTCCTGGATAAAATCAAGGATCTCGGGTTCTTCTACGCGACAAGAGCCGGGGTGTCGATTTGCGTCGATCACATGCACATTCCGACGAAGAAGAGCGTGTTTATCGACAAGGCGCAGCATGAAGTCGGTGAAATCGAGCGGCAGTATGCGGAAGGATTGATCACCAACGGCGAACGTTACAACAAGGTGATCGACATCTGGGCGCATGTGTCGGAGCAGGTCGCCAATGAAATGATGAAGGAGCTCGGTGCCGGCGGAGATCCCGCCAAGGCCGAATCTTTCAATCCCATTTTCATGATGGCCGACTCCGGAGCTCGAGGCAGCTCGCAGCAGATTCGTCAGCTCGGCGGTATGCGCGGATTGATGGCCAAGCCGTCAGGCGAAATCATCGAAACGCCGATT
>OMJA01000009.1 GCA_900299245.1 Nitrospiraceae bacterium | reverse complement strand
GCGACGGCGGTTGAGTACGGCCTCATCGCGGGCTTGATTGCGATCGCGATCGTGGCGGGTGCCACCCTCTTGGGTACGAATTTGAACTCGGCGTTCAACTTTATTGCGGGCAAGGTCAACGTGGGGGGGGCGAGCTAACGGCATTTGTCTCGGGAGTGGTCGGTTATCAGCCCTGCTGTCGCGGCTTGAGTTCTTCGTCACGCAGCTGAGCCTCTGTTCTAGCACCGGTGTTGCGCTGTTCGCTTATAGGTCAATGGTTAGAGAGGGGGCCCAAGTAATTCGTTTGGGGCCCCTTCCTCTGCCGGTGAGTCTTTTACGTCGTGCTTCCTGGGTTGGCATTTCTCGGCAAGGCTGCATCAAGTTCGGTTGCTTCGATAAGACTACCCTGAAAATTTTGCTCCTCGTCTTTTTATTGTTTTCGTTGCGTGAAGGGGAAGGTGTCATTGCAGCGGTATAAGCCCTATGTGTTCCTGGCATTGGCTGTAGTCATGGCTTTGGTGACCAGCATCGGAATTTATTCCTGGCTGAAAAGCCAGGGGGCTCCGGAAGGAGTGGCCGTGGTGGAGTCGGAGGTGCGGATGATTGCTGTGGCTGCGGCCGATCTGTCCTGGGGCACGACTTTAACTCCTGAGATGATCGAGCAAATCCCGTTTCCGGTAGACAAGGTTCCGCAGGGTTACGTGTCTGACGCGACCATCTTGAAGGATCGTGTAATCGTGGCGGATATGAAGCATAACGAGCCTTTCCTCGAATCGAAGCTGGCTGCGTTGTCTGCCGTCGGGGGGATCGCGTCGGTGACCAGTCCTGATAAACGTGCGATGGCGGTGAAGGTGGATGAGGTGGTCGGTGTGGCTGGCTTCATCAAGCCCAACGACCGAGTTGATGTCATGGTCACGATGGAGACGACTCCCGGCAACCGTATGTTTCACTCGAAGATCATTCTTCAGAACATTCGAGTCCTGGCGTCAGGAACGGAGATGGTTCGTGGCGGCAAGGAGGGAGAGGCCAAGCCTGTCAGTGTCATCGCGCTGGAAGTGACGGTTGACGAGGCAGAGAAGTTGAGCCTGGCCAGCACACAGGGTTCCCTCCGTCTCGCATTGCGGAATCCGGTCAATACGGAGTCTGTCTTGACGAAGGGCGCGACGCCTCAGTCTGTCTTCAGTTCCTATCGTCCTGCCGAGCCGCAGGAGCCTCGTGAGGAGCCGGTGGAAGTTATTCGCGGCGGGCAACGCAGTATCCAAAAGTCCAAGAGTTAGGCGGTATGCATATGCGCATGGAAATGTCCTCTTTTCTGCGAGCGACGATACTCGGCGTCATCACGATTGTCGCTCTTGTGCCTTCGTCGGTCTTGGCCGTGGATAAGGATTCCTCAGATGTCTATATTGCGAAGACGCAGGCTGGACCTCAGGTTGTCCGCCTATTTCTGAACCGGTCTCTGGTGATCAAGTTGCCCGCGGGGATGAAGCGGATGAGCATTGCCAACCCCGACCTCGCCGACACGCTGATTCTTAATTCACGTGAATTGTACCTCACCGGAAAGAAGTGTGGTGCGACCAATCTGGTGATTTGGGGGGGCGATAAAAATATCCTCGCCGTCCTGGATCTGGATATCTCGATCGATATCACGCGGCTGCAGGAACGG
Organism: Nitrospiraceae bacterium; assembly: GCA_900299245.1. Classification (GTDB taxonomy): domain Bacteria; phylum Nitrospirota; class Nitrospiria; order Nitrospirales; family Nitrospiraceae; genus Nitrospira_D. The sequence continues at coordinate 3,864 of OMJA01000009.1, read as the reverse complement.
CTCAACCAGTTGATCGGAGTCGGCCAGGTTGAGGCGCTGGCCGATCAGGATACCATCACGCTTTCCGGGTCTGTTGAGGATCAGCAGGCCATGGCAAAGGTGTTGACATTGGCAGAGGCGTACTCGCCCAAGAAGGTCAATAACTTCTTGGCCATCGGTCGGGCGCATCGTGACAATGGGTCGGGCGATGCCCTTATCAATGTCGAAGTGATACGCGGTGTGGCGGTCGAAACAGTGACCACGAGAGAGGGGAAATAGCACGATGGAAGATCAGCGCGGGCGGAACAGGTACTGGCGGCAAGCCACAATGGTTCGGACATCGATCGCTCTCGTGGCCGTAGGGGCGGCCTTCTGGTGGGGGCCTCAAAGCCTGCTCGCCGCGCCGGCGGCACCGGCCCCTCCCGAACTGATCTCGCTGCGATTGGCTGCGGGGAAGTCGCAGATTATTTCGACCAGTGTGCCGATCAAGCGGGCGTCCATCGCGAACCCGGCTATTGCGGACACGGTGCTGATCTCGAACACGCAGATCTATTTGATTGCCAAAACCATGGGGTCAACCACGTTGACGATCTGGCGCGAGGGCGATCATGTGTCGGCCGTGTATGACATCGGGGTGTCTCCTGATCTGCTCCGGTTGCAGCAGGAAGTGTCGGAAATGTTTCCTGAAGAAACCGGCATTCGGATGTCGGCAGGTCAGGAGGGCATTCATCTGTCCGGTCGCGTGTCCAGCGCGGTGGTTTTGGCCCGGGTTTTGGCGGCCGCGGAGAGTTATGCGCCGGCCAAGGTCAAAAACATGCTCGAGGTGGAGGCCGGTCAGCAGGTGTTGCTCGAAGTGCGCATTGCGGAGATGAATCGCGCGTTGATTAAGCGGTTGGGCTTCAATCTGAACTATGCCGTACCCGGCGGATTCGGGGTGACGCTGCTCAATCAATTGACCAACCTGAATTTCACCCCGACGGTATCCGGAGGAAACCCTATCGATCAAATCGTCACGTCTACGATTTCGGCGGTCGGTGGGTTTAAGTCCGGAAATATGACCTGGACGATGTTTATCGATGCGCTCAAGGAAGAAGATCTGGTGAAGGTCCTAGCTCGGCCGGCTCTTGTCTCGTTGAGCGGACAGGAAGCGTCGTTCCTGGCCGGTGGCGAATTTCCCATTCCGGTGCCGCAGGCGTTCGGCGTCACGACGATCCAGTTCAAGAAATTCGGTGTAGGGTTGAATTTCACTCCCACCGTGCTGAGCGATCAGCAGATCAACATCGCCGTCTCGCCGGAAGTGTCGGAATTGGACTTTGCCAACGGCCTACGTCAGCAGGGGTTCAATGTTCCGCTGATCACCTCGCGTCGAGCGTCGACTGTGATCCAGGTGAAGGATGGCCAGAGTTTTATGATCGGCGGTCTCCTGAAGGATAACGTCACGGAAATCATCAGGCAGTTTCCGGTGCTCGGCGATATTCCGATTCTCGGTGCACTCTTTAGAAGTTCGCAGTTTCAGAAGAATGAGACCGAATTGGTCATCATTGTCTCGACGCATATGGTGAAGCCCCTGAAAATGGCAGAGCAACGGCTTCCGACCGACTACTATGTCGAGCCGAACGATTTTGAGTTTTTTCTTATGGGCATGATCGAACAGGGAGGATTCGGCGGGCAAGCCGGCCAGGTAAGACCGGGCGCCGAGTCTCTGGCACGTTAACGAAATGTGAGCCAAAGGACGCACGGCATGAAACAGATTGCGATTTGGGCAATGGGCATGGTGGTGGTCTTGGGAGTCACGAGCGGCTGTCGACCCACTCAGTTAGGCCAGAACTATGGGGAGTCCTATTCTACAGGCCTGCGGGCGCAAATCAGCCATCCCGAACGGGTGGGAAACGCGGATCCGGCTGCCGCGATGGATGGTGAGGCCGCCTCGAGCGCGGTAGGCACGTACCGCAAGACCTTTGAGCCGCGTTCGGTCGTGGCTGCGCCGCAGTCGATGATCAAGAACCAATGAACTCTTCGGTCAAGAGAATGCGGTCGGAGCAGGGAGCGGCGGCAGTGGAGTTTGCGCTCCTACTGCTTCCGCTCGTTCTGCTGATGTTCGGTACGGTGGAATTCGGGATTGCGATCTATGCCCGGGAAGTGCTTGTCAATGCCTCTCGCGAGGGCGCCAGAGCGGGGATCGTATCCAGAACTCCGAAGCTAGGGACCACAGAGGTGACGGCCGTGGTGAATAACGCGCTCACGAACAGCTTGATTCTGAATCCTTCACTGGCGAATGTCACTATCAACGGAGCCGGCGGTGCCTATCCTGCTACCTTAAGCGTCGCGATCGTATATCCCTATTCGTTGCTGTTTCCCAGCCTCTTTAATGTTGGATCGGGATTCAACCTGACGGCGCAAACAGTCATGGTGCATGAATGATGCGATGCCGGGTCGGGCGGTTGGTTCGATCTCAATTGTCGGAGCGAGGATCCGTCACCGTGGTGACCGCCCTGAGCCTCGTGGGCCTTATCGGGGTGACGGCGTTTACGATCGATTTAGGCCGCGTCTTCATGGCGAAGAATGAATTACAGAATGCGGCGGACAGCGCAGCCTTGGCCGGGGCGCGCTCCCTCGGCGAGCTCTATAAGTCAATGTCAGTGACGAATCAGTTGAGTCTGACGCTCACGACGACTCAAGTAGAAGCGATCCGGACCGTGTCAGGCAATGCGGCCTTTGCGAATATCGCCGATATGAAATCGTTGCAATTGGCCGGAGCCGACATCCAGGTGGGGAAATGGAGCAATAAAACACATCTGTTTACGCCGACGACGTCGGTGCCGAATGCGGTCCGTGTGATGACGAGACTCGATAATACGGCCAACGGATCGATGAGTACCGTCTTTGCGTCAGTGCTGAACGTGGATCGAGTCGGGGTCTCCGCGCAGGCCACGGCTGCGTTGACGGGACTATCCACCACTGAACCTGGGGTGTTGAATGCTCCGTTTGCATTGTCTCAGCGGTGGTTTGACAGCCATCAATGCTCGGATCCCGTGACTTTTTCTCCCACCGATTCCTGCGCTGCATGGCAGGCGTTCAAAAGCCCCGGGACCTCAGCCGGTGACCTTACGAATGTGATTACGATCCTGGACACAGGGAAATGTCCGGTGAAAAACGGCAAGCCGGTGGCAGGCTGTGCAGAGTCCACTGTCATCACGGGCACGATTGCGGGTCAAACCATGTTCAACTTCAATGGCGGGGCCGTCCAATCGGTCATGCCCAATCTGGAATTGCTCTACAATCACAAGAAGGATGCGTCGGGGAATTGGATGATTTCGGTTCCGGTTTATCAAGATCCGGCGGCCAACGGCTGTGGAAATCCGAATGGATTCTTGACGATTCTTGGGTACGCCGAGGTGGCCGTAAAATCTGTCGTGGCTGCGACGAAGACGATCTCCGGCGTCGTGCAGTGCGATACAAAATCGATCGGCCGTGGCGGAGGAAATGACTACGGCCTCCTCGCCACGATTCCAAACCTTGTCGAGTAACAATCACTGTTGTTGGACGGTCTATGCTAAGAGTTGCTGTCAATTGTTTGCAGGCTGCTGTTACGGATCAGATTGTCGCGGTATTGCGCCGCGATCCCGATTTCCTCGTGTTGACCGGGCGAATCGTGGGCAAGCCCGAACTGGTCATTCTCGAGGTTGATGAAGGAGATCCGGATCAGGTCCTGTCCGACATCCGTCGTGTCGCTGAAGAGGCTCCCTCCGCCGAGGTGTTCGTCACCGCCTCCCGCAGCGATCCCTCGCTCATCCTGGAAGTGTTTCGATGTGGCGCCAAGGAATTTCTTCCGCAACCCGTTGAAGATTACGTCTTAGAGCAGGCGCTGTTGCGATTTCGGCAGCG
>OMJA01000008.1 GCA_900299245.1 Nitrospiraceae bacterium | reverse complement strand
CGACCAGCAGCCGCTTGCCCACCACCTGTTTGCGCAACAGCGGAAGCAGGCGGAGCACCAGATCGATCCGCTTCGCGGACAGCACGACGTCCTCCGAATGGGGATCGTGGATGGCGACCTGGCTCAGTTCGACACGGATGCGGGGGAACAGGACAAACTTGACGCGATGCACTTCGATCTTGCGCCCGAGCGTCTCCTCCAGCTGCTGCAAGACAAACTCTTTGAGATAATCTTCGCCGATGAGGGTATTGGAAAAGAGCAGGAAGGTACCGACACCCACCGCGAGCGCCAGCGCAATGACCAGAAACAGCCGAAGACGCGACAATCTGCTCCCTCACAGCCTACGTACAATTGCCGTTCGGATCTTACCGGAAGCCTCGAGTTAAATCCACCAACCCTGCGGGAGACAAGGAGTTTTTCAGGCGCAGCAGCAATCGTTCATTCGCTTGCCGCCGTCGCACTTCCTGCAGACAATACCCATACGCTCAACTGATGCCCTCGGATCTACCTGAGTGTTGCAAGGCAGAAGGGTAATAGTATGTGCGACTGTGCAATCTGACGGTGACTACAACGGGCACGCCTGCGTGAAAACCATGGATACTCACAGATTGAAGCAAGGTTGGATCCGAATTGGGTTTGCATGTTTTGTGATCTGCGCCACTCTGGATTTCATAGCACTACTCACGTCGGACGCGTACAGAAGTATTATGGGCAGCACTTATGGAATATCAGATGTATCGGTTATGTGCAGGATCGTTCTGGACGTGACAATGACAGTGTTGTACGGAAAGGCCTACGGAAAACTAAGAGAAAGTGGCATCTCAAGACTTACCGCAATAGTGCATGGTGGGTCTTACGGGCTTCTGGGATTACTCATGTGCTTTCCCTTGGGCGGGTTTTTTCTGGCCCCGTTCACTCCTATTGGGGTGTTGTTTTTTGGATCGATGCTGTGGAGCCCTCTCGAATTTACCGGTTCACTCGTCGTGGGAGGCGCGTTTGTAGCTTTCAATATATTCCTGGCTTGGACAGGCCTTAGGCTGAAAAGTGAACTACCAGCAGGTTGCGTTGGCTGATGCGTATCGATGAGGACCTCATCTGGCAGGAGAACGTTTTCACCGGTGTGAGGACAAAGGATCCTGAATGCTCAGTCGAATTCTTATAGCCGCATTCCTGGCCTGGTTCAGCGCCACATCTCTCGCATTGCTGTTTGCCGCGGGCACGTCAGGAGATCTATCCATACATGCGTTGCTCTTACCTGGCGTCATCCCTGTCACAGTCATGACCAGCACCGTGGTCGCTGTTTTCATGACACCGCTAGTGTATTGGAGCCTGAAGTCAAACAGCCGGAACCTGGCCTTTTATGGTTGGGGATTATTGCTTTTCCTGGCGGCTTATATTGGTTGGACGACACCCAACAATGCACAGTTGAGCCTCTATGGCTCATTGGCCATTGGAGTCGTTGGGGTCGTCGCGATCGGCCTTGTTCATCGTTAAAACTTTGCTCAAACCAAGCACATGAAACTCTTAACCCTGGCTTTCACTCTTCTCTTCGTAACAGCCTGCGACAGCGACCTGGACCGCCTGGATGTACTCGCAACACAGTTTTCTTCGCACCGTGAAAGTCTGAATGAAGCGAGACGACTGTTACTCTCGCTTGCTCACGAGGAAGACATTGTCGGGATCAAGATCGGTGTACGCTACAACGACCAAGATGACCGAGTCTGGTTGCATCATAACACCCAACCGGAATCCCTGGCGGCCATCTCGCTGAACAACCCCAGCAATAAGTCGAAGCTCTATCGTGTATTCGACGTCGCAAAGGCAGCATCGCTTGAGGCAATCCATCTTGATGAGCTCGGTCAATTTCGAGCAGTGACCCACATGGGACGGAGCTACGACTACGGGTACGAATTCTTCATAGGTGGTACTGGCCCTGAGACAGAGAAGGGAGCCTATCGCCAGATTGCCGGAGAAGAAAACTGGTACGCATTTCGGCGATGACAGCGACGAACTCGAGCATTACAGATACGTTTCAACTAGTCGAATTAAGAAAAGCCGCCGGAAGTTTTTTCCAATCGCACCGACCACCCCTTGCTTGACAAGTCACCCTTCCTTCCCATCGAATACGTGGGAGATGCCCCGATCAAGTGGAAAACAACCTTTGACCGATCGACTGAATCCAGAAAAACCGTCGCTACATATTAAGATTGTCGCAAATGCACTGGAGCGATTTTCTCCAAGCCGCTATAATGCCGGCCTCCACTGGATCGACATGACCGTTGCACCCACACGATTCTTCTGATCACGCCGCTCCGCCTCTCACGCGCATCCGCTGGCTCATTCTGGGCCTTCTGTTTCTGATTTCCGTCGTCACCTATATCGACCGCGTCAACATTTCTGTGACGGCCCGGCATATGATGCCGGCGTTGGGATTGACGGAACAGCAGATGGGGTTTGTCTTTTCGGCCTTCGTCATCGGCTATGCCCTCTTTCAAATTCCCGGCGGCTGGCTCGGCGATCGCTGGGGCGCGCGGATCATCCTGACTCTGGCGCTGCTCTGGTGGTCGGTCTTTACGGCCTGGACCGCCATGGCTCCGGCCTCGCCGCTGGCCGGATGGCTGGGCATCATGGGAGCGCTTGCGCTTGCGCGATTCCTCTTGGGTGTCGGTGAAGCAGTGGCTCTGCCGAACTTCAATCGGATTGTCACCGACTGGCTGCCGGCGGGAGAACGCGGACTCGGCATCGGCATCGCGATCGGCGGCATCGGCGTCGGCGCCGCGATCACGCCGCCCGTCACCGCCTGGATCATGGTCAACTTCGGATGGCAGACCGCCTTCTATCTGTCGGCCGTGCTCGGCCTGGGGCTCGCCGTCATCTGGTGGTTCATCGCGCGCAATCATCCTCTCGATCATCCATGGATTACCAGGCGGACCGCCGATCAAAAGAACCGCACTCCGGCGACAACCGGACCGGCGCTCTCCCCTTCGATCCCCTGGACGGCTTTGCGGCACACACCCACCGTCTGGTGGCTCGTGCTGAGCTACAGTTGCCTCGGCTATGTGGCCTACGTCTACATGTCCTGGTTTTATCTCTATCTCGTCAACGTACGCGGCTTCGATATCCTGCGCGGCGGATTCTTCGCGTCCGCTCCCTTCCTCGCGATTCTAGTCTTTTGCCCGATCGGAGGCTGGGTCACGGATCGATTGGCCGCCCGCCACGGCCAGACGGCAGGACGCCGTCAGGCAGGCATGGCGGGAATGCTGCTCGCCGGCTGCGCGATCGGACTCGGAGCCTGGATCGATTCGCCCTATCTCGCCATCGCCAGCCTGTCGCTGGGTGCGGGCTGGCTCTACTTCAGCGTCGGCGCCTACTGGTCCTCCACGAGCGACTTATCCAAAACACACGCGGGCAGTCTCTCGGGATTGATGAATATGGGGGCCAATATCGGAGGCGCGATCTCGCCCACCGTCACGCCCTGGATTGCCGAACAGTGGGGCTGGCCGCTCTCCCTCGGCACCGCCGCACTGGTCGCAATTCTCGGCGG
>OMJA01000007.1 GCA_900299245.1 Nitrospiraceae bacterium | reverse complement strand
GCCTGCAGCGGTGTGCACGGGGCCAATCGGCTGGCGAGCAACTCCCTGTTGGAAGGTCTGGTGTTCGGCATGCGGGCCGGCGTGGCCGCTGTGGCGTGGGCTTCCAACCGGCCTCAGCCGGACTTGGCTCAACGGATGGCAGCTTTGCGACACGAACCACGGCATAAGCTGGACGATGCGGAAAAATTGCGAAACTCGCTCCGTCGAACCATGTGGGGCCAGGTCGGCATCATTCGCTCTCGCGAATCGCTGATTCGTGCGACCGCTCAGCTTGCTCGCTGGGCACGTCTGGTGTCAAAGCCATTCGCTTTCAGGGCGGATCTAGAAGTAAAGAACATGGTGCAGGTGGCGCACTGCCTCGCGGAATCGGCGCTCTGGCGAGAAAACAGTGTGGGTGCCCACTTCCGATCGGACTTCCCGGAAGCCAAACGGGTTGGTTGGAAGCACCATAGCCAAGTTGCTCTGGGAGAACCAGCTATTGAGCAGGAGCGGCCAAGAGGCCGAGGGAGTGTGGTAGCGTTGCGGCCTCCGAGGGCGCAATGATGTGGCTGGTCGCAGCGAGGTCTCGCATGAGGAAGGTCCGATAATAGCGCAAGACCTTGCGAACGTATTGTCTGGTCTCCTCGATGGGTGGAAGTGCGCGGTACCGGTCGACCACATGCTCCCCCGCGTTATAGGCGGCCAGCGCAAGCGGAAGGTTCCCCCGAAATCGGTCCAGCAGTTGGCGGAGGTATTTCGTGCCTCCGCCGATGTTGTCTTCTGGGTCGTACATGTCCCGCACCTCCAGCCTGAGGGCGGTCTGCGGCATGAGCTGCATCAGGCCCACCGCTCCAGCCCTCGACACCGCACGAGGGTCGAAGTCCGATTCGGCTTTAATGACAGCCCGAATGAGTGCCGGATGCAATTGATGCTGGTGTGAAAACCGGCTGATCATCGGCGCGAGCTCCTGCTCCGAAATTGTGGAGCGTAATCGATTCGGGGCGATGTCGATCCGGCGATAGCGCGCATCGGAGGGGACATTGGTGAGAGAAATCGTCCCCTTTGCATCGATGTATTGATAAATTTCCGCTTGAGCGGCCGTCATCGCGGCAAGCAGGAGGCATCCACCGGTGAGGAGGCCGGCCATCAGGGGCCAGGCTACGAAGCTGGAAAGTGTCCGTGATCGCGGCATGGTCAAACGATAACAGTCTTCAGTCTCCTGTCAAGAAAGTGCAGATCCTGTGCCGTGGAGGCAACTGAGAAATAATAAGTGAAACAATGAGTTAGGAATTTTCTACAAGAAAGATGACTCCAGAAATCGTTCCCGAGTTCCAGAAAACAGCTTGCGAAGCATCTGGGTCAGGGAACCTGGTTTCCCCCCACCGATCGGTGTGTGATTAACGGAGGTCACCGGCATGATTTCCATACTGGTATTGGTCACAAAACATTCGTCTGACTGATAGAGCTGTGTCGGTGTGAATCGCCCTTCCGCTACCGGGATGTTCTGCTCTTTCGCCAATTGCAGTACGATCGACCGAGTGATGCCCTCAAGGAGGCCGCACTCAAGGGAGGGAGTGCGCAGGTGCCCATCTGTCACAAAGAACAAATTGCTGACCGTGCACTCCGTCAGATGTCCTTCCCAATTGAGCAAGACGCTATCGAAGGCTCCTGCGGCGATGGCCTCGCGTTTGGCGAGAATGTTGTTGAGGAAGTTCAGGGATTTGATCTGAGGCGGCAATGCGCTGGGCAAGTTCCGTCTCGTCGTGGCGAGCATCACATCGACCCCTGTTTGATAAAGCGCCGCAGCTGGTGCGACAAGCGGCTGCGCCATAATGACGATGGTTGGAGACGGGCAGAGTGCTGGATCCAATCCGATGCCACCGACTCCACGCGACACGGTGATCCGCAGATACGCGTCTTGCGTAGCGGTTCCAACGCCGTTGCGCGCCATGGATTCATGTAGGAGCTCGGGCCAGCGCTCTCGATGAATCGGAATGGTCAATCCGATGGCCTCCGCAGAGCGGAACAGCCGCGCGAGATGCTGTTCGCACATGAACAGGCGGGATCCATACGAACGCAGCGTTTCGTAGATTCCGTCTCCATAAAGAAATCCATGGTCGAAGACCGAGACGACGGCCTCTTCCTTCCGTACGAACTTGTCGTCCACAAAAATCCACATTTGGGAGAAATCCGTTACGCGAACGCGCTTAGAAAGGCCTGGGCTTTGTGAATCGTTTCCTCGTACTCGCGCGCCGGGTCGGAATCCGCCACGATGCCGGCGCCGACCTGGAGGTAGGCCTTGCCGTTGGTCCTCACGAGCGTCCGGATCACAATGTTGAAATCCAGATCGCCGCTCCAGCTCAGGTAGCCCATCGAGCCCGTATAGGCGCCGCGGCGGACCGGCTCCAGCTCCTCGATAATTTCCATACAACGGATTTTCGGAACGCCGGTAATCGTTCCCCCCGGGAAGACCGCTTTGAGCAAATCAAAACCGGTGGCATCGTTTTTCAAGGTTCCCGTGATGTGAGAGACCAGGTGATGGACATGGGAATAGTGTTCCAGGTTCATGAGTTCGTCTACTCGGACGCTTCCATATGTACACGCTCGGCCGAGATCGTTCCGCTCAAGATCGACCAACATGACATGCTCGGC
>OMJA01000006.1 GCA_900299245.1 Nitrospiraceae bacterium | reverse complement strand
GAAGGGTATGCCGATTTCGCAACGCTTATGGCTCTAGTGACATGGTTGCTCATTCTTGGCGAAAGTGGATGCAACGTCGGGTTGGGGCGTTATCTGCACGAGGCTCAGGCATTAAACGCACGCGGAAGCTTGTATCGGGCTTTGCAGTTTCGTCGATGGGCGGCGGCACTCATGCTCGCTGTTTTGGTTATCTGGTTGGGGCCGCGATGGGCGGAAACCGCGGAGTTGCAGGTCGATCAGTGGCAGCCTGTTGCATTTGGCTTAGTTGGGCTGCTCTCAGCAGTCATGCTACACGGACAACTCGCAAGCAGCGCCATGATCAACGCTTTCCGGCATGGGCAGGTATTGTTGCTGAGTCAATCCATGACGATCGTTCGGGCTCTAGCACTTGGTGGCATTGCCGGATTAGTTCGCGAACCGGTTGTGCTTGTGTCCGCCCTGCTTATCGTAGCCATTCTTGAAACATTCTTATTACATCGCGCGGCTTCCATGGAGTTTTGTCTGGAACAGGAGCCATTGCCGGAGGGTATGGTGAATGCCGCGCAGACCCACGGTCTAGTTGCCTTGTTCGACAAGCTGACAACGTCTCTAAGCGGAGGACCTTTTTTGCTGCTGATGCTTGCTGGAGCGCACGGTCGCCATGAACTTGCGATGCTTGCTATCGCGACAGATCTTCTGCAGAAAGCCCTAAGTGTTGTCGGTTTGCCGATTTCAAATCTTGTTTTTCCTCTGCTCAATGAAAGTAGAGGAGATCTTGTTCGATTCAGACGCCAGGTGGCACGGCTTGGAGGGTTAACGACCGTATTGTTTGCAGGTGCAGCCGGTGGTATCGCAGCAGTGTTGCCGCTTGGCTTGCCATTTCTTCTCGGTCAGTCGTATGGCGATGCCGTGCCCATTGCCGCAGTCTGGCTGCTCCCTCTTTTTTTAGAATCGGGCGTTCGTATGATCTGGGGGACTGCTTTGCTCACACTTGATCAGTATCGATGGCTAACGACTTCTAATGTGGCATTAGGTGTAGTTTCACTGCTGATTATCCTCATAGTTCGCGGAACGGACCTGAGGATATTGCTTGCCTTGTTAGGACTGGCACGTATCTCTCTCTGCATAATCCTGATCGGACGGGCCTTCCGGCAGGATTTAGTGCCACCAGAATCACGCCCGTTGGGAATTGTTGCCGCAGCTGGTGTAGCTTGTGCACTCTCTTGGGGAACCCAGACTCTCCTTGCTCAAGCGCTTCCCCTATTCAGACTTGTTGCCGGTATGGTCACCTATATGTTGGTTATGCTGACACTCTTGCGGTGGCTTCCATTGATACCAGGCCCTAGTCATGAAGCTCTTTGTCAAATTGCTGGTAAGCACATTGGCATACTCCTGCGCTTCATTCCACCACCAGTAAGGTGGTGTCGAAGTGCTTGATGTTCGCCATCCCTTCTTTCCCACCTTTATGAGGCTCATGTCTGAGGCTGCGTCTAAGTCACCAGTATATGATCTTGGGACCAGTGGTCGTTTTGTAAAAGAGGTGGGGCTAGTTCGGCATCTGTTCGATGAGCAAGAATATCGCGCAGGCGGTTTCCATCCAGATAATCTAGGTAAGCCGGGAGGGTGCGATTTCGATTGTGACATTGAGAATATGCATGATGTGCCGGATGGCAGCGTAGGCAGTGTGATATGCATGGAGGTTCTCGAGCATACACAGCACCCGAGGCAGGCCGTTAGCGAAATCCACCGGGTTTTAGAAGCCCATGGAATAGCCATCGTATCGGTGCCGTTTTACATTTCATATCATGGAAAATCAGAAGTTCGAGACAATCCCCTGGTTTTCAATGAAAGGATACGGCCATCGGGCAGCCGCCACAGTGATTACGGTGACTTCTGGCGGTTTACCCACGAAGGGATTGCCCTTCTTTTCGCAGAGGCTGGTTTTAGCAGAGTTGATGTCCATCCCGTCGACGGTTGGCTTCTTAGCCGACTGCAGGTCTTAGGCCTTTATCATGGCCTTTCAAAGCTGCCTGGAATGGCGGCCCTTTTAAGTAAGCTCGATAGGCCACGGCTGGGGAGAGCCACTACGATGCATTTTGTAAGAGCTGAGAAATCTTGAAAGTGGCTAAGGGAGTATTATTTGCGCTTCCAGGTTGCCGGAAATTTTCCGCTGCATCATCTCGGCATGCCATGTTGCTAGGAACTCAGGTTGTTGCGTCTTGTTCTTCATTGATCACAATCTCAGGTAGCCAAAGGCTTCTACACACGTAGCTCGAAATTATCTCTGGCCGAGATTTTCTCCGAGTTTAATATTGAAGATATTTCATGTCATTACTACATTGAATCGTGGTGGCGCGGAAAATCATCTTTTCGCGCTTGTGCGTGGGCAAATCAGTAGGGGGCTTCAAGTTGAGGTGGCATACCTCAAAGGGGATGGCTATTGGAAGAAAGAGTTACAGCAGTTGGGGGTAGCCGTTCATGAACTCGAACTTCGATGCTATGGAGACGTGTGGCCCTTGATTCGCTTGCGGAAATTGCTTTCGGCGTCCAACCCAGACATTGTCCATGTACATATGCCGCCGGCTGAACTCTATACTCGTGTCGCACTCATAGGGCACGGTTCGACCACTCTGATAATTACCAAGCACAACGATGAACGGTTTTGCGCATTTCCCGGCCATGCCGCGTTGGGTCGCTGGGTAGTGAGGCGTGCGCGTCATGTCATCGCAATTTCCGACGCTGTCAACCGATATGTCAGGCAGTATCTCCGTGTTGAATCAAGCCAAATCGCGACTGTGGCCTATGGGATAGACTCCGCCCCATTCATCGGCATCGATTTAACGGCGTGCACAAGGTTGAAGAAAGAATGGGGATGTTCGGAGGATACATGGGTTATCGGAACCATTGCCAGGCTGGTTCCGCAGAAGGGGATCGACGTCCTGCTGAAAGCCTATGCGCTGTATCGATCTAAGGCAACGCATCCATCCAGATTGGTTATTGTGGGAACAGGCTTTCTTGAGCAAACACTCAAACAACTGGCAGATAGGCTTCAGATTGCTTCGTACGTTGTGTGGGCTGGATTTCGTGAGGATATCCCTCTCGTGATAAATACGTTCGATCTGTTTGCCCTTACTTCGCAATATGAAGGATTTGGTCTTGTATTGCTTGAGGCGATGGCGGCCGGTAAGCCCGTCGTAGCGACCCGTGTGAGTGCGATTCCCGAAGTTGTGCAGGTTGGCACGACTGGCATGCTTTGCGATCCAGGGGCTTCGGAGCAAGTCGCTGCAACCTTTCAGCATTTCGAAGACGCCAGTGTCAGGGGATGCTTTGGGGCAGCAGGACTCGTGCGTGTGCGTGACTATTTCGGGATAGATCAGATGGTTGAAAAGACACTTGAGGTGTATAGGCATGTCTGATGAAACCCGTTCGGCACATTCGCGGAGTCCTCTCTATTGGTTAGGAAATAGCGCCAAAACTTCTATCATCGCAGAGATCCTGGAAAGGAATCAGGCAGGCAAGGCTCTCGTTATTTTTGACTACGGTTGTGGGGATGGCGGCGATTGGCCACGGATTTTACACCAGCACCCATCTATTAAGTTGATTGGCTATGAACCAGATCCCACTTCATTTCGGCAAGCTCAGCAGCGGCTTGAAGGGTGTAGCGTGGAGCTTCATACTGGAAACGAGATTGCTTCACTTCAAGCAAAAGCGGACTACATTGTCAGTTTCAGCGTGCTTGAGCATGTGTATGACCGCACGGCGTTTTTGAGCCACGCGAAACGTTTGTTGGCTGATGAAGGCGTGTGTTTTCTGAATTATGATGATGGACATTTTCGATACGGTATCGAGCTTAATCGACCTTCCACATGGGGAAGTCCGTTGCGCGAATGGCTTCGCAGCACGATGTCGCCTTTCTTGGCGACATTAGGACTCTCTCGCCGTTACCAGCGGCGAGTCGTCGCTGACGATATTGATCGGTTGATTGGAAGGCAAGGATTCTCTATTCAGCGGGTCGCATATCATAATCTTACCTGTTTGAAACAGTTGTATAAGACGGTTCCATCGCATCAGCAAGAAGCATTTGTTCGACATTGGCTCGAGGTCGAATCTGCTCTCAATAGAGATTGCGCGGCCAATACGACTATAGAGCATCATGGTGATCGGGTAAATCTCTGGCAGCATATGCCCACTCGCACTCTCTATCTCCGTCATAAATAACCATAATTATCAGCGATTGAGGAGGCAGTCACGAAGGCATTGAGTCTTTCGTGGCCCTAAATCTCCAACATGTGTCAGTGAGTATTTTTATAACGCTGGAATAGTTTGTGTGTGGGATTGCTGGCATACTGAATTCCCGAGCGGCTGAGCCTGTCCGTCTCGTTTCCGAGATGATCCGGGCGATGCGGACTCGTGGGCCGGATGACTCGGGGACTTGGACTGAGGCTGCCGATGGGTTAGGTCTGGGGCATGTCCGTTTATCGATTCTGGATCTGTCTCCTAACGGCCATCAGCCGATGCTGTCCGGTAGCGGACGCTATGTCATATCCTACAATGGCGAGGTCTATAACTTCGCTGATGTCAGGAGTGAACTCGAATCGCATGGCGTTCGGTTTTACGGACATTCCGATACGGAAGTGATGCTGGCGGCGATTGAACGGTGGGGACTTCAGGAAGCGGTGTCTCGGTTCGTCGGCATGTTTGCATTTGGATTATGGGATCGTGAAACAAGGCAGCTGAGTCTAGTTCGTGATCGTCTTGGCATCAAACCGCTCTATTTCGGCTGGGCCGGGCGGGCATTTGTTTTTGCGTCAGAGTTAAAAGGGATTCGGTGCGTCAGGGAGTTTGACCCCCAGTTGCATCGCGGGGCGCTGGCGCTGTTTTTACGCCTGGCCTACGTGCCTGCTCCCTTCTCGATATTCCAGCATGTCTATAAGTTGATGCCGGGTTGCATCTTTACGGTGACGCCGGAGTTGGCGCTCACGAAGGAAGGATTTTCCCCTTCGCCGGATGACGATCAAGCTACATGGAAACCGATGCGTTACTGGTCAGCCCGGGAAGTGGCCGAGCGAGGAGTGGCAACGCCGTTTCACGGGACGGAGGTTGAGGCGGAGGAGCATCTCGATGCCTTGCTTCGGCAGGCAATCCGGCTTCGGATGATCGCGGACGTTCCGTTGGGGGCATTCTTATCCGGCGGAATTGACTCATCTGTGGTCGTAGCCTTGATGCAAGCGCAGAGTTCTGTGCCGGTGAAAACCTTCTCGATCGGTTTTCAGGAGGCCGGGTACAATGAGGCAGGGTATGCGAAAGATGTGGCGAAGTATCTCGGGACGGACCACACGGAACTTTATGTAGCTCCTGAAAAGGCGCGCGCGGTTATTCCCATGTTACCGACGATGTATGATGAGCCGTTCGGCGATTCCTCTCAGATTCCCACGTTTCTGGTGTCCGAGTTAGCCCGAAAACATGTGACCGTGGCCCTCTCGGGTGACGGCGGAGACGAGTTGTTCGGTGGGTATAACCGTTATTTTTGGAGCCGCCGATTGTGGCGTCGGCTCGCTCCGATTCCTCAACCTGTACGGGCCGGGCTCGGTTCGATGATTCAGGCCATGTCTCCCGATCGGTGGGGGAATCTCTATAGTAGGCTTTCCTTTATGCTCCCGGCAGTGCAGCGCCCAGGTGATCAGATGCACAAGCTGGCGAGCTTGCTTGGGGCGAAAGATCCGGACGCAATGTATCAGGGCATGGTGTCTCTCTGGCAGCAGCCGACGGAGACCGTTGTTGGCACAGCTGAGCCGCAGACGACATTGACCGACCGATCCTCATGGGCTCAGCTTTCCGAGTTTGCGATGCGCATGATGTATCTCGACCTGGTGACCTACTTGCCGGACGATATTTTGACAAAGGTGGATCGGGCCAGCATGGCGGTCAGTCTTGAAGCACGGGTGCCGCTCCTCGATCATCGGGTCGTGGAGTTTGCCTGGAGTCTACCACTCTCGATGAAAATCAAGTCGGAAGGAGAGGGGAAATGGGTATTACGTCGGGTGCTCGATCGTTATGTGTCCCGGGAATTGATCGATCGACCTAAGATGGGGTTCGGTATTCCCCTGGATACCTGGCTCCGCGGTCCACTTCGGGAGTGGGCGGAGACGCTGCTGGACGATCAGAGACTCAGGCGGGAAGGGCATTTTCATCCCGGTCCTATTCGGCAGCGTTGGGCGGAACATCTCTCCGGCAAGCGGAATTGGCAATATGCACTGTGGAATGTTCTGATGTTTCAGGCTTGGAACGAGCGCTAGCGGCATGCGGCCACGTCTTTTATATCTGATCACGGAAGACTGGACTTTTTGGGAGATTCGCCGCGACCTTGCCCGCTTGGCGCGTGAGGCCGGATATGAGGTGATGATCGCCACCCGCGTCACCGCGCATGCCGACCGGATTCGGCGGGAAGGTTTCCACCTGATCCCGATCACGATGCTGCGGGAGAGTCGTAATCTGTTCAGGGAATTTTTGACGTTTGTTGAGCTGGTGCGGATCTATCATCGGATCCGTCCGCAGATCGTTCAGCACGTCGCCATGAAGCCGGTGCTGTACGGATCATTCGCGGCGTGGGTGACAGGTGTCCCTGTAGTTATCAATTTGTTCGGCGGATTAGGCTATGCGTTCACGGACAGGCCTGAAGGTGCCTCAATAATTCGGACACTTCTACGGCGAGGGCTACGGAGTGCCATCGCTCTTAGCCGCTCCATTGTAGTGATCCAAAATTCTGATGATCGAGAGGTGTTGATACGGGAGCACATCGTTGATTCATCGTGCATTCGTTTGATTGCCGGGTCCGGCGTGGATATTCATCGATTTGTGCCCGTCGAGCCCACTACCGGTGATCCTATTGTGATGTTGGTGGGACGGATGTTGTGGGATAAAGGTGTCGGCGAATTTGTCGATGCTGTCATACGGTTGCAAAAGCGAAAGGTGCGCGCGCGCTTTGTGCTAGTGGGGCGAGTTGATCAGGGAAATCCTACCGCGATTTCGGAGACACAGCTTCAGCAGTGGGTGCAGGAGTACGGCATCGAATGGTGGGGGCATCGCGAGGATCTTCCAACGGTTTTGGGGCAGGCGGCACTGGTGGTCTTGCCGTCGTATCGTGAAGGACTCCCGAAGGTGTTGTTGGAAGCAGCCGCTTGTGGAAAAGCCGTCATCGCGACGGATGTGCCTGGTTGCCGGTCGGTTGTCCAACATCACCAAACAGGGTTGCTCGTTCCAGTGCGGGATGCGGCTGCTTTGGCCGAAGCGATTGCGGAGCTTCTCGGGAATGCGGAATTGCGGGAAGTTTTGGGAGCGAATGCGCGGCAGTTTGTGGTGTGTGAACACTCGTCGAGTAGAATCAGCGGGGAGTTCCTTTCGTTATATCGCGAGTTGCTCGGGCCATCCGCGCCTGTTGCGACGAAGACGTCGAGTGCTTCTGTTTAAATGAATCGAGAGGCCATGAGTGGTTAGGCTGACATTGGGTGGCACATTGATAGATTGCTCCACTTTGCTAGTTAAGAATGAGTGAACTCTCGTTTTAAGGGGATGCCTGTGAAGATTGTGGAAGAGTTGAGACGCATATTGGACAGGTCTACTCACGATGGAGAGGTGGATACGATTTCCTGCCGCTTTCCTTCATTGGGGTTGTTTTGGTGTATGGGGTTTATCTATGCCTCTCTCATGGCACTGCTGCTGCAAAAAGTGGTGTTGCCGTTGCTCCCAGAAATGCATGCGGGTCATGGTTTGTTAATCAACGATGCTATTTTGTTCCACAATATTGCAGCCGAGATGGCTGATCGAATTCATACGTATGGATGGTCTGAGTGGAGATTGTTCCCGCCCAGAGCCTCGGGCAATGTTGGGCTACTTTCGGCAATCTATGCATTATTGGGTAAGGATCCGGCATGGTTCATTCCGGTCAATGCTGCGGCTCATGCTGCTGGCGCGGTTCTGATCTATAAATTAGGTGGGCGGTTGTCGCCGGGCAAGGTTGGTCTGCTTGGTGGCCTGATGGCCGGCATTGCTTTTTTGACGTTTCCTTCTGCACTTCAGTGGTACGGACAAAACCATAAGGATGCTTTTGCCATCGCAGGGATGCTGCTGGTTTTGGACGCATCACTCGAGTTGTATTCGAAGCACAATGCCTCACTCGGAGTTGTTGGGTCAACGGTTGCTCGCGCTATTGGGGGGACGCTGTTACTGGGGGTGGTTCGTCCATATTTTCCTGTTATTCTGGCATTCGCCTTGTGTATGTCGGCTGTGATTGTCTCCATGATTTTCGTGATGCGTCAGCCTCGACTAGTCTTATATTCATTGGTCAGGCAATTACCTGTCATCTTCGTTGTGTCGATGATCGCAGTAGGCTTCACTCGTATTGACAAGGTGGCTGATGTTTATGGATTGAGTGAAAATATGGGGGAATACACTACGGCGACCAGAGACATATGGGAGTGGAAAACATCTAAGGCCGTTCCCGTTGTGATAGATAAATTGCTTGAACGAGCCTCAGGTCTACGCGCTCATATTGTCACATATGGCCGATTCATTGGTGCTGGGTCTGAAATAGATGGAGCGCGTCTGCCAAATGACGCATGGAGCGCCCTTAGCTATACGCCACGTGCATTCGTAGTAGGATTGTTTGCTCCGTTTCCGGAAACGTGGGGAGAGCGTGTGTCTGTGCCACGGTTGATTGGAGCTGTGGAGACTGCAATTTGGTATGTGTTTGCCCTCGGGTTCTTGATTACCCTCTTGCGGGTCCCGAGTTGTCAACTACTCGCGGGGGTCATATTCTGTGCCACATTACTGGTGGTGTTGGCCTATATTCATCCGAACGTAGGGACCCTGTATAGACAACGTTTTGGGTCGTGGCAGTTTTTTCTTCTCTGTGGTGCCGTCGGTTGGGCTAATCTGATTCTCGCAATCCTCGGCCAGAGAGCTAGGGGAAAGGAAGAAGGGCGGCGAATGGAGATGGCCGCTGACGGAGTCGATCAAGTCGGGGTGGCATCATCCGGAGTTGATCGTCTCGCTGCGTCTGGTGCGGTGGTGATAATGATTACCCTAATTTGCTATCTCGGGTTCTTTACGCGAGATCTGCTGCTAGTGAGGCATCTGGGGATGAGTGCGGGGCTTGATGCGTTCTTTACCGCCGCAATGATTCCGATGTTCTTCGTGACGTTTCTGTCGATGCCAATGGCGGATGCTCTGACACTGCCCTTTCTTTCCGTCGCTGGCGATGGGGCTGCTGGGCGTCGTGACTCTCTGATTCGTCACCTGCTGGGGTTCGCTATCGTGCTTCTGGGGATTGTGGCAGTGGTGGTGGCAGTCGCCGCGCCTCAGATTGTATCTCTCATTCTTGGAGAAAATAGATCGGATAAGGCGGGAATGGCTGCAATCATGCTGCGCTGGTTTGCCCCAATCATTCTACTGTCTGCATGGACGATTATTGGTAATGCGGCGCTTAATGCACTAGGCCGATCACGAGATGCAGCGCTTGGCCAACTGGTTGTACCAGTGGTAACCATTGCCGCGTTGGCCTCGGTCTCCCCGGAGAACGCTGCGGTTGCGGCAATTGGTGGCATGTTGTTCGGTGCGCTACTCAATCAGATGTGGGTGCTGCTCTGCCTTCGCCCCTATGGCATCTATCTGTTTCCTGCCGTCCCTGTCTTGCCCGTTCTTAGGCCGATCGCTTTGTCATACCCTCGCCTGGTAATGGCGGCGTTGCTAACGGCGGTACTGATTCCAATGAACTACACATATGCGGCTTCGGTCGCGTCTGGAGCGATTTCGGCATGGGCGTTGTCGAGCAAGGTCGTAGCGCTATTCTCAGGGCTAGCAAGCGTGGGTATGTCTTCTGTTGTCTTGCCGTATCTTGCTCAGCTTTTGTCGGACGGGGCGGTGAAGGGTATGCGGGATGACGCCTACTTTCTGCTTGTGGGCAGTGGCTGGATAGGCGGCCTTTTGGCCGTCGGCGCTGTGCTGTTTGCCCAACCGTTGGTCGGGGCTGCTCTGTCTGGTAGCCTGTCTCAGTTGCAGGTTGTCGAGTTGGCTAATATCGTCAAGGTTGGCGTGCTGCAGTTACCCATTGTTATTGCTGGAGCACTTGTGGCGAAGATGGCCATTGTTTCCGGCATGTCATCTCGAGTCTTGTTTGCTGCTGCGTTAGGTTTTGTCTGTAATCTATTGGTGAATGTGTTGCTCGTCACACGTTTGGGTGTCATGGGGGTGGCGATTGGAGCATTGTCTGCAACGATGATTTCGACCTTAAGCCTGATAGTGGCAGTGCGTCGGCAAGTCGGTCTGTCAGCACGTGAATTATTGACGTTGTTTGTAAGCTGGCTGGTGTGGGCGGGCGTCTGTGTTGCGGTTGATTCGCAAAGCGCAGCAGCGATTGCTTGTGCCTCCTTCGCTATTCTGGGGATGGCATGGGCCCAGTTCACCATTGTTCAAGATTCCCAGGAACTGTCAGTTAATGAAGCGACTGTTTGATGTGTGTCTGGTATTGATTGTCGGTGCGCTGTTGTTGGTTCCGGCGGCTGTCATCGGGATGACCGTGCTTGTCACCTCGCCCGGTCCGGTGTTGTATTGGAGCGACCGGGTCGGGCGGCACAATTGTCTGTTCAAAATGCCCAAGTTCCGGAGTATGCGGGTGGATGCGCCGGCCGTTGCCACGCATCTGCTCGCCGACCCTGCTACCTATGTCACGCCGATCGGTTCGTTTCTGCGCAAGGCGAGTCTGGATGAACTGCCGCAGCTGTGGAGCATTCTCATGGGGGATATGAGTTTTGTCGGCCCCCGCCCGGCCCTGTTCAATCAGGAAGACCTGATCGCGTTGCGCACGCAGCAGGGCGTACACGAGTTGGTGCCGGGACTGACCGGCTGGGCTCAGGTCAACGGCCGTGATGAATTGCCCATTCCCGAAAAGGTCAAGCTGGATGCGGAGTATCTGCGGCGGCAGTCCTTTTTGTTTGACCTCAGGATTCTATGGTTGACGTTTGTGCAGGTGCTTCGCCGGGACGGAGTGTCACATTGACTTCCCGCCGTCGATTCACGCCGGATTGTTGCCGCGTGTCCCGGTTTTATGAGTAAGCAACAGGGGTGCGAAAACGCTCCGCTGCTCGACGCAATTCTCGTCATCAACCCCAGGGATTTTACTGAGCGCCGGCAGAGCATCGAACGGCAACTGCAGCCGCTCGGCCTGCCCTATGAGTTTATCCATACCTTCGATGCCGGCGATCTGAATGCCGCCACGCAGAGCCGGTACTTCGGGCAGGCTCTTCTCAGCTCCGGGCAACAGTCTTGCGCATTGAAGCATTTTCAGGCCCTGAGACTCATAGTCGAACGCAACTGGCGGCGTGCCCTGGTGTTAGAGGATGACGCCTTCCTGGTTCCTCAGTTCCTGCAAGGGCTCCAGCAGGCATTCGATGAGTCCGCCTGCTTAGATTCTCCCCGTGTCTTATTTATCGGCAGCGGCGGCAACCAATATACCCCGCGTCGCTTGCGTGTGCCCGGACAGCACCTCTACAAGTCCGACAAAGGACGATTGGGAGAAGCCTATGTGCTGGGTAGCCACGCGGCCCGTCTGCGGGTCGAGTGGATTGAACAGCACGGGATTTCCTTGCCGATCGATAATCTCTTTGAACGGATCGATCAAGAATGTGGAATCGCAATGTATTGGCTCGAGCCTCCGATCGTAGAGCAGGGTAGCAAGAACGGACGATTCCGATCGGTGCTGGAGCCGGCCCCTCCGAATGTGGTCCGGCGTTTCACGTCTCTGCTGCAGAAGGTCCGTCGGAAATATTTCTACTGAGCTCTCTTCTTCTTACGGCATGACACCGCTCACATCACAACGCCTGCTCGATCTTGCCCGGATGGCGGCCATCATTGCCTGCGTGGGGATCCTGTATTCGCCCTCGGTCGCCACGATCGGTTTGGTCGTGACCTATGTGGCATTTTTGGCAAGTGGGCAGGCTGTTTCCCGAACAAAGTCCGCGCTCACGCGTCCGCTGGTGTACTGGGGCGTGGCGTTTTTAGGGGTCGTCTTGCTTGCGATGACCTACGCGTCGGTCCCCTGGTCCGATCGATGGACAGATTTTTACAAATGGCGCACGATCCTATGGCTGTATGTGACGCTGATGCTGTTTGACCGGACCAGTTGGAGGGAACGGTTTTTGGTGACGTTTCTGGCAGGAACGGCGGTGGCACTCGTGGGATCATTCGTATCAGCCGCCGGCTGGGTTACTCTCTGGCGCGCTCCCCAGGAATTATTGAGGAATACCGGTACCCAGGGGATGGCATTCGCCGGTGCCGCACTGATCTGTACATGGATGACTTTGGAAAAGCGGTCGTTGTTGGGGCTAGCTACTTGGATCTGGCCCGTCCTCGGGACGTTGTATATCGTAAATGTGGTTTTTATCACGGATGCGCGAAGCGGATATGCCTTGCTCGGGATTGGGTCTTTCATCCTTTTTTGCTGGAAGGCGGCGTGGCAGTACCGGATGCTGATACTGGTCGGGTTGCTCGTTGTCGGGGGGCTGGCCTTCACCGTGTCTCCACGGATGCAGAGCAAGGTAATGACCGGTGTGACGCAGTGGACCACTGAGTCGGAGTCGGCGGAACTCACCAACTTCGGGAGCCGCCGGGTGTTTTATCAGAACAGCCTGGAACTCATTCGGGAAAATTGGCTTCTGGGCGTCGGGAGCGGCGGTTTTGTCCAGGCCTACGGCGAGCATGTGGCGAAAAAATACGAGGCGTCCGATTGGCGTGTGATGCAGACGACGGATCCGCACAACCAATATATGGCGGTATGGATTCAGCAGGGGCTTGGAGGGTTGGTGTTGTTTCTTGCCTGGATTGTGGCTGTTGCCCGGGAAGGTGAATCGCCCCGGGTCTATCACCGGCTGGCTGTGGCTCTGCTTGCCGGCTGGTGTGTGACAAGCCTCTTCAGTTCCCATTTCAGAACCTTTGCCGAAGGCCACCTCCTGGCGACATTTCTCGGGGTGCTTCTGGCGGTAGAAGCGCACTCTACAGACACGACGCAGGTTTCCACGAACCCGCCGCAGACATAGGACTCAGGAATGCAGAAAATATCCGTCTACATCATCGCCTATAACGAAGCCGCAAAAATCGCCGACACGATCAACAGTGTCTTGTGGGCGGACGAGATCGTGTTGGCGGATTCTGCCAGCACCGACGGGACGGACCGGATCGCTGCGGAAATGGGGGCGCGCATCGTGCAGATTCCGTTTGAAGGATTCGGCCATCTGCGCAATCGTGCCATCGCCGCCTGCACGCATGAGTGGATTCTGAGTATCGATACCGATGAGCAGTGCACGCCGGAGGTGCGGGATGAAATTTTGTCGCTGCTGGCGGGGAGCCCCTCGCACGACGCCTATCTCGTGCCGCGGCGGAACTATTTCATGGGGCAGTGGGTGACGCATTCCGGCTGGTACCCGAACTTCCGGCAGCCGCAGCTGTTCCGGAAAGGGGCGATGCGTTATGTCGAGTCGCCCGTTCATGAAGGCTATGAATTGCTCACGCCGAAACCGGCGGGGCGGTTGCAGCATGCCATCTGGCAGGTTCCATTCAGGAACTTTGAGGAAGTGGTCAAGAAGGCGAACCGGTATTCCACTCTCGGAGTGCTCAAGCTCGCGGACAAGCGTGTGTCGATGGGGCAGGCCTTGGCGCACGGGGTGTGGGCCTTCATCAAGCACTACATCTTCAAGAAGGGGTTTCTGGACGGCTGGCCGGGATTCGTGATTGCGCTGGGGAATTTCGAAGGCACTTTCTATCGGTATGCGAAACGCTACGAATCCCAGGAGGCCTGGCCTCTGCCCAGACAGTCCCCGTTGCGCCGCCCCGACGGAGTGAGATCGTGATGAAGACGGCGGTGATTGTCACGACGTACAACCGTCCTGATGCGCTGGCGGCGGTGTTGGCAGGGTATGCTGCGCAGACGGATCAGGATTTCGAGCTCCTGGTTGCGGACGACGGATCGACGCCCGAGACTCAGGCGGTCATTCATGCGTATCAGTGTCACAGCCGCGGGACGGTCCGGCATGTGTGGCAGGAGGATCGGGGGTTTCGAGCGGCGGCAATCCGCAACCGGGCGGCGGCAGCGACGGATGCGGAGTACATTATTTTTACGGATGGCGATTGCGTTCCGTCGCGGCAGTTCGTGCAGGCGCACAAGCATTTGGCTGAGCGGGGCTATTTCCTGGGAGCGAATCGCGTGCTGCTGTCCGCTGCGGCGACGCAACGCGTGTTGCGCGAGGGGATTCCTCTTGCCCAGTGGTCCTGGGCGCGGTGGGTCCGGGCATGGGCCGGGCGCGAGGTCAATCGCCTGCTGCCGCTCCTGGCTTTGCCGGACGGCGGCTTTCGCAAGTGGGCGCCGGGACGTTGGGAAGGGATCAAGACCTGCAACCTCTCGCTCTGGCGGAGCGATCTTCTGAGTGTGAACGGCCTGGATGAATCGTATGAAGGGTGGGGGCTGGAGGATTCGGATCTGGTCATTCGCCTGCTTCGACGGGGAGTGAAGCATAAGACCGCCCGCTACGCGGCGCCGGTGTTCCACCTGTGGCATAGAGAGCAGGCGCGAAGCGGGCTGGAGGAGAACCGGGCGCGATTGGATCGCGTGCTGCGCTCGCAGTGTACGCATGCGGCATTGGGACTCAACCGGTATGTGACGGAGGCAGGATGAGCCGAGGAGGGGCGGCAGATGCCGGTAGTGCGTCGAGCGCGAAGTTGATCCGGAGCTGTCCGGTCGGATGCGCCGGCGACCTGGTTGAGACGGCGATCCTTCTTCCTGAAGGCGCATTGCGCCGGTGTCAGGTCTGCGGGCAACTGGTGAGCCAGATTACGGTGGAGGCCTTCGACCGCTCGATGAAGGAGTTCGATACGCCGGTCGGAACTCTTCCGACTCAGCGTACGCAGGGACGACATGATGTCCGGGCGGCCAGATTGTTCGGAGTCGTGAAAAAACTGGCGGGCGCGCGGCCGGCAGAGGGGGGCAGGCTGCTGGATATCGGTTGTTCGAGCGGAGCGCTCCTGAGGAGCGCGCAACGCGCGGGGTTTATCGTCGAAGGGGTGGAGCCTGCTGCGCAGGCCGCCGCATCCGCGAAGAACGCGGGGCTGAACGTCTTCCACGGCTATCTGCAGGATGCGCGGTATCCGGCGGCGAGCTTCGATGCGGCGACCTTGATGGAGGTCATCGAACATCTTCCGGATCCCGGCGCGTTGTTGCGGGAAGCGTGGCGGG
>OMJA01000005.1 GCA_900299245.1 Nitrospiraceae bacterium | reverse complement strand
CGGGAACACGTAGGGTTTATATTTAGAAGTGCGTTGTTTCAGATGTGCAAAAGACAATTTATTGTGTGGTCTAGTTTCCAGTGACGTTGGTCCCGTAACGAGAGAGTCTTTAACTAGAGCGGAGGGCTTCTTCGACGATCGGTTGTCCCTGACGTTGTGCGACGAACTCGTTCGGGGTCAAGAATACCACGCCGCCAACCCTCTCCTCAGGCGCCAGCTGGGCTACGTTTCAGGTTTTTTGTCAGCACAGTGCCATGCTAAAATTACCTCTCGCGGTCAAGCCGAGCACAATCCATTTCGGAAGAAGTTGCACGACAAACGGCAAACCGCCCACCATGCCAATCAAGAAGCAGGAGATTGCAGTTGAACTGTTCATGGACTCAGTTTAGAGATAAGCAAAACGTGCCATCAAAGATTTTCAACGATTTTCTATCGGCTAAAACAAAATGAACCGGCCAGAACTCATCCCTCATGTGAGCCCTGACTCAGAACAAGTTCTGAATCTAGCCGCCGTGAACTTCTAGATGGACAGAACCGCTAAATTTGAAGGGATTCTAGTTGATGCGTATTCTTTCCCATGGACATAGTTGGGCGCCGACACCTCCAACTGACCGTAAAGAATACGATGCAGGTATCCTCACGGTGAGAGCCGCCCTCACCGAATTCGAACTGGGACGATTCCTTCTCTCAAACCTCGGCTTGAATGGGTATTGGACGTCCTATGTGCTGTTGCATCCGGATAAAGGCAGGCATACCCGACTCAGCAGTGACGGCACACCGCTCACTGATCTTGAAGCGTGGCTTCTCGATCGCTGCCCGATTTTTCTGGCCACGCAGGAACGATTTCGTACGTTTCGGCAGCTAACCCAGCCACATATTGCTTCCGGAATGCGACTAGCCTCCATCCCCAGCGGAGTGATGGACGACCTGCTGACGCTAACCTACGCGGGGACTGAGAACGTGGAGTTGACGGCCGTGGATCTAGATCCGGCCTCGTTGGAACACGCACGGCGTGCCTATGAACGCACTGGGTTACCAATCAAGGTAGATTTTGAAGAGAAAGATGCCTGGACTCTGGGCTCTATCGAACGCTGGGATCTCATAACGAGTAATGGGTTAAACATTTATGTCGAGGACGATCGGCGGTGCGTGGCGTTGTATCAGAGCATCGCTGCTGCTCTCCGGCCACATGGGCTTTTTATCATGAGCTTTATCACACCTCCGGACCAATGGAGGGCATACAATGCCGAGGATCTGAATTTTCAACGATTTCTCTTCAGGGACGCTCTGCCGGTAAAGTGGCAATCGATGAGAGATGAAAAGGCTATCAAAGCGCAATTGTCCGAGGCAGGGTTTGAAGTTCTCTCCGTGATCTATGACAACCAGGGGATGTTCCCGGCAGTGCTCGCAAGAAAACACTCGCGGAAATCATAATCGGCTGGAGGCACGCGATAAGGTCTGACTCACCGCATCTACTAGAGGCAGTGTATGAATTTCAGCCGCCCTCTGAGCGCGGTTTTGATGCGGTTTGTGCCATCAAAGCCATGAACGACGGAACAGCCAAGGTGTTCGTCCCCCTGGGAGAGAACCTTTTTATCCGCGACCCTGAGGCGTACACAGATGATGCGCTGGCCCTCTGCCGAGTGACCGTAGATATCTACGAAACTAAACAGGGCCTATCTTCTTACCGGAGATCAAGTATTTGTTCTTTCCCTCCTTGGACGAACCGATCAAGATATTCAAAACGGATCGCTGCAATACGTCACGACGGATCGCGCGCCCAGGATCGCCGACAAGAGCAATACCCCCACCTCGAAATCTATTGGCGTGACAATTCAGGCCTATAGCGATGGGCCCCGTGTCGGCGCCCTGGGCCCACGTCCCCCAAGGGCGGTTGACCAGCTGCATCGTCGCAGGCCCGCGCAGCATTCCATTCCGACACCGTTCCTCGCCTATGCGGGACGATGGCTCTCGGGGGTACCCACACGTCCGGATCGGTCCTAGCGTCGTCGTTCCGTCATCGGGAGATAGGGGGTCAGTGTTGCTCCAGTATACAGTTGGCGAGGTCGACCAATTTTGACCCCCGGGTCCTGCATCATTTCCCGCCAATGAGCGATCCATCCCGGCAAGCGACCGATCGCAAACAGCACTGTGAACATATTGGTCGGAAAGCCAATGGCCTTATAGATAAGCCCACTGTAAAAATCGACGTTTGGATAGAGGTGGCGGGAGAGAAAGAAGTCGTCTTGTAAAGCGATGTCTTCCAGACGTTTGGCAATCTCCACTAATGGATCCTGTACGCCGAGTGACGCCAGCACTTGGTCGCACATCTGCTTTAAAATCTTCGCGCGCGGATCATAATTTTTGTACACGCGATGTCCGAACCCAAACAGCCGAAACGGCTGCGACCGATCCTTGGCTAGTGCGACATATTTGTGGACATTGCCATGATCGGCCCGAATGGTTTCGAGCATGTCCATGACCTGCTGATTCGCGCCCCCATGTCGCGGCCCCCACAAGGCGTATACGCCCGCTGCAATGGAAGCAAACAGATTGGCATGCGATGAACCGACGAGACGAACGGTGGAGGTGGAGCAGTTTTGCTCATGATCTGCATGTAGAATAAACAGCAGGTTCAAGGCCTTGGCTACCAGCGGATTCCCCGCATACGGTTCTGCCGGCACCGCAAACATCATGCGAAGAAAGTTTGCGCAATACTCCAACGCATTGTCAGGATAAACAAAGGGCTGCCCGATGGACTTCTTATAGGCATAGGCGGCGATAGTCGGGAGTTTGGCCAGCAACCGATGGGTGGAAATCTCTACTTGGTGATGATTGGTCGGGTCATGACTATCTTGGTAGAAGGTAGAAAGTGCCCCAATCACAGCGGATAAGATAGCCATGGGATGCGCATCTTTGGGAAAGCCATCATAGAAGCGCTTCACGTCTTCGTGCAGCATGGTGTGCCGCGTAATCGTGTGTGCAAATGTGTCATATTCAGATTGAGACGGTAACGTTCCATAGATTAAGAGGTAGGCGGTTTCGAGAAAATTGGACTGTTCCGCTAGGTCCTCAATCGGAATTCCCCGGTATCGAAGAATGCCCTGATCGCCGTCGAGAAATGTGATCGCGCTGGAACACGACGCGGTGTTCACATACCCAGGATCATAGGTCGTTAGCCCGGTTTGCTGCCGCAATTTCGTCACATCAAGGGTCCGTTCTGCTTCGGTTCCCCTGGCAATCGGCAACTCAACGGATTGATCACCAACTTGCAGCTTGGCACTCTGGTCCATCGGCGTACCTCCTTAACAGGAATCAGGTGTAGTCCTGGGAGAAATCTTACCCGAGATTTCCCGCACAAATATGCAGATCTTTTGCACTCAGTGCTTACACCAGGTGTTTCTAGCGATGAGGGTTTTACGGAAGATCGGCCCAGCAAGTTACTATTTGCGGCATTATTGGATGCTTGAGGCGTGTAACCTGCCGGGCTTGAACGGCACTACCGCCTTTTTAAACACTCCGGCCGTGGAGTTAGGTTCGAGTCAGACTCGGGGCTTTTTGCAATATTTTTCGGCCATAGGACATATCCATCCAGAATTGAGCCGCCAGCGTCAGGAGCAGAAATACGAACCAGCAGCTGGACCAGAGACCGGTCCACTCCAAAGCAAAGCCAAAGACCAGAGACAGTACAAACCCTCCGATGCCTCCTAAAAATCCGACCAGACCTCCCACCAGACCCACCGAATCTGGAAACTCCTCAGGGATAAATTTATACACAGCCGCTTTTCCAATCCCATTGACCACGCCAAAAATAAGGAGCAGCACAACGAAAAGCCAAAGATTGGACGGATAGTAAATCATGGTCACCCCGCGAGCCAGCATCTGGTTCTTTTTAACCGTATTCCCCACCGACACCACAGGTTCATGCCACGTCTTGAGTTGGGGGAACCAGATATTTTCGTCGCCAGTCGATCCAGGAATTTGATCTGGCCGAGGGGTGAGGGCATAGCTCTTATCCGTGACAATAACGTGATTGGGCGATGCGGCCGTGACGGTTCCCGGTTTCGTCGCCAGGGATCCTGGACCGGGTGATTCGATCACCATTCTCGGAACATCCAGGACCAAACAAACAAAAATACTGGTCAAGAACACGCCCTGGAGAACCAACCGCGCCCCGTACTTATCTGACAACCACCCGCCCAGCGCCCGGATCAGGCCGGCCGGAAGGCTAAACGCCGCTGTGATCAAGCCGGCATGAGCCAGGGACAGATGATAGACATTGACACTGTAGGGCACGATCCACTGGGCAAGCGCGAGATATCCGCCGAAGACGAGGAAGTAATAATAGCCATACCGCCAGACGGCGATGTTTTTGAGCAGACTCAGCTGGGTCGCGAGCGTGATCGTCTTCGCCTTGCCTTTCTCCTTTTTGTTGTTTGAGGTCAGCAAAAAGAAGGCCGCCGCCATTAGTATCATCATGACCGCGTAGGTTTTCGGCAGCATCCGCCAGCCTTCAACATTGACCTCATGGTCGGTAAAGTAGGCCAGCAGCTGCGGGGCCAGTGCTGTTGTGAGAGCAGCGCCAACATTGCCCGCCCCGAAGACACCAAGCGCCGTGCCTTGTCGTTCTGTCGGCGTCCAGGAAGACACGAACCCGACACCGACTGCATAAGCACCGCCCGCGAGGCCATACACCACACTTGCGAAAAGGAACTCAGCGTAACTTGTGGCAAACGAGACCGCATACAAGGCTCCTGAGACGATCAGCATGACCAGGGTCATGACCGTCCGTCCCCCATATCGATCCGTGAGGATGCCCAGGGGGACGCGTGACACGGCGCCACTCAAAATCGGTAAGGCAAGCAAGGTGGCGACTTGCTTCTCGTCCAATGACAGGACGCCCGCAGTCACCAGAAACGTGATTAAGACGGCGTTGATCACCCACGCTGCGAAGCAGGCGGTAAAGGAGACCGTCGACATGATCACCGCGGTCGTAGCTTCGTTTGGTTTACGCATTGGATGTACTCTAATAGAGTGAACGGCGGAAATCGTTATACCTATTGTGTCATTAACATTCAACTCGCAATCCCGAACGCCTCGGAGACCAGCCCCCGGTCGCCCAATTTCTTCGGCTTGCACGCTGAGAACTAACATGGTAGAGAGTCCACGAATTGTCCCGCCTGTCAATTACGAACAGCGAGGTCATAAATGAAATTTTTGAAACACAGTGTCGTGCTCTGCGTGATCGTCGCACTCACGGGTTGCGCGGACACCATGCAGCCCAGGCGATTTGCCCCACTAGGGAAGGATCTCGGCGGATCGGGCTTCCTGGGGGGACTGTATGCGTCGATGCACGAAGGCAAGGACGGCCAATACCGTCTTGTGTATCAAAACCCCAAAGTCTTGGATCGGGAGTGGTTTGCTCAATACACACAGATTCTGCTCGACCCCGTCCAACTCTATGCTGGCCCAAATTCGACGCTTCCGAAAGTGTCGCAAGAGCAACGCGAGACGCTCGCGCAGGCCTTCTATGCCCGGATCTATCACGAATTTGAGAAAGACTATCAGATGGTGACGCAGCCGGGGCCCAAGACGTTTCGCATCCAAGTCGCGATTGTCGATGCCGAAGAATCAGGAGGAGTCCTAGAGGCAATCTCGTACATCCCTATTCCCGCGGGAGTGCCGGGAGCCAAAATGGCACTGCTCAGCTCAAAGATAAGGCCACGGGCAAGCCCTTCTTGACCGGTGAAATCACCGCAGAAGCCAAGTACGTGGACGCCCAATCCGAAGAAGTGCTGGGCGCGGCAGTCGATCGGCGAGTCGGCGTGCGGAAACCCTTTATTTGGTTTGTTCCAAAAGGCAACGTACGATACCTGGAATGACGTGGATCAAGCCATGCGGTACTGGGCGGAGAAGTAACGATACCAATTTTGCCTGCGCCGCGGCGCCACGAACTGCGTGGTCCCAGCGGAGTAAAATCTTCCGACCCGGCTTTGCATATTTTCGGTTCGACCGTGCGCAGATGCCTGATGATCTCTTCTGTCATCAGCTCCTTCCGTCCCATCTCTCTGTCCTCTGAACGAGGCGCTGATAGCGAACCGTCAAGCAAGTTCAGATCTCATGTTAGTGTCAAGGAGGCTGGCTGATCTTAAAGATAATGGATGAGGTCGACCAGCGTCGTGAGAGTCGTATAAATAAACTCCGATTGGTAAAGCTTTCGACGTGAGTGGCTTCTCTGGCCTGCTGCCGGTTTCAAAGACACCGAGTGAGGTGTATCAATGAAACTGGAGGTGCGCTATGGAGCGACGCAAGTTTGCGCGAGCGTTCAAAGTTGAGGCGGTGAAACTGATTCAAGGACGGGGCGTGACGGTGGCCCAAGCCGCGCGGGATTTGGGCGTGCACGGCACGGTGTTGCGCCGATGGGTGCGGGAGAGGATCGTGGACCCGCAGCAAGCCTTCCCCGGTCGGGGCCAGATGAAACCGGATCAGCTGGAGATCGAGCGCCTCCGACGCGAGGTGGTCAATCTTAAGGCGGAGCGGGACATGCTAAAAAAAGCCGCGGTAGGTTCAAGTGATCAACGCAACACCGACTGGGATACAGTAGGGTTGGAGGGTGATCGACATGGCACAGATGGGGCGTCCGGGCTTATCCGCGGCTCAGAAAGCGGAACTCTGGCAGCGATGGAAACAGGGGCAATCGTTGAGCGAGATTGGTCGGGCCCTCGGCAAACACGCGGGATCAATTCATGGGGTGGTGTCCTCGAACGGGGGATTCATGCCTCCCATTCGGCGGCGATCCCGATGGGCCCTGACCTTAGCGGAACGAGAAGAAATTTCTCGCGGCCTGGCAATGGGGGGCTCGATCCGACAGATTGCGGCCACGCTCGGTCGAGTGCCGTCGACCATCAGTCGGGAAATCCATCGGCATGGTGGGGCCCACCGCTATCGGGCGGCTGAAGCGGATACGCGGGCGTGGGATCGCGCCCGACGGCCCAAACGCTGTCGCCTTGCGACACAGCCATCGCTCCAGCGACTCGTTGCACGCAAATTGATACTGGATTGGTCGCCCGAACAAATCGCGGGCTGGCTCAAGCGTGAATTTCCAGCGCAGGGCACCATGCAGGTCTCCCACGAAACGATCTACCGCAGTCTGTTCATTCAGGCCCGGGGCGTGCTCAAAAAAGAACTGCTGGGGCATCTCCGATCCCGGCGCATGATGCGGCGGGCACAAGCCGCAAGCACGGTGGGCCAGCCGCGCGGGCAAATCGTTGAGGGGGCCTCCATCCGCGACCGTCCGGCTCACGTAGAAGATCGGGCGATTCCCGGTCATTGGGAAGGGGATCTGATCACCGGGGCACAAAACACGCACATCGCCACCCTGGTGGAACGGCAATCGCGTTTCACCATGCTGGTGAAGGTGCCGGGGAAAGATACGGCCAGTGTGGTGACGGCGCTGAGCACACAGATCCAGCAACTACCCTCGGCATTACGCCGGTCGTTAACCTGGGATCGCGGGATGGAATTGGCCCAGCACAAACAATTGACGCTGACGACCAAGGTGCAGGTCTATTTTTGTGACCCGCAAAGTCCGTGGCAGCGGGGCACCAACGAAAATACGAACCGCTTGCTCCGGCAGTACTTCCCGAAAGGCACCACCCTGTCACAGTATTCCCAGGGAGACTTAGACCGAATCGCCTTACGCTTGAATCAGCGTCCACGAAAGACGTTGGGATTTCAAACCCCAGCGGCTATATTAGAGGCAAGCGTTGCGCTCACCGGTTGAACCTACCGCGTCCTACTTCGCGAAGGAGTCGCTGTGACGTGCGGGTTCATCGTGAAGCACCGGGGGAATTGGCCGACGGCGTGGTTATGCGAGGCGCTCGGTGTCTCGCGGGGTGGTTTCTATGCCTGGCTGACGCGGCCACGTAGCCAGCGCGCCCGTCGCGACGAGGTGTTGGGCACCAAGATCCGGACGAGGTTCCTGCAGAGCGACCGGACCTACGGCGCGCGACGCGTGTGGCACGATCTGCTGGCCGAGGGGGAGGTGTGCGGCCTGCATCGGATCGAACGACTGATGCGGCAACAGGCGTTGCGGGCGTGGCCCAGACGGCGTCAGGTACCCGCCGAGGCCGGCCCGCTGTCGCCGGGCGTGGTATCGCCGAATGTGCTCAATCGCCAGTTTGATGCCCCGGCCCCGAACCGCAAATGGGTGGCCGACTTCACGTATCTCTGGACCGTCGAAGGGGGGCTCTATATCGCGGCAGTGGTGGATCTCTTCTCTCGGCGGGTCATCGGCTGGGCCATGCAGACGACGATGACGACCCAGTTAGTCACCGATGCATTGGTCATGGTCATTTGGCGGCGAGGCAAGCCTGATGCCGTGTTGCATCATTCGGATCGAGGCAGCCAGTACACCAGCGAGCCGTTCCAACGGTTCCTGGCGGACCAGGGCCTGGCTTGTAGCATGAGCCGCTCCGGCAACTGCTGGGACAACGCCGCAATGAAGAGCTTCTTCTCCTCGCTGAAGACCGAACGTACCGCGCGGACGCTGTACCACACGCGAGCCCAGGCGAAAGCCGACGTGTTCGATTACATCGAGCGGTTTTACAATCCCCGTCGGCGGCACTCCACGTTGGGGTATCTCAGTCCGATGGAGTTCGAACGACAGGCGGAATGAGCGTAGGATGGTGTCAACTAAACCGGCAGCAGGTCGCACAGTGTCCAGGGCCATTTGGTCCCGTTCTTCGGTGGGAAAATCCTGTCAGAGATCAGACCGCAGGACGTGGAAGCCTTCAGGGGGCAGCGAAAGAAAAAGAACGGCAAGACAGCGAGTGTGCAGACTGTGAATCACGATCACATTGCCCTGAAGCATTGCCTGAATGTGGCGATCCGGAGGGGCCTGCTTCAAAGCAACCCGGCATCAAAAGTTCCGTTGCCCAATCCGGAGAACGAGCGCGATAGGGTATTAAGCGATGAAGAATGGAGCAGATTGTATCAGGCCGCCAAGCCGCATTTGCGTCCCGTTCTTCTCACGGCCTACCAGTTAGGGCAGCGGTTCAGTGAGATTGTCGGCCTCACTTGGGATCGGGTCGATATAAAGCGAGGCTTCATCACGCTACGTTCTCTGGATACGAAGACTAGGACCGCTCGACAAGTGCCAATGACCCCGGATGTTAAAGTAACACTTCAAGGACTTGCCAAGGTTCGGACCCTTACGACGGCGGCGACCGAAGCTGCCTCCCGGCACGTCTTCACCTATGAGGGTAAGCCGCTTCAACGTATCAGCCGCTCCTTCAAAACTGCTCTGAAGGATGCCTGTATCAGAGATTTTCGATTTCATGACCTCCGCCACTGTGCCTCTACGAATCTACGAAGGGCAGGGGTAGACACAGCAACGGCCATGAAGATCGTGGGGCATAAATCAGGGAAGATGTGGAAGCGATACAATGCCATTGAGGAGAGGGACTTGACGCAAGCAGCTCAAAAGGTTCACAAATACCTCCAGGAGAACACTAGGGGGAACACTAGCCGAGGATATTGCTCTGTGCCAAGCTCGAAAGAGTACGTAAGTTATTGAAAAATAACCTTGCGCCCGTAGCTCAGTTGGATAGAGCATCAGCCTTCTAAGCTGAGGGTCGCTGGTTCGATTCCAGCCGGGCGCACCATCACGATTGATCGAGCATGCCACGGATACTTCGTCCCCGAATTCTCGCCAGCCTCGTGCTTGGAAGTCTGCTGCTGTATAGCCTTGTCGGCTTTCTGGTTATTCCATATGTCGTCAAGCAGTATGTGGTCCCGGCTGTTGCCGAGAAGATTCAACGTCCCGTGGTTGTCAGAGAAGTCGCACTCAATCCGTTTGCCCTTTCGCTCACCATCGATGGATTGGAGGTTCGAGAACCGGACCAGACGCCGATTCTTGGTTTTGAGCAATTCTTTGTGAATCTCCGGGCCAAGACGCTCCTGTTTCAATCCTATGCCTTCGATGAAATTCATGTCGTGATGCCGTTCGTGTCGATGAAGGTCGATCGAGCCGGCAAGATGAATCTTCTGGGGCTTGTCCCTGCTTCCGAGCCGGACCGCGCGTCGCCGGAGGGATCGAAGGAACCGGCCTCTTCCGGAGCGGCAAAGCCTCTGGAGATCGGCTTGCTGAAGATCGACCAGGGCATCGTCGAATTTCGTGATGAGTCGAAGCCGAAGCCGTTTGAGATGACGATTGTCCCCATTCACATCTCTCTTCGAAATTTCAGCACCGTGCAAGGTGGAGAAAATGCGTATGCATTTACGGCTGAGGTCGGCAAAGGGGAAACTCTAGCTTGGGAAGGGCGTGTCGGGCTTGAGCCGGTTGAGTCCGATGGGAAATTGACTCTCGCCGGGGTCCATCTGAAACCGCTGTATCAATATGTGCAGGACCGGGTCGGATTCGAGGTGCGGACGGGGCAGCTGTCGGTCGGCGGGCGCTATCACTTCGATCTCAAGGGATCAGCTCCGAATGTAACAGTGAGCGAGGGGAGTCTGGCGGTGTCGGGGCTGACAATCGGAGAGAAAGGACCCGAGGATCCGGTGATCACCGTTCCGGTATTTACGGTGGAAGGCATTGCCTTTGATCTCGTCAAGAGGCGGGTGGAGGTGGCACAGATCCATTCGGCTGACGCGCGAGTCGAATCGTGGATTTCTCCGGAAGGAGTCGTGAACCTCCAGGAGTTGTTCGCATCACCGGCAGACGCGGCTTCCGGGGAAACGAAAGACCGCCAGGTGCCGGCTGCGTCCTCTCCAGTGGCGGAAAAGCCCTGGACGGTTCGAATCGGTGACGTGGCTCTGACAGGCTATCGGGCCATGTTTGAGGACCGAACGCTTGAACGGCAGAGTCATCTGGAAATCGAGGGAATGAATCTCACTGTCAAAGGGATCGCGCTTCCGCTGAAAGATCCGCTTCACGTCGATCTCGCCCTGAAATTGAATCAGACCGGCCAGGTCTCTGCGAAGGGAACGGTGCAGGTAGAGCCCTTGGCAGCCGATGTGGATCTGAATCTGAAAGCGATCGGTTTCAGGCCCTTTCAGCCTTATGCGGATGCGTTTGTTGATATTGATATCCGCGATGGGGCGTTGGATCTGGCCGGGAAGCTGCACTTCTCCAGAGACCATGGGCGTAAACCGCTTCTGACATTCGACGGGAATCTGTCGGCGAATCGGCTGGCCGTCACCGATCGGAAGGATTTTGAGGATATTCTTTCCTGGAAGAGTCTCGCACTGAATCGAGTGGCGCTCGGGATCGATCCGACGTCGGTGAGAATCGGAGAGATCGTGTTGCAGGAGCCGGTCGTGGCCATGGTCATACAGTCGGATGGAACGTTGAATCTATCTCAGATTGCCAAAGCCAAGCCCGCAGAGCCTGGGCCGCCTGAAGAGAAGCCACAGGCTCAACCCGCAACGGCGAAAGCACAGCCAGGATTGACGGCGGCGGTGGAGGTGGTGAAGCTCAATAAAGCGTCGATGACGTTCCGCGATCTCTCGATTCAGCCGTCGGTCAGGGTCGGCATCACCGATCTGACGGGAACGATCAAAGGCTTATCGTCGAAAGAGGTCGCAAAAGCCGATGTGGCGTTGACCGGGAAAGTGAATCGGATGGCCCCGCTCGAGATCGCCGGAAAAATCAATCCGCTGAGCGAGGATGCCTATTCCTACGTTGTCGTAAAGTTCGACCATATCGATCTGTTGGCAGCGGCTCCGTATGCCGGGAAATATGCCGGCTACCCGATCTCAAAGGGCAAACTCTCTCTGGACCTCGCCTATAAGGTGGCCAAGAAGGAACTGGTGGCCGAGAACAAGGTGGCGATCGATCAGCTCACGTTTGGCGAAAAGACGAATAGTCCGGACGCCACATCGCTTCCCGTTCCGCTTCTGGTCGCGCTTCTGAAAGATCGGAAAGGCCTGATTGAGATTGATCTGCCGATACGTGGCGATCTCAAGGATCCTGACTTCAAGTACGGGAAGGTGGTGATTTCCACTTTGCTGAACATTCTCGGGAAAGTCGTTGCCTCGCCGTTTTCCCTTATGGGTAAGCTCATTCCGGGAGGAGCTGACGGGGAGGCTCTGCAATTCGTTGAATTTCCTCCTGGATCACCGGCGATGGTGCCGGCAGAACTCAAGAAGCTGGAGGCGCTGATCAAAGCATTGGAGGAGCGGCCCAGTCTCCGGCTCGACATTACCGGGGCTGCTGACCCGGTGCGTGACCGGCGGGCGTTGGGCCTGCAGAAGCTGATGGTTGAGGTTCAGGCCAGATGGCGGCGGGAACGGGGTAGATCCTCGGCTGTATCGGAGGAGTCCATTCCAGCTGAAGATGAACAGCGTCTGATCAAAGCTCTCTATGATGAGCAGCAGAATAAGAAGGCGGTGGTCAGTTCGTCAGCCAAGACAGACGCGCAGGAGAAGCCACCGACGACGGAGGAGATGAAGAGTACTTTAGTCGAAGCCATGCCGTTGGATGAAGAAGGACTTCGCCGGCTAGCTAGTCAACGCGCCGATCAGATTCGCGACCATCTGACTGGCGAGGGAAGACTGACCGAAGAGCGGGTATTTCTGCTGGATGTCGATGTCACAGCCTCGGGCCACGAACTCATCCACAGCCAACTCACGATCGCGGCTGCACCCTGAGCGGAATTGGAGATTGGTTGCTGCTGTG
>OMJA01000004.1 GCA_900299245.1 Nitrospiraceae bacterium | reverse complement strand
TATCAACTAATTCATGCCGACGCCGTGATGGAGGCGTACCTGGATACGACCACCGGTCAGGTCATCTATATGGTCCCCCGCAAGCGCCGCGATCACTAATGGCTGTCCGCTGCGCAAGGCTACCGGGGGCGCCCCGGTAGCCATATCGTCTACTGGTTCGTAAGGGCTTTCCGTGGACGCCCAGGCCGCCGCAGCGGGGGACGGCCGACAGGGTTGCCCCCCGCTGCCCGCCGCCCGCGTCGCACGATCTTTTTCGCGGTTATGGTCCCCGTCTTGATCACTTTGTAGCCGGTGTCTCGCAATGCGTGGTCGAGTTGCTGGATGACGACCGCTTCCCGTTTGGCCAATGCCTTGCGCTCCGCTCCAAGTCGTGCGAGCTCGTCCATGATTTGCTTGAGATTGGGGGTTCGCACATCAGCCTCCTTAGGTGGTAAATGATTCGAGGGTATGACGTATGTTATGGCTCAATACCGCGTCCGAGAATGTGTAGGCGACAGTGTTCTGGTGTTCTGCGAATCCCCTATGGGTGTGGATAGAAAGGCAAACAATGGAGGTCAGGACGTCGCATCGAACGCATCTAATGAAACTGGTCAGCGGTATATCGGGTTGGCACGTTAGCGAGAGGGCCGTCACGATCAATACGCAATGAGGAGCGATTGTAGGTCGCCCGAGAGGAGGCCCGAATCGACGCCTCCCCTCGGGTGCGAAATCTACGGCAATTGAATTCTGAAGCTGTCGGATCCTATGGCTCTACCATTAACATCAAATGCTTTCAGAGTGTAACTGCCAGTAGGCGGGTAGCCGTTGTTCCAAGAGTAGTCAAACGTAAAGTCATAATTCACAAAATCGCGATTCGCGTCTGTAGCAGTGCACGACTCGCTAGGAGCACCCAAGTTCGCCGAGGCTACTTCTTGCTTCCCGTTATTATAAACTTTGACAGAGGTGATTGCGCTTGCGCCTTGCGAATTTCTCTTGTTGACCCAAATTACGATCTGTTCAAGGTTGCCAAACACGTTCTCTTCCCGGTTAGTGTCATTACAGTCAGAGTCATCATCTACTAAGACTCCTCCCGGCTTTGCGAGCGTTGGACTGACCTGAAGCATGCCAATCGAAAACGTGACGGTGAGCGTTAAGGCAAGCAATTGTCCTGATTTCATTGCCTTCCCCTTATTATTAATTACAGCTATCTCCTGAAGTACCAGAAGGGTTGAACATGCAAGTAAAGTATGGGTTTCACTGCGTGCTGAAAAGGTTCGTTGTGCTCTTTTTTTATAGAGCTGTAATGCTCTAGGCGTGCGCGAGAATGTCATATGCGGCGCTTGATCTGAAGTCTCTCTTAAATAAATCAAGCTGATAACGAGGAACGAATATATAATAGGTGCATGGTTTTGATGGTCCTCGATTAGCGCCATGGATCGACCGGGCAGTCGATGGTCATCGTAATCCAAAGCGGTTAAAAGATCCTAGATTGCCGGAATCACTAAAGGGAGGCCGCATGAATAGTCGAGACCGCCAACTTCAGGACGCATTGCAGGAGATCGAACGACTTCGGTCGCGCTGTGAAGATCTGGAACGGCAGGGTACGGAGCACGGCAAATTCTTGGCGATTGAAGGGTATGGCAGCAAGACGTGGGTAGAAATGGCGTGGAAACTGCTCGGGTATTGCCTGAGCGGCGAGTGGCAGCAAGGCAGTGGAAGCCTTTTACGAATTGCGTTGAAGCGTACACAGAGCGAATATGGTTTTATTGGTGTGGTTGTCGAGCAGGGCACGCTTCGCATTTTGGCTCATGAGGGGGTTGTCTGGCATCAGACGACCAATCGCGCCTTCTACGATAGCGCGATGAGGGCCTACAGAGAGACCGGCTATCTTGAATTTACTAATCTGGATAATCTCTTCGGAGAAGTGATCCGAACGGGGCGATCAGTACGTACCAACGATGCCGCCCTTGATCCCCGAGCAAAAAAGAGTCTCCCCCCCGGTCATCCCCCGCTCAGGCAGTTTTTGGGCGTGCCGGCATATCACCGGGGCGAAGTCGTCGGGATGATTGGGGTCGCGAACTGCGCAAGTGGCTTTGGTCAACAGCAAGAAGACGAGTTGCACGCGTTGGCTGAAGTGATCGCGCCTCTCTATGAAAGCTACGGTCTTCACCTTCGAGATGTCCTCTTAATGGAACAGTTACAACAAAGTCAGACGCGCTTATTGCGGGTGCTTGAGGAACGTGAAGACTTGGCACAGCACCTCTATGACAAATGTTTTCAGTTGACCTATTCAGTCGGTTTGGCCATTGACCAATGGGCGTATACGGCAAGGCAGCATGGCTATTCCGAAGATGAGTGTGTGCGGAGTCTTGTCGACGGTCTTAGTAGCTTTATGGCTGAAATCAGAACCTACCTCCTGGGAAGCCATCAGATCCGAGGGCAAATGACGATCAAAGATCAGCTCGTACAGTTGGCGGAACGGATGAAAGGAATTCAGGGCCTGGCGTTCGTTATCGATGTCGACCAGGATACGGCGCGTATATTGAGCCCGGATGTCACGTGCCAGCTCTTATTTATCGCTCAAGCAGCGATCAGCAATGCCAGGCGTCACGCAGGGGTGAGAGAAATTCGAATTGAACTCTCTCGAAGCGGTCAGCAGGCGACGCTGAGAGTTATAGATAACGGGGGTGAGTGGGACGGTGAAAGCCGAGAACGCGTTGTCCTAGGTATCACCGCTATGCGGAATCGAGCCAAGATGTTACAGGGAACGGTTCACATGGTGTCGCGGCCTGACGGCGGCGGTGAAGTCTTGGTCGAGTTTCCTCTCAACAGCCCTCCTCGTTGACCGAGCGCAACAAGGTTTGCTGTAGGTATGGAGATCCGCGGTAGGTATCGGTGTTTCTGGCTGGTGCCGGAGTGACTTGAACAAAGAGGACGGATCAGCCAACCCCGAAGATTTTTGGTTTCTCCTGGAGCGTTTGTCTGCCGCTGTTTGGTAACGCCCAGGGATCAGCTTTGGAAGGTTGTCGGGCGGCATTCTTGAGCCGGTAAAGAATGTGGACGGTTCAGGGGTGTGCTCTCCCTCGGGAGTGTACCCGATGAAACCGATCCATTGATCGTTGTGCTCGTGGGGGGCACGGCTTGTGTTGCAGAATTGCTCCCGCATCCTGCTGCTGCCGCGATGGCACGGAAGGCTAGGCCGGCGCGCGAGAACAAACGGCCTGGGCGAACAGTCTGGAGGCGGAGTGTGCGTGGCATGGGGGAGTGCGGTTCTGAGCCGCGTGTCGTGTTTACGGTCGTTGATCCACGGACGATGGTTATTGTGCCAGGGAGCAGCGCGGCATCAGACCGCGCGCGCTGGCAGCTTCGGGTTGAGCACTTTGCGGGCGCTTTCAGCTCCGCATACGGGAAGTCCTGCCGGGTTGAGCACGCCGATCTGGACCAGGACGCTTGCCTGGTCCCAATAGATATGTTCGTGCGTGATCTTGCCGTTTTTCACGCCTGCAATCACGACCACAGCCACTTCGATGTGCTTTCCGGTCGGCGCAACGCCGGGAAGCATCCAGTCGACCGGTTGGGTATGCGTAAAGCTGAGGACAAGTTCGTCGACGATTTGATCGGTGCCCACCGTCCGGGAGACCTTCGTCATGGTGACGTCCGGCGGAAAAAACTTTCCTACCAGGTGATTCCGATAGAAGTGCTGCACGCCTTGACGACCGACGCCGCCCATCATGCTGGCGACATGGTTCAAATGTGGATCCTCCGACATGGTGGCCATGGTTGTCTCGAGGTCGCCGTCTAATTCGGCTTTGACGTGACGTTCAAGCAAGTCGCTCAAAGCCTGTTGTGCTGATGGCCGTGGCTCGCTCATACAAAGTCCTTTCTCATGCATTGCAGGCCGTGTCTGAAATACGGACTGTCTGTCCTGATGGAATGTGATGGGATTCAAGATAATTGAATGCCGAAGCGAAGCCTAGAGAGGCAAAGGACTCTGATCGTGCAGGTTCGGAACAGACGTTCGTGCCCAGATTTGTGAGCATTCGACGCGTGCTTCTCAACCGCGTGTCTCCGAAGCCCATTCGTTCCATTGCTGGTCTCCCATAGAGCCGTATGGGTGAGCGGGTAGAGTCTTTCACTCGGCGGATGGTGTCGATCGGTGCATTTACGAAACGGGGAACTCTTGCAAGAATGGTCCGTCATATCAGTTGTGACTGTGCGTGAAGGACCTCATGGAAAAAGTCGCGGTACAGCATTTCGTTCAATCCCTGTCGGCGGCGATTCGTTTGGTACCCGTCCCCGCGGTATATATCATCGGAGCGAGTCAGGTCTTATCCCCGCCGCTCGCCGATGCCGTGCTGCAGGTCGAGGTGCCCTTGGCTCAAGAGGGGGAGCGCGTATTGCAGAATGACGTCGCAGTAAGGATCAGGCGCGCGGTGAATGAAAAGGAGGAGTTGGTCGGGGCCATTT
The DNA here is from genome assembly GCA_900299245.1 of Nitrospiraceae bacterium. GTDB lineage: Bacteria > Nitrospirota > Nitrospiria > Nitrospirales > Nitrospiraceae > Nitrospira_D. The sequence goes on along the minus strand of OMJA01000004.1, from coordinate 18,999 downwards.
TTGTGTGGGAGTCCAGGCAGGATAGTCTTCTGCAGATTCAGAAGCGAGGGGGAACAGTCAGGATCTGCACCGTGCGGCGGCCGGAGTCGCTTTCTGCCATCGGATTTGCCACGTCGACTCGATTTCTGGCCTGGTCGGGGTTAATCCAATTTTCCCGATTTGATGTCATCGGAAAGTCGCCGGATGAGCTGTACAGCATGTTCCTGACCGGCCAGTGTCACATTCTGTTGGACTATGCTGACAATCTTGATCGTTACGTGCGCGCGCTGAAACGAGAACCTACGAAACGTTTCGAGCTCGGGCCTGTGATGACACGCCCCGAGGCTCAGGAGTTTTTTGCCGCCGCCAAGGGGTATAAAGCCTGGAGCGATTTCAGTTTGAGTCAACGGCTTGGTAAAGACGGGGCATCCCCCACGCAGCTTGATCGGCTGAGATCGTATGGGGTGACCACCGAGGCGGTATTTGCCCGGATCGTGACGCGTATGAACGCGGATCGCTACAACTCGGATCCAAATCCCATGGCGGAAGAGCTGCTGGAGTTTCTGCAGGATGAAGCCGAAGGGGAAAAAACCGGCCGGTCTGCACGCCAATATCGCAAGGATGAACACGCGCGGAGCCTCGCGCAGGAGAAAGCCGCGGAGGAGCGCCTGGCGAAAGAGTATCCGCTGATCGCCGTGCTGAGCTGTGGAGTCCCGAAGCATATCGGCAATGTGGCGGCGTGTTTTTCCGGAGGGCTTCGGGATGTCGACACGGAATTGATCCTGAGTCAGGGGAATTCTCGGGTGCATTACAAAGCCTACGATCTCCGGGGGACGGGCGGCAGCGAACGGCGAGACGGCTTTTACCTCAATCTCAAACGTCGATCGACGGTGGTCGCCGAGAATGTGCACGATACTCTGATGCTTGGATTGAAGGTGATTGAGCGGCAGTCGGGGAAACTGCTCTATCAAGGAGAAGCGGGTAAATACGGGGTTGTGCGATTCAGTGATCGATAAGTCTGGCGGCGCGCCGGGCAAGAGCCGGCGCGCCGCCCGCGCAGGCAGAATTAGCGCAGAGCATCAAAGAGCGCTTTGACCGCAGGGGTCTTCAGCTTTTTGATGGCGATGGATTCGATCTGACGGATCCGTTCCCGTGTCACCGCCATGTGGTTGCCGACTTGTTCGAGAGTCATCGGCTCGTCATAGCCGATACCGAACCGCATACGGATAATGGCGGCTTCGCGTGGGGTCAGGACGCCGAGGATTCGCTCCATCTGCAGATCCCGCTCGGACCGATGCACGACGCTGTCAGGGGGGACGGTTTGTTGATCTGCAATCACGTCGCCCAATTGGCCGTCCCCGTCACCGATCGGAGTTTCCAGTTGGATCGGATCCTGAAAGGCTTGAACGGTCTCGGATACCCGGTCGGGATGGATGCGCAGGATGCGGGCGATTTCCTCTATGAGGGGTGGCCTGCCCAGTTGCTGCTTCAGGCGTCGACTGACTCGTGTCATGCGACTGGAGGCTTCGCTTTGATGAACGGGGATGCGGATCGTTCTGGACTTTTCCGCGAGCGCGCGTGTAATTCCTTGCCGGATCCACCAGGTGGCGTAGGTGCTGAATTTGAATCCTTTTTGATACTTGTATCGTTCCGCCGCCTTCATGAGGCCGATGTTGCCTTCCTGGATCAAGTCCAGCTGGCTTAACGAGTAGCTCGTATAACGCTTCGCCACATCCACCACCAGGCGCAGGTTTCTGCTGACCAGATGGTGTTTCCCTTCCTCCAGCAGGGTCCTCGCCTCGCTCAGTTCCCGGCGGAGATCCGCCAGTTTTTTCGCTTTGCCTGGCGCGAGTTTCCGGCCTTCGCGGGCCGGCTCGCAGGCCTTGTGCAGTACCTGCTCGGCGCAATCCAAGGCGGTTGCGGACAGCCCGCTTAATTGCCGGGTGGCTCGCAGCGCGCTCATTCCATGACGGATGTCAGGTGTCTGAGGCAGGTTCTTGAGGATGGTCAGTGCCTGGCCGATCGCCGTGCGAATTCGGCGGGTGCCCTGATCAATCTGTTTGGCGAGCGTCATCTCTTCATCCCGTGTCAGCAGGACTCCATCGCCGAATGAATGGAAATAGACAGACTCCAGGAATCGGGGATCTGTGATTCGACTTGGACGTGAGGTGAATTTCTGCGGCTGTGTGGCGATCGGCGCTGTCGACTCATCCTGGGAGATCGTTCCGATGAGCTCACTGGCCGAGGACTCATCGACGGCTATTTTTACGGGTCCCGTCAGTTGTGGTGAGTCATCAACGGCATCTGTCCATCGGAGTGCTTCATGGGCCATCATCGAACTCCTTTCATTGAGGAGAGCCAGAACCCGGGTAGGTGGCGGACTCTGGCTCTCCGGCGTCAGGGGAAGCGGTGTGCGCAACGGCTCCACCCCGACGTTTTAAGGGAACCGCAACGAAAACCAGGTTGAAATGGCTTTCATGCCGTTTCGTTCAACATTGGTTCCGTCCCAGACGGCAAAGGCAACGGGAATCGTGCTGCCGGGTGTAAGTTGAACGTCGTTCGTATCCGGTGTCTTCAGCGCGCGCGTGACGACAACGCGCCAGGTTGGTCCGGTGTAGGCGCCTCCCTTGACTGATCCCGCGGGCTCCCATACGCCTTGACCGGTGACATCTTGATGGACCTGCGTCGTCAAAGTGCTGAAGCCGTTCGCGTTAAGGTCTTCGACCGAGCCGATCCGGAGGGCGGGGTCTGACATGATATTCCCGGACCAGATGCCTTCGTTGAACGGCCCGAGGCTTCGGCCGATGCGATCCGGGTAGGTGACCCCTCCGACTGGCTCTTCAAAATAGTAATCCCAGAAGATGCCCGGATATTGGTCATCCACATCCCAGAGGCCGGCGCTGTCTTTCCCGAGATCCTTTTGCCATTCAGCATTCCAGCGCCAGATGTTGGTCGTGCCTCCGGCCTGGCCCATGCACTGAAACGGCGGCGCTCCCGTTGTGTTGATGGGAAACATAATGGCCGCTTGATCGCGAAAATCCTGCGGACCGATCGTGGTGTCGTTTTTGGTCTGATCGCTCCACTCCAGCCGCATGCCGACATCACGGCCGTTTGAGATGGCCTTGACAAAGACCGACTTGACGGAAATATTCGGATGCATCGGGGTGGTGATGAGTTGTCCGCTGAGTGGAACGACCACTCCCGGGACGCCTTCCCACAGGGGATTTGCTCCGTCCAGCGGAATAGACCCCTTAATTGATTTCACGGGAATGGTGAGGGGCTGGCTCACGGCAAGGGGAATCCCGCCGGCGGTAAAGAGCAGGCTCAGGAAGCAGAGTGAGAGGAGTAGGCCTACAACGAGTGATCGATTAGTCCACCTCGTCAATTTCATATGACCTCCCTTAAAGATATGATGTGCGATGTTTGTCCACTTTCTGTCTAATGATATGCGTACGGCATTTGAAAAAACAATAGACAAACATGTGTCATTTGATTATATTCTCTAATATTGAATAGATTTTTTCCAACGGAGAGAATGATGAACGGTCGATGTCGGAATCTGGCCTTGTGGCTGACAGTGGCGGGCACTTATATGGTTGCGACTTCGATGGCGTGCGTTGGTATGGCTGCCGAAAGACCTCGGGTTGTAATTCCGGCGAATGCTGCTCCTCTCTATCAGTTCTCTTTGCCTGATATTGACGGACGGATGGTGGCCTTAGAACAGTTCAAGGGGAAGGTCCTTTTGTTGGTAAATACGGCGAGCATGTGCGGCAACACCCCTCAGTACGCCGGGCTTCAGGAAATGTACGAGCGCTATCATGATCGGGGCTTTGAGGTTCTGGCGTTTCCTGCCAATAACTTCGGGCATCAGGAACCGGGGACGAACACCGAGATCAAAAGTTTTTGCTATACGAAGTACAGTTTGACGTTTCCGCTTTTTTCAAAAATCAGTGTCGCAGGGCAGGATCAGCATCCTCTGTATCGATACTTGACCGAGCAGAGCCCTTTCCGAGGGCGAGTGACCTGGAATTTCCAGAAGTATCTTGTCGATCGTGGGGGACGGGTGATCGGAAAGTATGATCCTGGCCTGAATCCCTTGTCTCCGCAGATCATTGCCGATATCGAGCGAGCGTTATCTTCTCGCTGAGCTACACTCCGGTTATCCAGCCCCTGCCGGTCTGGAGATCTTCTCCCGTTGCGTGTGAATGCATAGCCTTACGGTTGTGCCGCCTGCCTTGAGCGGTGGATCCTGCTCGAAAGTCTCGTAGACTTTTCCTGGATAATGTCGAAATACCTGGCGCTTAGAGCCCAATGCGTTACTCGCTCGAGCGGGACAATCCCTTAAAATTACACCGTGAGCGCCTGGTGTTCACAGCGGTGTGTCGGGATTTGTCTGTCACATGGATCATTCGAAATTAGCGTGCAGTGGGTATGTCCTCATTGCGGCGGTCCTCACCCCTCTGTTCGGAGGTGGTGTGGCTTGGTGTGGGTTTGAAGAGGGCTACGAAGCGGTTTCACGGCAGGATTATGCCGGGGCAATCAAGGAATGGTTTCCTCTTGCTGAGCAAGGCCACGCATTGGCCCAGTACAACCTCGGTCAATTGTATTTCCAGGGCCATGGCGTGGAGCAAAGCGATCGCACCGCGGTGATGTGGTGGCGGCGGGCTGCCGACCAGCAGTATGTGCATGCGCAGGATTGGATCGGGTGGGCGTATGCAAACGGGCGTGGTGTCGCAAAAGATCTGCGAGAGGCGGGGCGTTGGTTCCGCGCCGCGGCAGATCAAGGACATCCGGTTGCCCAGTTCAATTTGGCCGTGATGTATGCCACGGGGCAGGGGGTCGGACGTGATGACGGCGAAGCGGTGCGCTGGTATCGCCGGTCCGCCGAGCAAGGGTATGCGTTGGCGCAAAGCAACCTGGGGGCAATGTATCACCATGGCATCGGTGTCCCTCGGGATCATCAAGAGGCTCTCCGGTGGTATCGGAAAGCAGCATCTCAGAAATCACCGCAGGGGTTGATGAATCTCGCTGCGACGTACTACTCCGGCCTCGGTGTCCCCAAGGATATGGTGTTGGCGTATATGTGGTACGCTTTGGCTCAGGCTGCAGGTTCACTTGAGGCGGAGCGTTGGCAGAGTCGGCTGGCCGAATCGATGACGGGGGAGGAAATTTCGCTGGCTCAACAATTCGTCCGGGAGTGGAAAGCCGCAAAGTGGGATGAGAAGCCGTTGCCGTAAGAGGTACGAAGTCACGAAGAGGCCGTGTACATGCGTGCTGCCGTCGATCACGTATGAGGGAGCCTTCCGGACAGAAGGTCAGTGACTCTGCTTTATGAGGCGGTGCACGGCGTCAGAATCTTTTGGCTCTAAATACTTTGAAGTATCACAGTCTTAATTCTCATCTGAGATGGGTCTTAATTGCGATTCCTCTTGGCCGTTGAATCTGATACCAAGAGGCGGTGGTGCGAAAGCCCGTGTTGCCATTGAAGGCGAGCTCGGGCGGACTGCGCTCTGAGACGGCTAATGTCACGATCAGTAGTCGAGGAAAGAAACATGTGGAGTCAAGGTAAGAACAGTGACGATGTGAGTCTGGAGGCAGTTGCCAGCAATGAAGTCAGCGCCATTTTCGGCGAGTCGTCGAGATTAAAGGGGCCATCACCTATAACGGCATTGTGCGTATTTGATGGGCCCTGGATGGGGAAATGCGAACTCAGGGAGATTTGGACATCGGCGAAGAAGCCGTCGTGATGGCCAAAGTGATGGCGGGTGAGGTGGTCTGTAAAGGAAAGGTCGCTGGAGATATTGTGGCCACCGAAAAGGTCAAGCTGCTTTTCCCTGCTGTGGTGACGGCCAGTGTGAAAGCCTCCGTGATCTCCATTTGAAGAAGGAATCGCGCTCAACGGAGCTTTGGAAATGGAAGCCGGCGGTCAAAAGCCGCACCGGGAGTCGAACGTGCATGCTCGTGGGGCTGGTTCTGCTTCTGCTTCGATCAAGAGAGTGTCCTGAGAAAGCGAGTGGTGTGGCCATTGTGCTGAGTGCTTGTTGTGCCGACTTGAGAGGGAGTACGCAGTATGTGGAAGCTTGGCAAAAATGCCCCCGATGGGGCGCCGGATGAAAACTTTACGTTTCTGAGCAAGGGAGCATTTTTCCAGGGTGTCGTTAAATTCGATGGCATGGTGCGTATCGATGGGACTTTGGATGGCGAGATCGTCGCATCGGGTGCTCTTGTTGTCGGCGAGCAGGGGCTGATTAAAGGAATTGTTTCGGTGGGGACGATGACGGTGAGCGGGAAAGTCTATGCTTCCATCATGGCGAGCGAAAAAATCGAGATCCGTCGGACCGGTGTCGTGATGGGGGAGATTCAGTCCCCGCGTCTTTCGATTGAAGACGGTGGACTGTATCAAGGGCAATGCGACATGGGCGTTCCGTCCAATATTGAAGAACGTTCCAGTGTGCTCTCATCGTCGACCATCAAGAATCAAAAAGCCAAAAGCCTGGGCACGATTCAAGCCCTGCCGGTGCGAAGCGATTCATGAGCCATGTGCGAGAGCAAGCCTCGCGGATGGATGTCGTCAGGCATGCAGGGCCGCTCGTCCGCCCCTGTCGGTCTGCGGCCCGGACGCTATCGCTCCTGGTCGGGGTCGTCTGTCTTGGGCTGGTAGTGATCCCTCGGGCCGCAGCTGAGCAGGGCTACGATCTGACCGTGCGCGCTGTGCTCGATGTGGTGGGCGCATTCCGGGCGGCCTATATCCGTCAGGTCCTCGAGCATACGAAGCCTGCAGGGTTGCAGTCGAGAGAGGATTGGGAAGGGGATTCGCATTTCCTGCCGCTGCCGGCCCAGTTTGTGAAAACTGCTGCGAGTGAAATGACGGGTCTCGAAATCTCCCTGATTGGCATGAGCCCGTTGAATAAATCAAATGTGCCCAGGACGGCGGCGGAAAGCGAGGCGCTGATCAAGCTCAGTGGCCGTCGAGACCAGCGGGTGATCATCTTTTCAGACGGAGAGTACACGAAAGGTATTGCCGCAGATCTGGCGATCGTCGACTCGTGCGTCGAATGCCATAACACACATCCGAAAGCGAGCCGGCGCAATTTTCAGCGATGGGACCTAATGGGTGGTATCATTGTGCGCCTTAAGCCATCTATTCAGGATGGCGCCGTGCCGCTAGGGCCTGTCGTGCCTGATTCACATCGTGCTCCCGAGCGAATGCCAAGCCCGTCATTTGTCCCTCCGTCTTGGAGTCGATAGCTTCTCTCTGGTGTGTTTCCCGGTTCCACATATGCAGTGCTGGATCGCGAGGCTCCAGTTAGGAGCATAATACCATGCTGAATAGAGCCGAAAGAGTCTTTCTTGGAGGTCAAATGATTGATTTAATAGGAAGAAAGTCATCTTTACATTGAGGTTTGGGTGGGGCGAATACTTGTGGTACATGCATCCCTGGAAGCCCAGGAGATGCTCAGTTTGGAACTGCGCCGGGCCGGCCATGAGCCGATGATCGCTGTAAATGGACGGCATGCGTTGGAGCAGTATCACGCTCGGAAGCCGGATCTCGTGATTGTGGATATGCTCTTGCCCGACATGGATGGATTGAGCTGTGTGCGGTCTCTCCGAGCGCTCGATCCTTACGCCGAAGCGATTCTGTTAACTGAGCGGGCGCGGCCGGAAGAGCTGCAGGAGGCTCGACGTCTGGGGGTTGCTGGAGTGCTGCAGTCATTATTTGCCAGTGTCTCAACGCATTGACTGTGAATCAAACACTGTGAAGTGACTGAGATGTCCGTATTGGCCGGTGTCAACGCTGCATCAGAATCCGATCTGCCGGTCCTAGCTGTTCCATCTCTGTCTGATTCCCTTGCGTCACGCCCTTCCGGCTGCTCCCGTCGCATGGTTGATGCGATTTGCTTAGCGATTGAGCTTCACGCCAAAGTGCGCTCGCGAGAAGCGGGTATGCCGCTGATCGGACATCCCTGGGCGACGGCTGCCCTGGTTGCGGATTACGGAGGAGCTGAAAGCGAGGTGATCGCAGCGTTGCTGTATGATGTGGTCGTTAACCATGCAGAGAGACTGTCTCTTCTCGCTCTTGGCGAGCGCTTTGGGGAAGAGGTGGCCTGTATCTTACAGGGATGCGCTGAAGAGGCGAGCAGTCAGAAAGAGTTCCTTTCAAGCCGGAGGCTGGGGTGTCTTCATACTTTCGCGAAGGCCTCCCATTCCGTAAAGCTCGTCTCCTTGGCGCGTAAGGTCCATAGTGTCCGCACGATTGTCATGCGAATGCGTCAGCAGCCGATCGAGGTGCGGGGGCGATTCAACGCGCGGCAGACCGCCCTGTTGCAGCATCATCGGGAATTGATTCAGTCGTTGCGGGCCCATTGGTCGCATCCGCTCATCAATGAGTTAGAAGCAGCTGTCCAGGAAGTCGAACGGCTGAAATAGCTCGGCCAGCCTATCTCTCCTATCAAGTTCTGCACATGCCTATCCTTCCTGACGGTTGTTCATCCCCATCGGATTGGTTGAGTGCCGAGAAGACGATGCGTGCAAGGTGGTCAGATTGCATTGCGTCATTCTATTTAGAGTATCAAGTGGTTAGCTGCAGCCTGTCATGCTGATGCCCCGTGCGATCTGCCATCAATAGAGCCTATAGAGCCTATATTTAATAGATTCTAAAGATTCCAGCTCGTAAAATTCGTGAGAGTCTAAATAGAATCAATAGTAGAGGGGAACTCATCTTTCGGTCGGTCCGTGTCTGTGGAACACTTCTCCCAACAGTCAAGCGCCAATGTGTCGTGAGACTGGCATCGCAATGATGCGGAGAAGGGAGGTCAGTCATGGACTCGTTGAAAGTGCATGTGCCGGAAGTTCTGATCGTCGAAGAAAACGAACAGCTGAGTCAGGATCTGCGCGATCAATTCACGGCAAAGGGCTATCGGGTGCGTGTGGCGCATACGGGCCCGGCGGCTATTGCGACGGCTGTGACCTACCGCCATCACGCGATGATTGTCGATCTGGATCTGCTCGATATGGATGGGCTGGAGTTGCTGTCGTACCTCAAAGAAATAGATTCGCAATTTATGCCCATTGTGCTCATGAATCAGCCGGATGCCGGAGTCAAACACAAGCTGATTGCCACTGGGGCCTTTGCTTGCCTGGTAAAGCCGTGTAATACCCGTGAGCTTGATGCCCTGGTTTCCTGGGTCATTAAAGTGAGGATGCTTTCGTCCAACAGGCAGGAAGAGCTACTCATGGCGTAGGGTGAGCAGGACACTTTATCTGACATTCAGGTAGGGACGATCAATAATCAAAATTGAGGTCCGCGAAAGGGTCTTGGCGAGTGTCGCAAGGTGATACACAAGCCGAATCCGGTCACGTTTTTCAATTCCTCTGAAACACGTCACTTCCAATCTACTGAGATGGGGCGGCCCACGGGTAGGAGTGCCAATGAACGACAAGCTGCCCGCTATCACGCGTGAGTCTGCCTTCGCGATGTTGCGGCAACGTTGTCAGGATTTGGAAGACCTGCATCTCTCGGTTCTCGATGTCAATAATGAGTTGCGAGCTCAGGCTGCTAAGGTGTCTCAGGCGCCTGTGGCAAAGTCGCCGTATCAGATCACCGAGGATTTACGCGAGTCGAGCGCACAGTTGCTGCGAACGGCACTGGGCGCCACGCAGAGCGAGTGTGGGGTGGTCGGCATTGTCATGGAATCGGGCGTCCTGCGTCTTCTTGCCCATGAAGGGATTGCCGGAGCGGAGCACTCGAACAGCCTGTTCGAGGAAAGCGTATGGCGGACCGATGTAGCAGCCGGGTGCCTCGAGTTGGTACGTCTCGATAATGTATTCGGCCGCGTGTTGTCTTTCTTGCAAGTCCTTCTCGCCAACAATACCTCGCAGGAGCATCAGGCCTGTGGATCCCTGCCATCCGGTCGGGTGTCGTTCATACGGCTCCTCGGCGTGCCTGCGTACCATGATGATCAACTCATCGGCATGATCGCCCTCGCCAAGAGGGGAGGAGGTTATGAGGCTGAACAGCTGAGCGAAGTGAAGGCGCTGGTTGCCAAGGTCGGTCCGCTGTCTGAACAATATAGGCGGTCTCTGCAGCTCGCAGCTGTTGAGGCGCAATTGCAGCAGCATCAATCTCAACTGAGGAGTCTTCTGGCTGAGCGGCAAGCGATTGGACAACGATTGCACGACGACATCCTTCAGACTCTCACGTCCCTTCGGTCCTTCCTTGATGAGTTTTCGCCCGTCCTCCGTATGAATCCATCGTCCGGTGATCTGGTCCTCGAGCCGTTGATCAGAACTCTGGATCGTCTGCTCATCCATGTTCGAGGCTACCTTTTCGGCGGGATGGCCGTTGGAGACTATCCTGCGTTCATCAAGCAATTAGGGGGTATTGGGTGGACGTCTCCTGGCGCCAACGAAACGCCCGAATGATCGCGGTGGATGCGGACGTCGTCAGCCTGCTTCCTGAGGAGGAAGGATTCCGGTCAAGCCGTGATCCTAAAATGCCCTCGCACCGAGCGTGAGGAGGCGTTGCCGACCGAATTATCCGGTCTCATCTCAATTCCCCCGCCTCACCACCTGATTCTCCCGCGGATTGTCTTGACCAATTGGGCTACGGATTTCAGCAAGGACTCTCCGGCGGCCGGCTTCGCCGATCACTAGCATTCATGGAAAGACTCTCGCGATTGGCACTGTACTCAGTAGACGGCAGGGAAGAGTCTTTAGGCTCTATTTTGGCATTAATGTAGGAGCCTAATAACCAATCGATGTGAGGCCTAAGTTGTCTTGTTGGCAAGCCTGTTGTGGGATTCAATTGCACTAGGCGATTAACTTAGTGCGAAAGAGTAGGGAGGAGATCATGGCAAACATTTTAGTGGTGGATCCAATCCCATCTACGCTCATGGATCTCGGGAGAGTCTTGAGGGCGAAAGGGCATGACGTTCGGCTCGCTTCCTCAGGAGAGCGTGGGTACGACTTATTTTGCCGCTGTAATCCAGAAGTCATGATTCTAAATCCAGTGCTCGGCGACATGGATGGCGCCCAGCTTTTGCAGCGTATCAGGGAACGAGAGCCGCGCGCGGCGGTGATTCTGTATGTGGATGAGCGAGACCCGAAGCCACAAACGGCAATCCGTCGCGAAGATGTGACGGCGGTCGTCAAGAAAGAATTCTCGCTGCACAACCTTGGTGCCGCGCTGACAAGCGCGCTCCGCAATGTGAAGAGGAGGATCCCCATGGATAGCCGAAAAGGAAACCGGTTTGAAGTGCGAGTGTTAACAGATGTGTTGCATGAGATGATGGTTCAATCGGACTCGGAGGCGCACGGGCTCATTCTGGATTTATCATCGACGGGGTGCCGCATGTGTGGGCTTCCGCTGGCGAAGAAGGGCGACTATATCTCGCTCTCGGTCAAATTAGACGGTCATTCCGAGCCGGTGAATATCGAGCTGGCATCGGTACGGTGGATCGGAGTCGGTGATTTTGGAGTCGAATTTATTCGATTGTCACAGCGAGATCAGCAGCGGTTACGAGCCTACGTTGAAGTGTCCGGGTCGTACCGGGTGTTGCCTAGCGATCCACCGGTCGGCGATCGCGCGAGCAACAAAGTCATGGCGGTGAAGCGATGAGCGGACTAACTGCATACAAGGAGTCCACGATGAAAGCTGCTCTGGTGCAAATAAAAGAGTTTGATGGAATGGACGGCGCGGTCGCGCAATCGCCGCAGATAAGTCGGGTAGCCGCATGGTTCGACAATTTGGAGCGGGTGCCAGAGGGGCATGCCACCATATTCTATCTCTTTGTTGCCCTCGTATTGTGGGCGATCATTGGTGTGGCCGGCGTGATCGTGTGGATGTGGGTGTAGTCAGGAGTCAGTTCTTGAAGGGTGTTGCGGGTAGGGCGAAATGGGAAATTCGGAAGGAACCGGCCGAGCCGATGAATGGCCTCAGCGCTCCATCTATCTTGACGCATTCCAAATTGATCAGGTCGAAGTGACCACTGAACGGTAGCTGGCGTTTGTGAAAGACTCAGGCCACCGAAATCCGCCCAACCCATTCGGGGCTGGCAATTTGCAATGGGCCGAAGGAATTGAACAACTGCCGGTTGTCCAGGTCACCTGGTACGACGCCAAGTCCTACTGCGCGTGGGCAAATAAGCGCTTACCCACGGAAGCGGAATGGGGAAAATCAGCGCGAGGAGTCGATGGGCGGCCGATTCCCTGGGGCAAGGATCCGGCGACACTGAAGCGTGCTAATTACGAGCAAGAGTGGGACGGGGCGCATACGTTGTATCCGGTCGGCACCCATGCCTTGGGTGATTCTCCGTTCGGAGTCAAGGATATGGCGGGGAGTGTCAGGGAATGGGTACAGGACTGGTATGATTCGGACTATTACAAGGACATGCCGGACAGAAATCCGAAAGGGCCGGGGAAGGGAATTGTACGGTCCATTCGTGGAGGGTCTTGGCATAGTCCGTTCGGCGATATTCGTGCTGCGGCCAGGGGCCGTGGGGGATTCGTACTGCAGACGCACGGTACGGGATTTCGCTGTGCTCGAAGCCTGGAGCGCGATAAGTCTTCGAACTGATAACAACGGGAAGCAACCGCTTCAATCCTCATCACTCAGCTGAGATGTCATGTGCTCAACGAGTAGCTGGACAATCCACGACTCATGATCCATTAGCCCTGGCAATCTCGGTATGACCTCCCGCTCTGTTTATAAACGAACTTTTCCTCTGAACTGCCAGTCTCTCACCGGATAAAGGTCCTGGGCGGATTGCGCGGTGCTTAAGATGCCAGGAAATGTGTCGATATATAGGAGACGTTCCTCCAGAGATTAATGCCCTCAAGTTGTTCATAAGCTGGAGTGATGCGAAGTATGTCGCGATTCCCTCCGTCATCAGATTTTGCCGAGTCGCATATGAACGGGGAGGCCCCAGGTAGTCGTCATACCTCTCAGGGGGCGCGCATGCTCGCCTGGCGTGGGGGGCTCGACTCTCCGTGCGAGTGGGTGAGCGAGAGTTGGGTGGCATTTACCGGATACACGCTTGAGCAGGCCGGAGGAGATCGATGGTGGACGCTCGTTCATCCGGACGAGCGTGAGACCTGTCGGGCCTCATATCGCCAGGCATATGCCTCCCGTCGTCCGTTTGAGCTGGAATATCGCCTTCGCCATTACACGGGTGAATACCGACTGGTGGTGGATGCCGGGATGCCCGTGCTTGGCACTGACGGAACGTTTTCCGGGTATCTTGGCTATTGCATAGATCAAAGTGGCTGCAAGCAGAGCGACGAAGTACTCGATCAGTTGCAGGAGCGGTATCAATCAATTCTGCACTCCATGATCGATGGTGTGTTTGGCCTCGATGCCAGCGGCAACACGACCTTTGTGAATCCTGCCGTGACAGCGATCTTGGGGTGGACCGCCGAGGATCTACTCGGGAAGAGCATGCACGAACTCGTTCATTATGCGTATCCCGACGGGACTGTCTATCACCATGATGCCTGTCCTATTTATCAGACGATTCGAGATGGTCAATCCAGATCGATTGATACGGAGTGTTTCTGGAGAAAAGACGGGCGTACCGTTAGGGTGGCGTACGTGTGCGCGCCCATCATAGATAAGAAGGGAAAGATTACTGGTGTGACAGTCACCCTTCGTGATATTTCGGAAACGGTCCAAGCTCGGAAAGCTCTCCAAGTTGCTCAGGAACAGTTGGAGGTCATGTTCCATTCAGTGCCGGCCATGATTTTCTATAAGGATCGTTCCAATCGAATTCTACGGGCGAACTGGTATGCGGCGGTCGTGCTGGGTTGCAGCACCCAGGAGTTAGAGGGGAAGCAGATGGAAGATCTGCTTCCGTTTGACGCCGCCGAACAGTATCGCGCTGACCTCGAAGTGATCCAGGCAGGTCGTCCGAAGCGCGGCATCATCGAACGGTATTACAACGCAGACTGCGAAGAGCGCTGGGCTGAGACGGATCGAATCCCTTATGTCGGATCAGGCGGCCGGATCGAAGGAGTCATCGTTTTTTCCCGTGATATTACGGATCGGAAGCAGGCCGAGCACGCGCTCCGAAGCGCAGAGGCTCAATTTAAGGCTGCGTTTGAAGTCATGTCCGTGGGATATACCCAGGCTGATCTCAGCGGGCGCTACATCAGGGTGAATCGGCGATTTTGCGAGATGTCCGGGTATCGCGAAGATGAATTGCTCACCATGACTATCCTAGACCTCACCCATCCTGAGGATCGCGAGAGAAGTAAGCAGGAAATTGAGCGGATTCTCAAGCGGGAGTCTCATGGGTTTCGTCTGGAAATGCGATATGTGCGGAAAGACGGCAGCATATGGTGGGGCGATCTTACCGTCAATGTCTGTTGTGACGAGATGGACACTCCATTATGGATGATGGCCGTGCATTATGATGTCAGCAGCCGCAAGAGCGCGGAGACGGCCTTACGGTTGAGCGAAGAGCGCTGGCAGTTTGCTTTAGCGGCCAGTCAAGATGGAGTGTGGGATTGGGATTTTGAGTCGGGGACTTCGTATCTGTCGGAACGCTACTATGAAATACTGGGGTATGAACCCCGCGAGATTGAGCCGACCTATGAGTGGTGGATAAGCTGCATCCATCCTGACGATAGGAACAACGTGGAGAGCGCCATGCAGCGTCATCTGGATGGGCAGGCGAACAGCTTTGTGGCCGAGTATCGTGTGCGTACCCAAGATGGCAACGAACGATGGGTGTTGGATCGCGGAAAAGTGATGGTGAGAAATGAAGCAGGAACACCGCTACGGATGGTCGGGACGCTGACAGATTTTACCGAGCGTAAAAGCTTAGAGGTAGCCTTTGTCGAGGCGCAGCAACGGTGGGCCTTCGCCATCGAAGGCAGCCAGGACGGGGTGTGGGATTGGGAGCCCGATACGAATCGGATCTATTTCTCCGCGCGCTGGAAGAACATGCTGGGTTATGACGAGGGCGAGATCGAAAATTCGTACGCCGGGTGGAACGTCTTAGTCCATCCCGATGATCTGGGGGACGTCGAAGATGCCCTGCGGGCCTATCTTGAGGGCCGATCATCGCGGTATGAATCACGGTACAGGATGCGCGCAAAAAGCGGCGAGTACAGGTGGATTCTTGGGAGAGGCAAAATCATTACTCGCCACCCCGATGGGCGTCCCAAGCGAGTCGTTGGAACCATAAGTGACATTACGGAGATGGTCAAGGCAGAAGCCGCCCTGCGCATGAGCGAAGAGCGCTGGCAATTTGCGCTTGAGGGCAGCCAGGACGGGGTGTGGGATTGGTGTCCGATTGATGGACGAGCCTATTTGTCACCCCGCTGGAAGGCCATCATAGGTTATACGGATGCCGAGATTGACAACACCTATCAGGCCTGGAGGGCCCTGATTCATCCTGAGGATGTGGCGAAGGCGGAGCAAGCTCTGATGGATTATCTCGCGGGGAAGGCTCCAGCCTATGCGACGGAATTCCGTATGCGCACCAAGGAGGGCGGCTACCGATGGATATTAGCGCGAGGGAAAATCATGGCACGCCTGCCTGACGGGCGTCCCTTGCGCGTCGTGGGCACCCATACCGATGTGACGAATCGAAAACAAGCTGAGGAAGAGCTGCGGGTGAGCGAAGAACGCTGGCAGTTTGCACTCGAAGGAAGCCAGAGCGGAGTGTGGGATTGGCATGTCGACAGCGACGAAATATTATTCAGCCCGCGCTGGAGCCAGATGTTGGGCTATGAATCGCAAACGAAGGGTATGTCGGTGCAGGAATGGTCTCGGCGTGTCCATCCAGATGACTTCGCCAAGGCGACGGTGGAAATGCAGCGACATCTCCGCCAAGAGACGGATATCTATGTAAGTGAGATTCGGGTCAAGACAAAGGACGGAGCGTATCGCTGGATCCTGGATCGGGGGAAAGTCATGACGTGGTCGCCGGAAGGACGGCCGCTGCGCGTGTTGGGTACTCATACAGACATTAGCTTTCTCAAGCAGTTGCAGGAATCATTGATTGAGAGCCAAGTGCAATTTACTGAGGCGTTCCGTCACGCGCCGATCGGTAAGGCTCTGGTAGGGGTTGACGGCCGTTGGCTGAAAGTCAATCCCGCGCTCTGTAAGATTCTCGAATATTCTGAGCAAGAGTTGCTCCAAATGAGATTTCAGGACATCACGTATCCCGATGACCTGATGACTGATGTGGGGCATGTGCTGGAGCTGTTAAGCGGGCAGCGGACCTTCTATAAGATAGAGAAGCGCTATATCACAAAGTCCGGCAGAATCGTCTGGGTACAACGGAGTGTGTCCTATATCCCTGAAATGGGCGGACGGTCTGCCTATTTCATCTCGCAAGTAGAAGATATCTCTGCGCGTAAACAGGCGGAGGATGCTCTGCGACGGAGCGAGGCGCAATTCGTCTCGTTCATGGAACACTTCAGGGGGTTTGCATGGATCAAGAATGAGGGCGGTGTGTATGCGTATGCCAATCAAGAATTGATGCGCACGGTCGGTCAGCTGAAAGAGATGAATGCCTCCATCATCGGGGGAACGGACGGCCTGGTCGCGTCGCAGGAGCTTGCTCTGTTGAGCCAAGGCGATAAACAGGTCTTTCGCTTAATGCGCCCGATTCAACGGGTTGTACAATTCGGCAAGGGGAGAGCCGCTTCCGTCAAATTGCTGGTGAAGTTCCCGCTTTCTCCGACTCCGGATGGAGCCGCGCAATTGGGGGGGTGGGCCATTGATATTTCGAAGCGAGTCCGGGCGGAAGAGGCGCTGAGGAGAAGTCAGAATCGTTTAAAAGCGTTTCTTGAAGCGCGGGAGCAACTGTCGCGAGACCTGCACGATAACAGCATTCAAATGTTGTATGCCCTCGGAATGGATCTGTATAGGTGCCAGGATCTGCTGCGCAATGAAAGGGACATAACCTCGTGTTTAGAAATGATCCGCCTATCGGTTGATCGTGTCAATGCAGTGATTCGCGGTTTACGGATGCATTTGATGGATCCAGGCTTGGTGCAGCGCAAATCGCCTGAGGAGGTGAGAGCAGAGATTCAGCAGCTGTTGTCGCAAATAGAGGAGGCGGCTGGGATTGCTGTTGTCGCGGACATTGCTCTGGGGGTGCTCGCGATGTTCGATCAAGCGCAGACGGCTGAGCTTCTGGGAATTATTCGGGAAGGACTCAGCAATGTTGTTCGCCATGCCAAGGCCCGGCAGTGCACGGTGACGTTGAGAGAAGTCGAGGGGGCAATCGTGTTGGAGATCAAAGATGACGGTGTAGGCGGCGCCGTCGTCAGCCGTTCACGGTCAGGCCGTTCGCACGGATTGCGAAATATGGCAGCGAGAGCAAAGAAAATTGGTGCGAGCTTTGCCCTAATGAGCGGCAAGGGCGCAGGGACAACGGTGCAAGTGCGTATTCTCAGGGGGTGACCATGTCAGTTGAAAAAGTGCAGTCGGTTAACGTCGTCAGGCTATTGCTTGTGGAGGATCATGAGGTGGTTCGGGCGGGCCTCCGCTTGATCCTGGAGCGCAAGGGCGACATCGAGGTTGTGGGGGAAGCGGGGACGCTGGCCGGCGCGGTTGCAGAAGCCGGCCGGCTGAAGCCCGAGGTCATTGTAATGGATATCCGACTCCCGGACGGCAGTGGAGTGGAGATGTGTCATCGGGTTCAAGCGGTGTCGCCGGACAGCCGCTTGATCTTCTTGACCTCGTTTCCTGATGAGCAGGCCGTCGTGGCGGCGGTCGTCGGCGGGGCGTGCGGGTATTTGTTGAAGGAAGTGAGGCCCGAAGCCTTGGTCAGGGCAATTCACGAGGTCGCTCAAGGCCGTTCAGTGCTGGATCCGGCGGTGACGCAGCCGCTGCTGAATAAATTCCGCGGGCTCACCCCGCCGAGCCACAAGCAGGACCTTGATGTGCTGACACACCAGCAAGAGAAAGTCCTGGCGCTGGTGGCTGACGGCAAAATTAATAAGGAAATCGCCGAGGAATTGGGGCTCAGCGAAAAAACCGTGAAGAATTACGTTCGGAATATCTTTCAGCGCCTCCAGATCACCCGCCGGTCCCAAGCTGCTGTCTACTATGTGAAAAGTCGAAGAGGGAGTAATTAAGTCTTCAGTGATGTGGGTGTTCCGGTTCAGATGTGCGCGCAAGGCTGGAAGGAGAGTCTGGTGGCTTGTGGAGTCAACTATTCTGGAGCCACTCTTCTCTGTTCGATGAAGCCCTTCAGGGCGATTCGCTCGACCTTAGTGCAAAAGCTAGTTTGTCCACGCAATAAGCACTATGCAATGCGCATCTGATTGAGCGGATTGTCCGGTCAATCGCTTGTGGCCGGACAGTTGTCATCCCACCCCATTTTCTCTTTGCCGATCGTGCTGTGAAAGCCTGGGGATGAACCCTGTTCTACGAAGAGGCCATCGCGTTGTATTTCTATTGAGTTCTCATGCGGTGATGACTGAGTTTGGGGCAGCGAGTCATAGATATCTTGCCGCGCTGTCAGGATGTGTCTCAATCGTTCGAGCGCACGATGGTTGGTCCTGTATGCATGAAATAGAGTCTTTGGAGAGTTATTGATAGAGCCTAAATATCATCTCAACGATGTCTTTCGTAATCTTTCGGCTGTTCTGTTTCTCTGGCACAATCTGCCTAACATTGAGGCAGTAATTAATGTGAAAATGCCTCAAGCGATTGATTGAATTTTGCGCGTGAACGGTATTTTTCGTGACTGGTGGTAGGGGTTGTGTGGTGGGGGGGAGATTCGAGTCGGTGGGCTACTTCGAGCGATCCAAGGAGTTGCTTATGAGAATGTGGAACAAAGTGGTTCATGAAGAGTTGGGGGCGACGGCGGTTGAGTACGGCCTCATCGCGGGCTTGATTGCGATCGCGATCGTGGCGGGTGCCACGCTTCTGGGTACGAACCTGAATGATGCATTCACATTTATTGCAGGCAAAATGAATATTGGAGGGGCGGGGAGTTAGATTGGTGATCTGACTTTAAACGAAGGAGGAATTGTCATGAGAATGTGGAACAAAGTGGT
>OMJA01000003.1 GCA_900299245.1 Nitrospiraceae bacterium | reverse complement strand
GACCCCCGGCATCGCCGTCACGAACGAGGAAGGCGTGAGGGGGAAGATGAGCCGTAACGCCAAGATCGGCATCGTCGACGAGAACGGCCGTGAGCGGGAAAAGTATCCCGTGGTCTACGGCGCCAAGATCAAGCTTGGCGATGGCGATAAGGTTGCCGTCGGTCAAAAGCTCGTCGAGTGGGACCCCTATTCACTCACGATCCTGACTGAAGTCGGCGGTCGGATTGCGTTCGGCGATATCGTCGAAGGCGTGACCATGAAAGATGAGTTTGATGAAGTCACCGGTCTGTCTCGTAAGGTGATCATTGAACATTCCGGTGCGACGCTTCGTCCGCGTATTTCGATCAAGGATGAGGGCGGGAAGACGGCCAAGGTTGCGGCGGGCGGGAATGTGGCCCGCTATCTTCTGCCGGTCGGCGCCCATATCTTTGTTGAAAAGGGTGCGGCGGTGCATCCCGGGGACGTGTTGGCAAAGATCCCGCGCGAAACTACGAAGACCAAGGACATCACCGGCGGTCTGCCGCGTGTGGCCGAGCTGTTTGAAGCGCGTAAGCCGAAAGAGCAGGCTGTCATCAGCGAAATCGATGGCGAAGTATCTTACGGTGGATTCGTGAAGGGACAGCGAAAGGTGCTGGTCGATAACAAGATGGGCGATGTAAAGGAATATCTGATTCCTAAGGGTAAGCATGTCAATGTGCACGAAGGTGATTGGGTGCGGGCCGGTGAGCCGCTGATGGACGGGTCCGCCAATCCGCACGATATCCTCGATGTGCTCGGGCCCAATGAGCTCCAGAAATATCTTGTGGACGAAGTGCAGGACGTCTACCGGTTGCAGGGTGTGACGATCAACGACAAGCATATCGAAATCATCGTGCGCCAGATGTTGCGCAAAGTGCGCATCGAAGATCCGGGCGACACGGAATTTCTCCCCGGCAGCCAGGTGAGCAAAGCTTTGTTCGAGAAGGCGAACGAGCGAGTGTTGGAGAAGGGCGGCACGCCCGCTCTTGGTAAGCCAGTTCTCCTAGGTATTACTAAGGCAGCGTTAACCACTGATAGCTTTATTTCCGCGGCGTCGTTCCAGGAAACGACGCGTGTCTTGACGGAAGCGGCCATCAATGGACGTGAAGATAACCTTCTTGGACTGAAGGAAAATGTTATCGTCGGTCGCTTGATTCCGGCCGGAGCCGGATTCGAGGAGTATCGCGATACGTTCGTCATCAGCGAAAAGGCCGCTCCAGCAGCCGTAACGGCTGCCGTGGGTGGCGGTGAAATCGGACAAGAACGTGCTGCATCGACCACCGGTGATGGTGTGGCTCGCTCATGATTTCGCCGGAAAACCGAATGTTCTTGGGGCGACTTGACAGGCGATAATTGCATCACTATAATCCGACGGCTTTGCGGAAGAAGCCGGTTGGATTTTTGAAATCGATAAGGGTTAGAACACGATGCCGACAATCAATCAGTTAGTGAGAAAAGGGCGAAATCTCGTCAAGGCAAAGACGAAGAGTCCGGCGCTCAAGGGTTGTCCTCAGAAGCGCGGAGTTTGTCTCCGTGTCTATACGACGACTCCGAAGAAGCCGAACTCAGCGTTGCGCAAAGTCGCTCGCGTGCGGTTGACGAACGGAATGGAAGTGACGACATACGTTCCCGGTGTCGGTCACAATTTGCAGGAGCACTCGATCGTGCTCGTGCGGGGTGGTCGTGTAAAGGACCTTCCCGGTGTGCGTTATCACTTGGTGCGAGGTGCTCTCGATGCAGTCGGTGTGGCTGATCGAAAGCAGAGCCGATCCAAGTACGGCGCAAAGCGGCCGAAGTAAATTCTGGAATAACGAGAAAGAGTATCTGACATGCCAAGAAGTAAATTCCTAGATCAGCGTGAAGTCCTTCCTGATGTGCGTTATCGCGACAAGCTTGTCGGGAAGTTTGTGAATACGCTGATGAGTGGTGGAAAGAAAAGCACGGCGGAGCGGATCTGCTACGGGGCTTTCGATGCGATCCAGGAAAAGACTGGGAATGATCCGTTGAAAGTTTTTAAGGCGGCTATTGATAATGTGAAGCCGATCGTCGAAGTGAAGTCTCGGCGTGTTGGCGGTGCGTCGTATCAGGTTCCGGTTGAGATTCGGCCGGCTCGCAGGGTGTCTTTGGCGCTGCGTTGGCTGGCGGAGTATTCGCGGACTCGCGGTGGAAAGAGTATGCGGGAGCGCTTGGCTGCCGAGTTGATGGATGCGTCGAATAATACTGGCGCTTCTGTGAAGAAACGGGAAGACGTACATCGGATGGCGGAAGCAAACAAGGCGTTTGCCCATTATCGCTGGTAGCGTCGTACTGTGCCGCAGATGAGCCGTGCTGCGATTTGCAGTTTCGGGTTGTTGGTGAGTCGCAGCAGTGAAGTTCGGCTTGCTCTGTGGCGCGTGTTTTTTTAGGGGATTGAAGTGGCTCGTCAAACATCATTAGAACATACGAGAAACATCGGCATCATGGCTCACATTGATGCTGGGAAGACAACAACGACTGAGCGCATCCTGTTTTATACGGGAATGACGCATAAGATCGGCGAGGTTCATGAGGGCGCGGCCACCATGGACTGGATGGAGCAGGAGCGCGAGCGTGGGATTACGATCACTGCGGCAGCGACGACCTGTTTTTGGCGCGATCACCGGATCAATATTATCGATACTCCCGGGCACGTGGATTTCACGATCGAGGTAGAGCGGTCTCTCCGGGTGCTTGATGGCGCAGTGGCGGCGTTTGATTCGGTTCAAGGAGTTGAGCCTCAGTCTGAGACTGTGTGGCGGCAGGCTGATAAATACCATGTGCCTCGCATCGCATTCATGAATAAGATGGATAGAATCGGCGCTGAATTTTTTGCGAGCGTCCAGTCTATCATTGACCGGCTTGGGGCCAACCCGGTTCCGATTCAGATTCCGATCGGGCGGGAGTCCGAGTTCCGTGGCACGGTCGATTTGGTGAAGATGAAGGGATTCTTCTACGACGACGAAACGCTTGGAGCTAAATATGTCGTTGGAGATATTCCGGAGAATTTGGTTGCGCAGGCGAATGAATATCGTGAAAAAATGATCGACGCGGTCGCTGAGTTTGATGAGCAGGTCATGGAGAAATATCTCAATGGCCACTCATTGACTGAGGAGGAGATTAAGCGGGCGATTCGTGCGGCTACAATTGCAATGAAGGTGACGCCGGTTCTCTGTGGCTCAGCTTTTAAGAATAAAGGTGTGCAGCAGTTGTTGGATGCCGTGGTTGATTATCTGCCTTCTCCGCTGGATATTCCGCCGGTCAAAGGGATTGATCCCAATACCGGAAAAGAGGTTGAGCGGAAGCCGGACGACAACGATCCTTTTGCTGCGCTCGCTTTCAAGATGATGACGGATCCGTTTGCTGGTCAGGTGGTGTTTTTTCGAGTGTATTCCGGGACCCTGAAGACTGGCTCTCCTGTGTTGAATGTGACGAAGGGGACGAAGGATCGTATCGGTCGCTTGCTGAAGATGCACGCGAATAAGCGTGAAGAGATTGACGTGGCATATGCCGGAGATATCTGTGCGGCTGTCGGTCTCAAGGGAGCGACGACCGGCGATACTCTGTCTGAAGAAAAGCAGCCGGTCTTGTTGGAAGTCATGAAGTTTCCTGAGCCGGTTATCGCAATGGCGATCGAACCAAAGACGAAGGCCGACCAGGAGAAGATGGGATTCGCGCTTCAGAAGCTGGCCCAGGAGGATCCTTCCTTCAGAGTGCGGACGGATGAAGAGACGGCGCAGACGATTATTGCCGGTATGGGTGAGTTGCATCTCGAGATCATCGTCGATCGAATGCTCCGTGAATTCAAAGTTGAGGCGAACGTCGGTAAGCCGGAAGTGGCATTCCGCGAAACCATTCGTCGCTCTGCTGAGGCGGAATCAAAGTATGTCAAGCAGACCGGCGGTCGCGGGCAGTATGGTCACGTGGTTCTTACGGTTGAGCCGTCTGAGCCGGGCAAGGGGTTTGAGTTTGTCAATAAGATTGTCGGCGGTGTGATCCCGAGAGAGTTTATTCCGGCCGTGGAAAAGGGCGTTAAGGAACGTCTGGATGCCGGTGTGATAGCCGGGTATCCATTGCGCGATATACGTGTGACGTTGACCTACGGCTCGTATCACGATGTTGACTCCAATGAAATGGCATTTAAGATTGCCGGCTCTATGGCTTTCGCCGATGCCTGTAAGCGTGCTGACCCGGTGTTGCTTGAGCCGATCATGAAGGTTGAGGTGCTGGTTCCGCAGGACTTCATGGGGGATGTCATCGGTAATCTCAATGGTCGCCGCGGAAAAGTTCAGGGCATGAAGGTGCGAGCGGGTGCTCAGGCTATTGAAGCAACTGTTCCGCTCAGCGAGATGTTCGGGTATGCCACAGACCTTCGCTCTCGTACGCAGGGTCGTGCGACCTACAGTATGGAGTTTGATCGCTATGATCAGGTTCCTCGGCAGATTGCTGACGGGATCATTGCCAAATATCGTGGTGAATAATCTTAGAGTCCAGTTGGTGTAGAGGGAGGGAGTAGGTTATGGCGAAGGCGAAATTTGAGCGGAAGAAGCCGCACGTAAACATCGGGACGATCGGGCACGTGGACCACGGGAAGACGACGTTGACGGCGGCGT
>OMJA01000002.1 GCA_900299245.1 Nitrospiraceae bacterium | reverse complement strand
GGTTCTTGTCGTTCAGGGCCATGTCATTCTGAGTCCCTCTGCAATCGGACAGTCCTTGTCGGTATTGAGCCCTCCCTCAGGGGGAAACGGGACTGCAGGAAGCCGGACTTCAGTCCAACTCTCAGGTATTCATTTGAACGGAGCCCTCTACGCAACCGGGAACATTACGATCGATCGCCCTACACGAGTATTTGGCGCCGTCGCCGCGGAAGGGGCGATTACGTCGGCCAGTCCCGGAACGACGATGGAGGTGTGGTACGACTATGAAATGGGCAGAGGATTGTTTCGCGGGATTCCGGTTGTCGTGCGAGCGCCAGGCACATGGATGGTCCGTTACGAATGATGAAAGTCGGCAGAGAGGGAGAGATGATGCAAGATCTCGATGCAAATCTGCTCGGTATAAACCGGCCTGTGAAACACGAAGATTCCCTCAGAAAGGTTGTGCCTGGCAGGTTGGAACGGGACCGCCGATTGCTTCAAATGCTCGTAGTGCGAGGTGTGCTCAGTCAGGAGGAGATGGAGCAGGCGTTTGAGGTCGTGCGAAAGCAAGGCGTTGATCTGGAGGAACTCCTTCTTGACATCTATCACGTTGCCAAATCGGATTTTGGCGCCGTGCTGAGTGAGTATTTTGGTTGTCCCTTTGTGGCGTACGATGAACGGGTCGTGGTCAATGGAACTCTGCTGAGAAATCTGCGCGTCGAGTATCTTCGGAAGAGCGCGTGGCTGCCGATTGCGCAAGAAGGAACGGCGGTGGAGATTCTGAGGGCGGATCCGCAGGATTTGGAGAAGGATCTGGATATACAGCGGGCGTTTCCCCGAAAGACGGTTCGGGTCGCGGTTGGCCTACGGCGTGATATTGAACAGTGGTTGCTTGCCTATTCGGAACAGACGACTCGAGGAGCAATCGCCGATATTCTCGGGGAACTCGTCCGCGAGGTTCGAAGCGAGGTGGAAGGCAGAGAAACGCAGATTACAGAACACGATTCCGCGATTGTACGTTTGGCCAACCATTTGATTGCCGAGGCGGACCGGCTGGGGGCTTCCGATATTCATATTGAGCCCTATTCGGCCGGACGGGACACGGCGGTACGGTTCCGTGTTGATGGCACCTGTTTCCCCTATATGCGCATTCCCTCCGGCTATCGGCGGGCAGTGGTGTCACGCATCAAGATTATGGCCAATCTGGATATTGCGGAACGACGCAAGCCGCAGGATGGCAAGATTCGCCATCGACTTGCCAAAGATCGGGATCTTGAGCTGCGCGTAGCGACGCTTCCGACGGCTGGTGAAAATGAGGATGTTACCTTGCGGCTTTTAACGGCGAAGACACCCATGCCGTTGGAGGCCATGGAGTTTTTGCCGGAAGTTTTACAAACGGTAAAGGATTTGGCTGAGCGCCCTCAAGGCATTTTCCTCTGTGTGGGTCCGACCGGGTCTGGAAAGACAACGACATTGCATGCAGTCTTGAAGCAGGTGAATACCGATGAGCGCAAGATCGTGACGGCGGAGGATCCGATCGAACTGACGCAGGAAGGACTTCGCCAAGTGCAGGTACATTCCAAGATCGGTTTTACCTTCGCTGTGGCCATGCGAGCGTTTTTGAGGGCTGATCCGGATGTGATTATGATCGGCGAAATGCGCGACAAAGAAACGGCGGACATCGCCATCGAAGCGTCACTCACGGGCCATTTGGTGATGAGTACGTTGCATACCAACAGTGCGGTAGAGACGGTGACAAGATTATTGGATATGGGGTGCGATGCTTTTAACTTTTCTGATGCAATGCTGGGTGTCCTGGCTCAGCGGTTGTGTAAACGCCTCTGTCCGCATTGCAAAGAAGCCTACCATCCGGATCAAAGGGAATTTGACGAGCTGGTTCAAGCGTACGGAGCGGACAGTTGGGAACGAATCGGAGTCACGTATTCACCCGACCTCACGTTTTTTCGAGCATGTGGATGTGAGCGCTGCAATCAGAGTGGGTTCAAGGGGCGGATGGCGTTGCATGAATTGCTCGTCGGATCCGATGAGATGAAGCGATGCATTCAGTCCCGCGCCAAGACGGCGGAGATGGCCAGTGTGGCGAGGCATGAGGGCATGGTAACACTTCTCCAGCACGGGATTCAGAAAGTAGTGGAAGGTGTAACGACGTATCGGCAAGTTCGTGCCGTGGCAGTCAAATAGAAAGCAGCTTCAGGTTTTCTCGTCAGACCAGTGCCAGAAGTCAGTTCTTGTTCTCACGCGCATCCTTCCCTTGCGACCTGTTTAGCGTATCCCCTTCTCTTCCTTCATCCGCCATAAATACTAAGCCATTCGGTGACTATCTGCTCCTCTTTGCCCAAAGTGCCAATGATGGGTTGTGGGTGGCAGTGCGAGATTGTGCGGAGGTCTCGCCAAATTTTGTCGGCCCATTGCGCGAAAATCGGCCACCATCGGGCGAATGTCGTTATAGAGGAGCATTGAGAAAACAAGTGGTTACGTGCAGGGAAGAGGGTCTGATCAACGGCATGCCCCTTGCTCGGTTGGGGGTGCCATGATGCACGCTAGATCTAACAGGCTCAGCAGGATTCGATTTCAAGAAGGCGGATTTACGCTTCTTGAAATCATGGTCGTGGTTGTCATTGTGGGAATTGCTGCAGCGCTGACCGTGCCGAATTTTATGTTCATGTATGCCAAATACGAACTCTATCAAACAACAACCACGCTGTATAACCGTCTCGTAATGGCCCGTTCCGCTGCGATCAGCCGGAATGCAATGATTGTGGCGACTCCAGCAAGTGTACCGGTAGACCGCGATCAAGTGACGTTCACGGCCCCTCTCGGGGCGGAGACATTTCCTCCCACTGTGAGATTCGTATTACCCTTGCCGGTTACTCCGATCGGATTCACCCCACGGGGCTTAAGCACGACACCATTAGCCTCGCAAACCATTCAAATTCAAAGTCAGCGCGATCCCAGCCTGATTTATACGATCTCGCTCGCGCCTTCGGGGAAGGTGACGTGGTGTCGGCAGGCCATCAATCCCTGTGTATTGAATGCCACATCATGACGAGTAAAAAGGTTGGACAAATCATGAAAGCAGAAAACGAGAAGGGATTTACATTGGTGGAAGTGTTGGTATCGGCGGCCATTCTCGGTGTGGGTGTGATGGGTATGGCAGCGATGCAGGGTGTGTCTTTCAGCAAGAACGTGGATGCAAACGATTTATCGATTGTGACGAATGTTGCGGCCGACATGATGGAACGGATTCAGAACAACCGGCGGTATGCATGGGCGTACAACAACCTCGATACGACTGGTGCCGGAAACTGTCTAGCAGGAGGAATGCCTGCCCCGCCGCCGTTCGGTATTCCGCCGATTACCAAACTACAGGTAACACAAACGGTTCAGGGTGATTGCACACAATGGCGGGCGAGAGTTCTGGGCTCGAACCTGGTGAATGCGGTTGGCCAGGTGACGTCGACCCCGGTGGCTCCGGCGGGATCTGGGGCGATGCAGGTCACTGTGCGGCTGAATTGGAACGACCGTGGTCCGGGACAACGGGCCAGAACCGTCGCCTTTCAAACGCTTGTTGTGCCTGAATAATAATCAGCGCGCCAGTCGGGTAAGCGGTGTG
The DNA here is from genome assembly GCA_900299245.1 of Nitrospiraceae bacterium. Taxonomy (GTDB): domain Bacteria; phylum Nitrospirota; class Nitrospiria; order Nitrospirales; family Nitrospiraceae; genus Nitrospira_D. Next base: position 2,331 of record OMJA01000002.1, on the reverse strand, counting down.
AGAGGAATTAGGTGAACGATATGACGACACAAGCGCAGGTCCGGAACCATCCCCAGGCAGGCTTTACGCTCACCGAGGTCATGGTCGCGACCATGATGACCACAGCGCTCCTTGCGGCTGGTTTCGGAGCCTTGACCGTCAGTCAGAAGACCACCAGGATCAGCGGCCAGGTTGGAAACACACAAGCCACAGCGCGGAATGCTCTCGACATGATCACGGCTGATCTCAAGCTGGCTGGGTTTGGCATGCAGGGACTCACGACGCCTGTCGGCGGCTGTCACATCAATGGGACGCCGTCTGCACTTGTGCCGGTGGACAATAATCCGGCCGGTGCCGATTTCGGTCCGGACTCTATTTCGATGGTTGTTCCGATGACGAATTCGATCACAGCGGTGGGTCCATTGTGGCAGGTGTTTGTGCCGCCGGCCGGGACCATCGGAGGACCGAATGTGCCCATTACGAATATTCCAATGCCGGCGAACGCCACCACAGGAATGGGTAACGCGATACCCGGCGGAATTCTCGCATTGCCGGGAAATGTCGTGTCGCTGGGCGGTGCGGCCAGCTCTGTTATCCAGGCGGCAAATGTCGGTGGATTAACTATTAACCCGGCGATTCAAGGACCGACGGCATTTGGCACCGGAACTCAGGTGTATCTGGTGCAATGCATCACGTATCAGGTGATTCCGCCTCCAGATGCGTTGAATCTCTGTCAGGGGGCAGCGCCTTGTCTTGTTCGGGGAGCGGTCCCGGCGGCGCTGGTATTGCCGGGTACAGCGCCGAATTGCAATCAGGCCAACGCGAATTGCGTGCCCATTATGGACGGAGTTGAGGATCTTCAACTGGAATATGCCTGTGACGGCTGCAGCCCCATCATCAATTCAGGGAATGCCGATGGACAGATCGATGATCTGAACGGGAATAATATCTTCGATACACCGGACTTTGTGACGAATAGAAATTGGTTCGGTACGGCGGCGCCGTTTGGTGCAACCATGACGCCGGCAAAAATCCGCATGGTTCAAGTGTCGATTGTTGCCCGGCAAATACAAGTGGATCAGGGGATGGGCGAAGGCACGGTGACTACGGCGTCGCACAATAACGCCATTACCAATGTGAGCGATCACAATCATGCGACCGGGGTTTTTGCGCTCGGCGATAATGCGACGCCGGCTCAACAGCAGGCCTATCTGCAGATTCGCAGGCGGGTTCAGGCTCGCACGGTCGAACTTCGAAACTTGAGGTCATAACTATGGGACAGGTTGATAGAGTCCGGACTCAAGAAGGAAGAGAGGACTTGCCGGGCTTCGATGAACGAGGCACGTCGTTTATGACGGTGATGATCATGATGCTCATGACAGGGAGTCTCGGTGTGGCGGCTCTCACCATGACCGGTTTGGAAAACTCGATGGCCGGTTCGATCAGGATGGTGGAGGAAGGCACTGATGCCGCAGAGGCTTGTGTCGGCATGGCGGTGAATGTCATTCAGCAGTCGATCGATCCCGGCGCGGTTCCTGCTGCCCTGATCGCTCCGGCTGGTCCGGTTCCCGCCGCGAATGCTGCGATTTTGAGCCAGGAGATCAATGGGGCGCCCATTGCCATGCGAAATAATCCGGATATTGCAGTCGGTGCCGGCAACGTTCCCAATTTAATCATGAATGTGAACAATTATGTGGTGAATGGCGATATCGATTTTCTCTACAGCAAGCAGCGGGCGGGTAGCGATGAAAACACAAAGGATTATTTCTATCGAGTCGATTGCACAGCAGCCAACGCTGCGAATGGCTCTACCAGTCACGTGATCGCAACCTTTGACTGTCTGTTCATGGGGTCTGACACCTGCCAGCGCCGATCACTATAGCGAGAGATGCGGCATGAGTGATGAGGCCCAAGAGATTGGGAAGGGAGCATGACGGTCATGAAACGTAACGCATATCGGTCACAAGTTCTGCGCTCTTGGGTTGGCATACCCATGGCGATGGTTCTCATGATCGGCTCAGCAATGAGTTTTGGAGTCGAAAGTGTGCGGGCTGACGAATCGTCGCTTCCTGCAGGCGTGGCCAGCTATCCCTCAGGGAAAGTGACCTCGATCTATGAGAGGACGTTCCAGATCGATGGTCGGACGGTCAGTCTGGTGCCGGAAGCTGTGCTTGTCGATCGACACGGAGATCCGTTGCCGCCGACGGCGCTGCGAGTCGATATCGATGTGAAGTATCACATCCAAAAAGGTACGACGGATAAAATCGATTGGATGTTGCTGATTTTGCCAGAATGAGAGCCTCGGAAATCATGTTGCATGACAGGCTGCTGCAGGGGGTGAAAATGGAGGGT
>OMJA01000001.1 GCA_900299245.1 Nitrospiraceae bacterium | reverse complement strand
TTGGAGTGTACGAGGAAACCGATGTCAACGCAAGTCCGTAGCTGCCCCAAGTGCTTCCAATTAATGTGGCTTAAGCAGAATGAGTTCGAATTTATTGATGTCGAAACCGTCCGGGCAAAATGCCCCCACTGTGGATCCACGGTTCGCTTCCTGCTGGTCAGTGAAGGAGCGAACGCCGCTGGCCCTAAAATGGGACACTGACGAAGCGGCACACCGGCTCAGTAACGAGACAGCTTTCTTTCACCTGGGCCGGACTGATTGGATTCGACTGAAATTAAGAAAGCCTGTCCCTGGGCTACATTCCACGTCCAGAGCCATCCAGTTCCGGCTTGTTCCCTGGAAGTATCTTATGGAGAGCGGTACGGTATTCCAGGACACGTTTCTCGTCAATCCGCCCGACTTCGATCTCCTTATCCCGTTGCATGCGCTCCACATGATCCAGAACAGCCAGTAAAGGCTGAACGGCGCCGAGCAGATTTCCAACCTCAAAGGCTTCCAACGACGCAATAAACGATTCATTCAGCCCTTTGTAGGGAGTTCCAGCGCTCAGTCCGCGGATACGTGAGACAATCTCTTCATACTCATCCACAGCTTCCATCTTCGGTTTGACTCCGGTCGGTACCGCCGCAAGATGGACAATCGGGGGTAGCTTCGCAGCATAGGCCTTCAACTGGGCCGAAAGGCCACCGATCGCATCGAGCACATCTGCAGTCTGCATACGCGTACCCTCTCAACACTACACTGACGAGATGGACAGCTTTCCGTCACGTTTCGATGCCATGTGGGAAGATCTTACTCGCTCAAGCGCCTGGGTAATCGTTTCCATATCGCTGGGAAATGGCCTGGTGAATTCCTGCCGTTCCCCCTTTGTCGGATGTGTAAACCCTAGCGCTCTTGCATGGAGCATGACTCGCGGAATCTCGACGTCATCGATACAACAGACTTTTCGCCCTCCATAGGTCGGATCGCCGAGAATCGGATGCCCCAGCGACGTAAGATGCACACGGAGCTGATGGGTTCGACCCGTCCGGGGATAGAGGAGGACATGAGCGGCAACCTTTCCGTACCGCTGATCCACCTGATATTCCGTCACGGATTCTCGTGGACTGGTCGTCCTGGTCGATATCTTTTTCCGCTCTTTGGTGTCTCTTCCGATCGCCAGTTCGATGAGCCCATGACCCTTTTTCGGAACGCCCCAGATGAGCGCCTCATAGACGCGCGTGATCGTATGTTCCTTAAACTGCGCGGCGAGGTGTCGATGTGCTTGATCCGTCTTGGCAATCACCATGACGCCGGACGTTTCCTTGTCCAAACGATGCACAAGACCCGGCCGTTCTTTTCCTCCAATGGTCGAGACTGTTCCACCCGACGTTTGAAAATGATGGAGGAGCGCGTTCACGAGAGTTCCGGTCCAATTCCCAGGAGCAGGATGCACGACAATACCGGAGGGTTTATTCAGAACCAGCAGACTGTCGTCTTCGTACAGCACCTCAAGAGGAATGGCTTCCCCTTTGAGTGCCAGGGGTTCAGGCTTCGGCACATCCATGGTTATGCGGTCGCCCGGCTTGATTTTCTGGCTTGGCTTCACCACTTGCTCGTTGATGCGGATGCGACCAAGCTCGATCAGCCGCTGCAGGGCGGAACGCGAGATGTCCCGCTCATGATTCGCGAGAAAGACATCCAGTCGTTTTGGCTGTTCCCCGGCCGTCACTACAAACTCTGTTTGCATGAGAAGGAAGCTACTGAAGCCTCTATTGAAAATCAATACCGGCTACAGCGAAAGACATCGTCATGACCTGCGTCATAGTGCTCGTTGTCACTGTATCGTCCGGTCACCTTCATCCACGAAACTAATCAAGGGTCGTCAGCGCTCACATTTTCCTATGCCGTTGACTGACAGCAACTTCGTTTTCCGTTTTCTATTTACCAGATAAGCTTTTTCGTTCACGTCTCAAATCTTCACCCGAAGACTAATTCTGTCCCGTCCAGCCGGCGGAGAGAGTTATTTATATAAAAGGAAATGGTCCAGTCGAAGACGGGACCGGCGATCGATCAAGACTGATTCAACACCGAATCGGCTACCTTTGACCCATTTCACACAGACTTCGTCGATTAATAATGGTCCCTCGGTATCGGGCAACGCCAGGCAGAGAGTCAGCCGCATCCCGGGCTCTACCGGCTGATTCCCTACAATCCCGACGCCTTCTTTCGATAGATCGACGGCGGTGCCTTCCCCTACTATGAGCGTGTCCTCTGTAAACCCGGAATACGTCAGATGACAGCACACCGTCACGCGTTCCGATCTTCGAAGCTCCTTCGCGACATCTGCATACATAATGACGGCTGTATCGGTATGTGTAGTCCCCATCCCCACTCCTCCTTTGCACTGAGTGAATGAACTGTCCTTGCTGAAAGGATGTCACTCCCCGCACGCTTTGTCTGTGACACAAAGGTGGGTAGGGGGTCTCCAGACCTTATTCCGTTCAACTCGGTTCTTGCCCGTTCTATTCGGATTAAGAAAGAACCGGATGATCAATAGAATTTGCGGCCAACAAAAGACGACTGGGACATCAACATCATCAGATGTGATACTGAGAAGACCTTGAAGGGGAGGGAGCAGGTTACACGTGGCTAGGCTTTTTGGCGCGTTCGGCAATCTTCTTTCTGAGACGGGCTTTTTCCAGACTGATTTCAGCTTCTTTGACCTCGGATGGCAGTCCGCCGGCTTTCAGGCGCTGCTCCGCCTTTTCCACCGCCGCTTGGGCGCGATTCACATCGATATCTTCGGCCTTTTCGGCAATCTCAGCCATGACGGTTACTTTGGTGGGAGTAACTTCCGCATAACCCCAAAGGATCGCCATATGGTTGGTCTGATCGCCGACACGATACCGAAGCTCTCCAATGCGCAGCGCTGAGAGGAAGTAACAATGGCCGGGAAGGACTCCGAACTCGCCTTCGGAACCAGGCGCGATGACTTCATCCACCTGCTGGCTCAGCAGCTGCTTTTCCGGAGTCACAACCTCTAAGAGAATCTTTCCCGCCATTCTTTTCTTCCTCTTCCCACCAACCGATGCACAGTCGGCTGGGCTGATTTCGATTGCGCGCATTGACCGAGCACTGTATCACCGTGCGCGGTCAGCGAGCAGGAGATCACCCTGCCGATGTGCGCTTATACCTTTACACCCATCTTTTCGGCCTTCGCCACGGCTTCCTCGATCGGGCCAACCATGTAGAACGCCTGTTCCGGCAGATGGTCATACTTGCCCTCAAGGATTTCCTTGAAACTGCGGACCGTGTCCTTCAGCTTCACATATTTTCCAGGCGAGCCGGTGAATGCCTCGGCAACGTGGAACGGTTGCGAGAGGAACCGTTGGATCTTCCTCGCGCGGGCCACGACCATTTTGTCGTCCTCGGACAGTTCATCCATACCGAGGATCGCGATAATATCTTGAAGGTCTTTATATCGCTGCAGCACGGACTGCACACCGCGAGCCACTTTGTAGTGCTCCTCCCCGATCACTTGCGGATCGAGAATACGCGACGTGGAGTCCAACGGGTCGACGGCCGGATAGATTCCCAACTCAGCCAACTGCCGTGACAACACCGTCGTGGCGTCCAAGTGAGCAAAAGCTGTGGCCGGGGCCGGGTCGGTCAAGTCGTCGGCAGGCACATAGATGGCTTGCACTGACGTGATCGAACCGCGCTTGGTCGACGTAATACGTTCTTGTAACTGCCCCATCTCAGTCGAGAGAGTGGGCTGATATCCGACGGCGGAGGGCATGCGGCCGAGCAACGCCGACACTTCGGAACCGGCTTGAGTAAACCGGAAGATGTTGTCGACGAACAGCAGCACGTCCTGATTTTCTTCATCGCGGAAGAATTCAGCGACCGCCAAACCGGTCAGCGCGACACGGAGTCGGGCTCCGGGGGGCTCGTTCATCTGACCATAAACCAGGGCAGCTTTCGACTTGGTGAAATCGTCAGGGTCGATAACTTTCGACTCCTGCATTTCGTGCCAGAGGTCGTTCCCTTCACGGGTCCGCTCACCGACGCCGGCAAACACGGAGAAGCCGCCGTGGTGCAACGCGATGTTATTGATCAGTTCCATGATGATGACGGTCTTCCCGACGCCGGCTCCGCCGAAGAGTCCGACTTTTCCGCCTTTGCTGTACGGTTCCAGCAGATCCACGACCTTGATGCCGGTCTCGAGCACTTCGGTCTTGGTATCCTGGTCTTCCAGCTTCGGGGCCGGGCGGTGAATCGGATAGGACTTCTTGGAGTTGATCGGCCCCTTTTCATCGACCGGCTCACCCAGCACGTTGATGAGACGTCCGAGGGTCTCGCGTCCGACCGGCACTGAAATCGGAGCGCCGGTATCATGCACATCCATCCCGCGCGTGAGACCATCGGTCGTCGACATGGCGATTCCACGGACCCGGTTTTCACCAAGGTGCGTGGCGACTTCCAGCGTGATCTTGACGGCCGGCTTACCGGCGGCCTTGTTTTCTTCCTGGGTCACCTTCAGCGCGTTGTAGATGTTCGGCAATTGGCCGGGAGGAAATTCCACGTCCACCACGGGCCCGATGACTTGTACGACTTTTCCTGTGCTCACGGCTGACTCCTTCTTCAACGTAACTGACTATTGCAACGCTTCTGCGCCGCCGACGATATCCATGAGTTCCTTCGTAATCGCGGCCTGCCTGGTCTTGTTGTAGTACAGCGTCACTTTCTTGATGAGTTGGCCGGCATTCCGCGTCGCACCGTCCATTGCGGCCATACGCGCGCCGTGCTCCGCTGCCGCCGACTCCAGCAAAATGCGATAGGCCTGCACTTGGAAATGCTTCGGCACCAGCACATTCAGCAGGTCGGCTTCGTCCGGTTCATACAGATAGCTTCCGCCCGTCGTCGCTTCCGCCTGAGCCGTACCGAACTCGGCCGCCGCATCGACAGGGAACAGCTTCTCGACGATCACCCGCTGCTGAATAGCCGACTTAAACTCGTTGTAGACGACGTAGAGTTCGTCGAAGGTCCCCTTCACAAAATTGTCGGTCAGATCGCCGCCGATATCGAGCGCATGCTCGAAGCTGAGCTTGTCGAAGACCCCGGTCCACTCCTGCCGGATCGGCCAGGTCCGCCGGCGGAAGTAATCCCGCCCCTTGCGGCCGACGATGCTGAGATTGACCTGAAGCCCTCGAGCTTCGCACTGCCGGACGAATTCCACGCTCTTGCGCGCGATGTTGCCGTTGAACCCGCCGCAGAG